>JABFRX010000116.1 GCA_013140995.1 Alphaproteobacteria bacterium | reverse complement strand
GGGCGCGCGACGTTGATGTGATCGTTGACGACGATGCCGGTCACGGTTTGACGGGTGTGGCGCGGCATGATCCGCGTCTTTGCGGCGTTCAGAGCGAAGCCTTCGTCGCGGGCGATCTGGGCGACGGCGATGAGGAAGCGCGGCACGCTCGTGTGGAAGCGTTCGTCGCCGGAGAACGTCAAGTCGTCGGCGTAGCGGGTGTAGCGGGCCTCGAAGCGCCGAGCGAGGCCGTCCAGCCTTGCGTCGAGCCGGCGCGCGGCGAAGTTGGCAAGCGTGGGCGAGGTGGGTGCGCCTTGCGGCAGGTGACGAGCTCGTAATCGTTGGCGTGTTTCGTGATCAAGTTGGTCACTCGCAAGCGTCGCGTGGGGTGTTGCGGCCGTGCAGAGGCCGGTGAGCAGGCGCGCAACGCTCCACAGGTAGCCGAGGCAGCGGAATAGGGCGTGCACGCGGTGGGCTGGAACGCTTACGAAGAAGTCGCGCAGGTCGAGCGTCACGACGACGCCTTCGCCGGCATGTTTCGCGGCGGCCGTCGTGCAGGAGCGGCCTGGGACGAAGCCGAATGCGGCGTCGTGGGTAGGAATTGGGTCCAAGATGCCTCGAAGGATGCGGCGTTGGATGTCCTTGAGGCGCGGTTTCGGTGCCTCGATCAGGCGCCAGCCGCTCGAGCGTTTTGGTAGCCAGGTCTGTGAGTAGTGCTGCAGCGTATCGCTAGCGCGGGCGAGCGTGCGGCGTTCGTCGGCGAACCAATCGAGTTGTGAGGGCGAGAGTCCGAGCCACTGCGCGAGATCGCCTGCCGTCGCAAGCGGTGGGAGGTTTGCGTTTTGAAATCGCGGCAGCGGTGCGAAGCGCGGCGGCTGCTCCTTCGGCTTCAGCTCGTTCAGGCGCGTGATCGCGGTCTCGCCGAGGCCGGCGAAGGCGTTGCTCGCGTAGATCAGACGCCGGAGTTCGTTGCGATGCGGGACATAGGGGGCTTTGTGGTTCGTCCAGATGTCGTCGACGATGCGGCTGGCGCGGCGCTTCGACCTTGCGCCTAGCGCCGTGATCGCACGCTTCTCAAGCGCGGAGCGCGACCACTCACCGGCAAGCAATGCTGCGGCTAGCGCTTTGGCTGGGTCGTCTTTCTTCATCAGGTGCCCGCGAGTGAGCAGTTGCGGCAGAGCGCTTCAACCTGTCGTCGTGATGCGTAGGCTATTCTGGGCGACGTGCCCAGCGCGGCCTATGCCGCGTCTTACTGGCGTCCATTCTGTCCCCTGGGGTAACCCCAGAGATCTCCCTCCGGCCGAAGCCGCATGGAGAAGTCTTGAAGCGTCTGCCGCTTCAAACGAAATTATCTGAATTTTTTGGAAGCGCCAGCGTCCCCCACCACCGGCCGCCTTTGGCGGCCGGTCCCCCTCCCCCGCTGAAGCGGGGGGAGGAAAAGCGTTTGCGCTAGCTCACCGGGAAGCCGCGGTCGCGCATGAGGGCGTTCGTGTCGACGTCGCGGCCGCGGAAGCGGCGGAAGGCTTCGTCGGGCGGGATCGAGTTGCCGACCGAGAAGATCGCGTCCTCGAGCTTCTTGCAGGCCGCTTTGTCGTAGAGGCCGCCCATTTCTTGGAAGCCTTCGTAGACGTCGGCGGTCATCGCGTCGGCCCAGATGTAGACGTAGTAGCCCGACGAGTAGCCGTCGCCCTGGAAGATATGGCCGAAGGCGGCCGCCGGGTGGCGGAGCACGATTTCCTTCGGCATGCCGATTTCGGCCATTGTGGCCTTTTCGAATTCGGCGATGTCGATGCGCTTGTCGGGCGTCGCCGCCAAGTGCAGCTTCATGTCATAGATCGCGTTCGAGAGGTACTCGACCGTCTCGAAGCCTTGGTTGAAGTTCCCCGCCTTTAGGATGCGTTCGACGAGTTCCTTCGGGATCGGCTTGCCGGTTTGGTAGTGGATCGCGAACTTGTTCAGCAGTTCCGGCGTTTCGAACCAGTATTCGTTTACCTGGCTCGGGAACTCGACGAAGTCGCGCTTCACGCTGGTGCCGGCGAGCGTCGGATAGGTCGTGCGCGAAAGCAGGCCGTGCAGTGCGTGACCGAACTCGTGGAACAGCGTGTTCGAGTCATCCCAAGAGATCAGCACGGGTTCGCCAGGCTTTCCCTTCACGTAGTTGCAGTTGTTTGAGACGATCGGCGTGATTTCGCCCTTGAACTTCTCCTGCGTGCGGTACTCGTTCATCCAGGCGCCGGAGCGTTTGCCCGCGCGCGCGTACGGGTCGAAGTAGAAGAGGCCGATGCGGCCGCCGGCGCGGCGCACTTCGAAGACCGTCACGTCGGGATGATAGACCGGGATGCCCGACAGCTTCGCGAACTCAAGGCCGTAAACCTGACCCGCAGCCCAGAACATGGCTTCGACCATCTTGTCGAGTTGCAGGTAAGGCTTCACCTCGTTTTGGTCGATGTCGTACTTCGCTTTGCGGACCTTCTCCGCGTAGTAGCGATAATCCCACGGTTCGATCTTGAACTTCGCGCCTTCCTTGTCGGCGAGTTCCTGCATCGCGGCGACGTCTTCTTTGACGCCAGCGACGGCGGCCGGCCACACCTTCATCATCAAGCCCATCGCCGCTTCGGGCGTTTTGGCCATGTTGTCGGCGACGATCCAATGCGCGTGGCTTTGAAAGCCGAGCAGGCGCGCACGTTCGGCGCGCAGCTGCAGGATTTCGCCGGCAATCGCCTTGTTGTCGTTCTTGTCGTTGTTGTTGCCGCGGTTGACCCACATGCGCCAACCCTTCTCACGCAGAACGCGGTTGTCGGCAAAGAGGAGGAACGGTTCGATCGACGAGCGGGTGTTGGAGAACACCCACTTGCCGGGTTGCTTGGCCTCCTTCGCGGCTTCGGCGGCGCCGTCGCGGAGCGACTGCGGCAGACCGGCGAGATCGGTTTCCTTGTCGATCGTGAGCTTGTAGTTTTCTTCATCCGCAAGCTGGTTTTGGCCGAACTGGGTGAACAGCGTCGCCAGACGCTTGTTGATTTCCGCCATGCGCGTCTTTTGGTCTTTGTTCAGCGCGGCGCCTTGGCGGGCGAAGCGGTTGTAGTAGACCTCCGCCAGGCGCTGTTGTTCGGTGTTCAGGTTCGCCGCTTGCCGACCGTCGTGCACTGCCTTTAGGCGTTGGAACAACGCGTCGTTCTGGATGATCTCGTCGCTGAAGGCTGCCAGCACGGGCGACATCTCGGTGTCGAGCGCTTGCATCGCCTTGTCGTTCATCGTCGAGGTGTAAACGCCGAAGAAGTTCGACACGCGGCCAAACGGGCGGCCGGCATCCTCAAACGGGATGACGGTGTTGTCGAACGTCGCGGGTGCGTTATTCGTGGTGATGGCGCGGATTTCGGCGCGCAGCATGTCCATGCCCTTTGTGAACGCCGGCTTGATGTCCGCGGTCTTCACTTGGTCGAAGCGCGGGATGCCGCCGTTCGGGCCGGACCACGGATCGAGTAACGGTCCCAATGCTGTCTCCTTTTTCATTGTCTTGGCGAGCGCCACGAGGGGCGTCGAAACGGTGAGCGCGGCCGTTGCGGCGGCGCCTGCTAAAAACGAACGTCTTTTCATATGAGCTGGTTTCCCCGGATGGTTGGGCGGAACTTAGTGTGCGGCGGGCGTTGCGTCACGTAACGCTGAGGTGAAAAAGAAATCGCTGGAATGCAGCCCAAAACACTTGATTGGGCGTTCACGATCAGTAGGTTGCTCGCCCGCTGGTTGTCAGCCGTAGAGAGATCCCTTTGACCCCGATTCATTCGTCGAACCTGATCGTGCGCCAAGTGCCAGGCAAAGGCCGTTGCGTATTCGCCGCGCGCGACATTGCGAAGGGAGCTTTGGTGCTCGCCGATCCGATCATTTTGGTGCCGGGGGCGGAGTCCGATCATACGGACGAAACCGTCGTCGGGCGGTATGTGTTTCAGTGGAACGACGAGGACGACCTGGCCGTCGTGCTGGGACTCGGTAGTTTGATCAACCACGGGCTGCCGGAGAATATAGCGCTGGTGTCGAACTACGCGGACCAGACGATGGAGTTCTACGCTACGCGCGACATCAAGACCGGAGACGAGCTCGTCTACGACTACGGGCACGATCACGAGGAGCTTTCGGAGTATTACGGTATTCCCAAAGATGCGCTCGCGTCCGTCGCGCTCGACTGACGTCAGTCGCGCGGGTCTTCTTTCTTTGAGAGTTTGCCGAAAAAGCGGTGGTCGACTTCCGCGCCGATCGTGAGCAGGATCAGCACGAACGCAGCGCCGATGATAGCGATTGCGTATTCGCCGAGGCCACAGACAACACCTATCGCAGCCGTCACCCAGACGGAGGCGGCTGTGTTGAGGCGGTGAACGTTGCCGACCTCGTCGCGCATTATGACGCCCGCGCCTAAGAAGCCGACACCTGCAAGTACGCCTTGGATCACGCGGCTGACGGCGTCGGCCGGAAATGTGTGCGCGAGCCCCGCAACGGATATCGTCGCCAGCGCTGCGCCCAGTGCCACGAGCCCCAGCATGCGCAAGCCGGCCGGTTTGCCGTGCATATCGCGATTCAGACCGATCGCGCCGCCGATCGCGGTCGCAAGGCCCATGCGCAACGTGAGTTCGGCGATCTGGGTTACGTCGGTCATGGTCGTTCCTAACGCGGGTTGCTGCGGACGCTCAGTGTGGGCAGGTTGAAAGTCATCGCCAGATTCTGGCAGCCAAATCGTTAACGGCGTCTTCGTTGCGCGCGCCGCGTTTCTCTGAGACGTTTGGCGAATCGGACAGGTCCGAGGGAGCGAGCGTCATGGCTGACCAAGGCACGCAGGGCGTCAAATACGAAAAAGTCGGCGACGAGTATTTCCAGAAGCGCAAGCTGCGCCGCTACGCGGGCGTCTGGTCGCTTTGGGCGTTGGGCGTCGGCGCAGTTATTTCCGGGCAGTTTTCTGGCTGGAACTACGGGCTCGCGTTCGGGTGGGGCTCGATGTTTGCGGCCACGGTCATCATCAGCATCATGTATCTGGGGCTGACCTATTCCATCGCCGAAATGGCGACGGCGTTGCCGCACACGGGTGGGGCTTATTCCTTCGCGCGTTCGGCGATGGGGCCGTGGGGCGGGTTCGTTACCGGGGTCGCGGAAAACATCGAGTATGTGCTGACGCCGGCGGTCGTCGTGTTTTTCATCGGTTCGTATATGGGGGCGATATTGGAAACCCCGCCGGAGTTTCAGCCGGTCTACTGGATATTGGGCTACGGCATTTTCGTCGCAGCCAATTTGTTCGGGGTCGAGTTGTCGTTCCGGGTGACGGTGTTCGTGACGCTGCTCGCGCTCGCGTGCCTCGTCTTCTTCTACATCGCGGCACTCCCGAACATGGACTTTGGCCGCTGGGCGATGAACGTGACGGCGGGGCCCGACGGAGCCCTAATCGAAGCGCCGGAAGGCAATGGGCCCTGGTTCCCGGCCGGCATTCACGGCGTGCTCGCGGCATTGCCGTTTGCTGTGTGGCTCTACCTTGCGATCGAACAATTGCCGCTGGCGTCGGAAGAATCGATCGATCCGAGGCGCGACATGCCGAGCGGTATTTTGTTCGGCATCTTCACCTTGGTGGCGAGCGCATTCGCGGTGTTGCTGCTGAATTCGAGCATCTCGCCCGGATCGTGGGGTTTGCGCGCGTCGGGCGAGCCGTTGCTCGAGGGCTTCCGGACATTGTTCGGGACGAACCTGGCGAAGGTTCTGGCATTGGTCGCGATCGCGGGTTTGGTTGCGAGTTTCCACGCCATCATCTTCGCGTTTGGGCGGCAGATCTACTCGCTGTCGCGGGCGGGATATTTCCCGCGCTTTCTCTCGGTCACGCACGGCACACATCATACGCCGCACGTGGCGTTGATCGCCGGGGCGTTGGTCGGGCTCGCGGTCATGCTGTTCGTTTGGTACGTCTATGGCCAGGAAAAGGGCGGTGCGTTCATTGGAGGCGCGCTTTTGAACATGGCAGTGTTCGGCGCTATGATCTCGTATGTACTGCAGGCCGTTTCCTTCATCATGCTTCGGACGCGCATGCCGGGAATCGAACGGCCCTATCGCAGTCCGTTCGGTATGGTTGGTGCCGGGCTTACGCTGATCATCGCGCTGGTCACGATCTTCTTTCAGGTGACCGACGCGGCGTTCCAGGTGCCGGTTCTGGCCGTCGCCATCTACTATGCGATCATGATTCTCTACTTTGCCGTGTTCGGGCGTACGCAACTCGTGCTGTCGCCCGAGGAGGAATTCGCCATGTCGCACGGCAAGGCGGACTACAAGAGCCACTGACAGTGGAGTGACGTTCGAAGGAGGTTGCGCGCAGGCGCAGCCTCCTTTCTATTTGGGCGACACTTCGGAGCGCCACCATGGACCCCCGCCAAGTCAAGACCGCCGCGGATGCGCGTGCCATCGTCGAGGCGCGCAATCTCTCTCACGTCAAAGTCGGCGTGTTCGATATCGACGGCGTTCTGCGCGGCAAGTATATGGCGCGCGAGAAGTTCTTCTCGGCTCTCGAGAAAGGGTTCGGGTTTTGCGATGTCGTGTTGGGGTGGGACTCGAACGATCAGCTCTACGACAACGTGAATCTGACCGGGTGGCATACGGCCTATCCGGATGCGAACGTGCGCGTGCTGCCTGAAACCTGCCGCGCCATTCCGTTCGAAGGCGACATGCTGATGTTCCTCGCCGAGTTCGAGGGCAGGGCCGAGGAATGTTGCCCGCGCGGACTTTTGCGGCGTGTGATCAAACGTGCTGCCGATATGGGCTTTGCGGTCAACGCGTCAGCGGAGTTCGAGTTCTTCGTCTTCGACGAGACGCCGCAGTCGGTGCGTGACAAGAACTATCGGGGTCTGAAGAATTGGACGCCGGGGTACTTCGGCTATTCGACGCTGCGGTCTTCCGTTCACGCTGAGTTTTATCACGAGCTGATGAAGCTCGGGCGCGACATGGATTTTCCGCTGGAGGGTTTGCACACCGAGACGGGCCCTGGCGTTTTGGAGGCGGCGATAGAATATTGCGAGGCGGTGGCCGCCGCCTCCAAAACGCCAGGGCCCGTCTCGGTG
>JABFRX010000093.1 GCA_013140995.1 Alphaproteobacteria bacterium | reverse complement strand
GCGCTAAGAAAATCGCGAGCGTGACTGCGGGGTCTTGCGCGAACGCGAAACCCATGGCGGCGCCCATGAATGGCGCCGTGCAGGGTGCTGCAACGACGACGGCGAGGACGCCGGTGAAGAACGCGCCAACAACGCCACCGCGGCTGCTGAGCCCCTGCCCTGTCCCTTGGATGCTGCCGCCGACTTGGAAGACGCCGGAGAGGTTGAGAGCGACGAGCGTCAGAACGTAAGCGAGGATTGCGACGGATAGCGGCGATTGCAGCTGAAAGCCCCAGCCGACGTCCGCGCCTAGGCCGCGCAGCCAGAGCAGCGCGAACGCAAGACCCGCAAACGTCGTCATGACCCCGATCAGATAGGCAACGCCGTCGGTCCACGGATGTTCGGTGTGGCCCGCGCGGATGAGCGCGAGCGCCTTCATCGACAGGATTGGGAAGACGCAGGGCATGAGGTTCAGAATGAGACCGCCGAGGATCGCGAAGAGGATTGCTTGACCGAGGCCTAGATCCGCGGCCGCGATGGATATGGCCGCCGGCGGTGGTACGGCACCCGTCCGCAGCGTCAGTTCGTACGACTGCGCCGGGGCGCTGCCTTGGGCGGCGAGTACCAGCACGCCTGTGACTTCGCCGACCGTTCTGCGCTTCTCCGGATCGCGCAGCTTGTAGGCGGGCGGTACGTCGATCGCGAAACCCCCACCGCGAGGCTCTGCGACCTGCGGAGCCGAGGCTTTGATGAGACCCTTTTCGTAGGGGAAGAAATGCGCGCCGATGCCGCGTTCCATCCTGTTCAGCGTCGGTACGAAGAATAGCGTCACTTCAGCGTCGCTTGCGGCGAAGCGGGCGTCGAAGGCGGCGCTCTTCGCAGGCTCGCGCAGACGGGACGCGGCGAATGCCTGCTGCCACTGGGTATTCGCGGCAGGCGATTCCACGACTGGGAGCACCAGGTCGAGTGTCGCCTTTTCAGGGATGCAGATATCTTTGCAGACGAGCCACGTGGCATCTGCCTTGATCGTCACCGTTGTTCCGGGCTGCAGTCCCGGCGGTACGGTTATTTCGGATCGCAGCAGTACTTCTTGCGGGAAGCCGTAGTTCGCGAGCTCGCCGAACGGAATGCGCTCGGGATGCGGCCAGGTGATGCCGCCCGCCGCAAATCCCGGTGGCAGCGACCATGCGATCGTTGTGGGTTCGCCCGACTCGCCCGGGTTTCGCCAATAGGTGTGCCAGCCGGGTTGCATGCGTTCCAAGAGCGCGATCGAGATCGTTCCGCCGCTTGCGGGGATGCCGGTCGTTTCCGAGATCAGACGCGCTTCGACGCGCGGGGTCGTCGCGACGTCGGCGGCGAGCGCGGATGTAGCGATGCCAAGCAGAACGAGAAGCGCCGTCACAAGACTCGTGAGACGTGGTGTCAAAGCGGCTCCTCGCCATACCCAAGTTTCGGGGTATATAGCGGACGATCCGGCGTAAGTGCGAGGGGGAGGTTGCGCCCTATTGCCTGCTCTCGCGCGAGTGTGAACGATATTTGTAAAGAGGACCTTGGAAACCATGCGCAATTCGAACCGGCAGTGGCGGCTCAAACGCCGGCCCGTGGGCGAGATTAAGCCGGGCGATCTGGAACTGAGCGACACCCCAAAGCCGGTGCCGGGGGCCGGCGAGATGCTGGTGCGCAACGTTTACCTTTCGCTCGATCCGACAAACCGGATTTGGATGAGCGACATGGAGCAGTATATGCCGCCAGTCGGGATCGGCGAGGTGATGCGGGGCGGCACGCTTGGCGTCGTAGAGCAGTCGAACGCCGACGGCTTCGCCCCGGGCGATATCGTGATGCCTGGGATGGGCGGCTGGCAGGATTACACAGTTGCTTCTGCGAGTGGCTCTATACCTGCGCGAAAGCTGCCGCAGATTCCGGGCGTGCCCCTATCGTCTTACATGAGTGCGTTGGGGGCAACGGGGGCGACGGCGTATTTCGGGTTGCTCGATCTGGGCAAGCCGCAACCTGGCGAGACGGTCGTCGTGTCGGCGGCGGCGGGTGCAGTCGGGCAGATCGTCGGGCAGATCGCGAAGATCAAGGGGTGCCGCGTTGTCGGGCTCGCAGGATCGGACGAGAAGTGCCGCCATGTGGTGAAGGATTTCGGATTCGATGCTTGCATCAACTACAAGCAAGGCGACGTCACGGCAGCTCTGAAGCGCGAATGTCGGAAGGGGATCGACGTCGATTTCGAGAATGCAGGTGGTGAGATTCTGGACGGTGTTCTGGCAAACATCAATATGAAGGCGCGGATCGTACTTTGCGGGCTGATCTCGCAGTACAACGCGAACGGGCCGGTGCCGGGTCCGTATAACTTCGCGAACGTGCTGATGAAGCGCGCGCGGATCGAAGGCTTCATCATCATCGACTATCTGCCGCGGTTCGGCGAGTTCGCGATGCAGATGGCGCAGTGGCTGATGGAAGGCAAGGTCAAGGATCGCGTCGATATTCACGACGGGTTGGAGAACGCGGTGACGACGTTGGGCCAGCTGTTTACCGGCGGGAACACGGGTAAGCTGCTCGTGCGGGTCAGCGCGGAACCGTGAGGGGATAGAATGAAGGGCTGGCAGCTGTTCTTCTGGGTGGCGATGGCGTTCAACTTCGCGGCGGGGCTGCCCACTTTTCTCGCGCCGGACGCGTTGCTGACGTCGCTGGGACTTGAGGTTCCGGCTGACCTTATGTTCCACCGGTTCACCGGACTCTTGGTCGTGTGCTTGGGCGTCGTTTATGGGTTCGTGGCGCAGGATTTGACGCGCTTCAGGCCGCTCGTCTGGCTCGGCGTCGTTGGCAAGGGCGGAGTGGTTGCCTTGTTCACCGAAGCGTGGATGGCGGGCCGGATGCCGTTCCAGGCTTACGCGATTTCACTCGGTGATTTGGCGTTCTTGGCCGGGTTCCTATTTTTCTTGTTCACCACGCGGAGAAACGCCACGTGAGTGCGTTGTCGATTGGAATCGAAACGCCGCCCAGCAAAATAACGCTCGACGCTATCGAGCAAGGGCTCGACGCCTACAACGCACAGTTCTCGCCGACGGCGTACGAGGAGTTCGCGGTGACGCTGAAAGCCGAGGACGGCACCGTTCGCGGTGGGATCACGGCGATGGCGTGGGCGGGCATGCTGTTCATCAAGTGGTTCTGGATCGATGAAGCGGTGCGCGGTCAAGGGCACGGGCGCTCGCTTCTCGCCGCAGCAGAAGATGCCGGGCGCGCGCGGGGATGCACCGCCGTCTTTCTCGACACGTTCGAGTTCCAGGCGCGGCCGTTCTATGAAAAATGCGGGTATCGCGTGTTCGGGACGCTCGACTATCCCGCAGGGTTCAAGCGGTTCTATCTGCAGAAACCGCTGTAGCCGCGACTTCTCTCAAGCGCCGCCGTTGGCGGCGCGGGCGTCGTTTTTGCGCGACGGATCGTTCTTCCAGAAGATGTAGGATAGCGCCACCGCAATAACCACCGTGAGAACGACCGACGCCGTCAACACGGTCATTGCCGTCGTGGCGTTCGTGAGCGGCCACGCCACGAGCGCTGCGAGGCCGGAGGCAACGAAGAGGCGGCCCGCCCAGCGGTGGGTATGTTCCCACGAATACTCGCTCGACATCGACCACGGCGTACGTATGCCGCCGAACCAGTTCGACCTTGTTTTCCCAAGGTAGTTGCCGAGTACGATCATCGTCAGCGCGAGCGCGGGGAGGAGGTAGTCGATAATCACAAAAGTGCGCCCTATCGCGTTTAGAACCAGGAGGCCGTGGAGATATGCCAGCAACGCAACAACGGCGATGGCGACCACGTTCCAGAACTTGGCGCTTGCCTCGATGTTGGCGCGGCGGGGGTCTATTTGCGGCAGATACCAAAGCAAGGCAGTCGTCAACGCCGCCGCAGCCGGCATTAAAGTCAAGACTTCGAGCTTCGATCCGAAGCGGTGCGGTTCACCGTCCAGGCCCCATTGAACGGGGAGTTGGGCGGCATCCGGTATTGCCGGCCAGGCCCAGGCGGACAGCCCAGCCATGGCGGCGACAAGGATCGCATTGACGATCAGCAGCGGTCGAAAAGTCATCGGCTATTTCTCCCTCCCCTTCAATCCCGCGAGTGCGGCGAAGGCAGCCAGCGCTTCTTCCATGACGGACATGTTCAGGCGGTAGATGATCGTCGTGCCTTGGCGTTCCGTCGTCACCAAGTCCGCCGTTTTTAGGACCGTGAAGTGGCCTGAAAGCGTGGGCTTTGCGATCGTGAAATGCTGCGCCAGCTCGCCCGCGGACATCGCGCGCTTGCGGAGAAGCTTCAGAATTTCCCGGCGGACCGGATGAGCCAGTGCCTCGAAAACCTCATTCATATTTCGTTATTTAGGCAATGACCGAAATAATGTCAAGAGCGCGCTGCGCCGACGGGGCGCGTCATGAAGAGGCGGCGGGACATGTCGAGACTCCCCGCTTGGCTGCGCCAGGTTTCGCCGTGCTCCGGTCCAAGCTCCCCGCCGTCGCGTTCGATAAAGCCCAGTCTGGCGTAGTACGGGGCATTCCACGGGACGTCGCGAAATGTCGTGAGCGAGAGATCGTCGTACCGGCCCCGTACCTCGTCGCCCAGCCGGTCGATCAGGCGCGCGGCAAGCCTGTGGCCGGCGTGGTCCGGATGGACGGACACTTCTTCGATGTAAGCGGCCGCGTCTTTGGGCGACCAAATCAGGAAGCCGGCGGCTTGGCCCGCGCCGTCGCGGGCCAAGATAAGCCGGCCGTTCAGCGCGCGGTCTTCCAGTATCGCTTCAGGCGTGACATCGCCGTCCGCGATGTCGCCCATGCCGATCTCGCGAAAGCGCGCGCCGGCGGCCCGCTCGATCCGGCGCAGGCGCCCGGCCTCGGCCGGGCTGCCCAACTCAATCGTGTAGGCCACTATTTCGGCCGGAAGATCATCCGGTGGATCCACCATTCGCCGCGCGGTCCGCGTACCCACGTCGCTTCGAACTTGCCGACGTTCGTTGCTGTCTTGCCGTTCGGCAGCTGCGCCGATTGCGTGAACTCGCCCGTGTGCACGACAGCTGGGCCGTTGTAGGTGATGTATTCGGTGCGCATACCGAACGACAGCACGCGCACGCCGGTGTTGGCTTCAAGCGCGGTGCGGATGGCATCGCGGCCGCGCAGGGGACCGCTTTGACGCTCCCACACGCCGTCGGGCGAATAGGCGTTCGAGATCGCCGAGGCGTCTTGTGCCGCCATCAACGAGGCGAAGCGCTGGGACGCGGCCTCAACTTGGCGTTCCGTCGTCGGGCCGTAATTCACCGGCGCCGGTTGATAGGGTTTGTTCAGCAACATTTCTTGGCACGCGGCGAGTGCCAGCACGGCCAGAAGAACAAAAAACCGTTTCATTAGTGCACAACCTCAAACAGGCCGGCAGCGCCCATGCCACCGCCGATGCACATGGTGACGACCACGTTCTTGGCTTTGCGGCGGCGTCCTTCGATTAGCGCGTGGCCGACGAGACGAGCGCCGGTCATGCCGAAGGGGTGGCCGATCGAGATCGAGCCGCCGTTGACGTTTAGCTTTTCGTGCGGGATGTCGAGGCGATCCATGCTGTAGATCACCTGGCTCGCGAACGCCTCGTTCAGTTCCCACAAATCGATATCTTTGACCTTCAAGCCGTGACGTTGCAGCAGGCGCGGCACGGCGAAGACTGGGCCGATGCCCATTTCGTCCGGCTCGCAGCCCGCGACGGCGAAGCCCTTAAAGATGCCGAGCGGCTTTAGGTTCCGTTTCGCCGCTTCCTTCGCTTCCATCAGCACGGCGGCGGAGGCGCCGTCGGAGAGTTGGCTGGCGTTGCCCGCTGTGACGAACTTGTCGCCGCCCTTCACGGGCTTCAGCGATGCCAAGGCCTCATAGGTCGTGTCGGGGCGATTGCATTCGTCCTTCGTCACCGTATATGCGACATTTTTCGTTTCGCCAGTTTCTTTGTTCACCGTCGTCATGACAGTTTCCATCGGCACGATCTCGTCGGCGAATTTGTTCGCTTGCTGCGCCGCCGCCGTTCGCTTCTGGCTTTCGTACGAGAAACGGTCTTGGCGCTCGCGACTAATGTTGTAGCGCGCGGCGACGATGTCGGCGGTGTCGATCATCGGCATCCAGAGCGCGGGATACGTCTGCATCAGCTTTTCTTCGGTGATGCGATTGACGTTCAGCGTGCCTTGCACCAGCGAGATGGACTCGACGCCCGCGCCGATCGCGATCGGAACGCCCTCGTTCAAGATGCGGCCGGCTGCGACCGCGATCGACTGCAGGCCCGACGAGCAGAAGCGGTTAATCGTCGTGCCCGATGTCGTCACCGGGCAGCCCGCCCAGATCGCCGCGAGGCGGCCGACGTTTTGACCTGTCGCGCCTTCCGGCAGGCCGCAGCCCATGATCACGTCTTCGACGTCGCCCGGATCGATCTTTGCACGTTCGATCGAATGCTTCACCGCGTGGCCAGCCATTGCCGCGCCGTGCGTGTTGTTGAAGCCGCCGCGATATGATTTCGCCAAACCCGTCCGTGCGGTCGATACGACCACCGCTTCGCGCATGAAGAGCCTCCCAGATGCCCGATGTAGAATTGCGTTGAGCCGCACGTTAGCCCCATCGCGGCGCGCTTGGCGAGAGGGATTGTGCACGGGCTGTGACCCGCGCCAGACTGCGGCGCTTGGAGGAGAGCCGGCATGGCGCGCATCGAAGCCCTGAGGACGCCCGACGAACGTTTCGCGGGGCTGCCCGGCTTTGCGTTCAAGCCGCACTACATCGAAAATCTTGCGGGGTATGAAGGGTTGCGCCTCCATACGTTGGATGAAGGCCGGCCTGGCGGACACGTCTTCTTGTGCCTGCACGGGGAGCCAACATGGGCCTATCTCTATCGCAAGATGTTGCCCGTGTTCGTCGCCGCGGGGCATCGCGTGGTGGCACCCGACTTTTTTGGGTTCGGGCGGTCGGACAAGCCGGTCGACGACGGTGTCTACACGTTTGGCTTCCACCGGGCGATGCTGCTCCGGTTCATCGAACAGCTGGACCTCACGAACATCACGCTTGTCGTGCAGGATTGGGGCGGGTTGTTGGGGCTCACGTTGCCGATGGAGATGTCGGCGCGGTTCAAGCGGGTTTTGGTGATGAACACGACGCTTGCAGTCGGCCAAACGCCTGGTGCGGGTTTCGACGGTTGGAAAGCGTATGTGAAGGCCAATCCCGATATCGGCGTAGGTGCGCTGATGAAACGCGCCACACCAATCTTGAGCGATGCGGAAGCCGCCGCCTACGACGCGCCGTTTCCCGACGTCCGTTACAAGGCCGGCGTCCGCCGCTTCCCCGAGTTGGTTATGGTGTCACCGGAGATGGAGGGTGCCGACGTATCGCGGCGGGCTGCGGCGTGGTGGGCCAACGAGTGGCGCGGACAGACGTTCATGGCGGTCGGCATGAAAGACCCCGTCCTCGGCCCACCGGTGATGGCGGCGTTGCGCCAGACCATCCGCGGGTGCCCCGCCCCGTTCGAAGTTCTAGACGGTGGGCATTTCGTGCAGGAATGGGGCGAGGAGATCGCGCGTGCGGCGATGAAATCTTTCGGCTGATGGTCTGTAAGAAACCCCGCGTGGCACCGTCTACCTAAGCATGACGAGGGATCAGGACGCCCGCTATGCGGACGCAGCTGCGCAATGGGGCGCGGCGTTGCAACGCATCGCGCGCGCCACTGAAGCCGATCCGGAGCGGCGGCGGGATCTGTTGCAGGACATGCACGTGACGTTGTGGAAGAGTTTTGCGGCATTCGACGGACGCTGTTCGGTGCGCACGTGGGTTTACCGCGTCGCGCAGAACGTAGCCGCAAGCCACGCGGTGCGCGAGCAGCGCGACCGGACGCGATTGGTCGCGCTCGACACGATCGAGGACATTCCTGACGCCACCGATGCATCCGATACGGTGGAGGCGGAAGCGACGCTCAAGCGGCTTTACGCGCTCGTTCATTCGCTGAGGTCGCCCGATCGGGAAGTGATCACGCTTTATCTCGAAGGGTTGAGCGCGGAAGCTGTGGGCGAGGTGACCGGCCTTTCGCCGGGTGCAATCGCGACACGTATTTCACGTTTGAAATCGCTGCTGGCGCGCATGTTTCATGAGGCGGCACCATGACAGACCGCGATCCCGTTCAAGACCTGTGGGTCAACCAGCAAAGCGAAAGATTCACCATGAGCGTCGACGAAGTCCGCATGCGTGCCGGGAGCTTGCAGTCGATCGTCAGCCGCCGGAACTTCCGCGAGTATTTGGTCGGCGGCGTTTTGATCGTGTTCTTCACTGCGGCGACGGTCTTCGCGAAGTATCCGCTTTCGAAGCTCGGTTGCGCGTTGACGGCTATCGGTGTCGCGTTCGTGATGTGGCGGCTGCATGTTGTCGTCCGCGCGGGGACCGTGAGCGATGTGGCGGCCGCCGGTGACTGGGCTCAGTTTTATCGGGGCGAACTCGTGCGCCAGCGCGATGCACTGCTAGGCATTTGGTGGTGGTATTTGGGTCCCTTGATCCCGGGGTCGATCGTCTATTGGCTCGCGATTGGCATCCGGTCGATCGGGACAGCATCGGCGGTGTGGGAGTGGGCGGTTGCGGTTGGTGGTTTGCTTTTGACCGCGGTCGTTTTCGGTTGGGTCGCGGCGGCTAACAAACAGGCGGCTGCAGGATTGCAGGCAGAGATCGCTTTGCTCGACCGCGCCAGCGGGCGTTAAGAGGAGAGAGGCTATGACGTTTACACGTAGACCATTCTTAGCGATGAGCGCTGCGTTCGCGTTCGGTGCGGGGGCGGCGGGCGCCGCGCCAGACGGCTTTCTCGGCGAGTGGTTCGGGGCGCTCGATCTTGGGTCGCGGCAGTTGCGGCTTAAGCTGGAGGTTAGTGCGGGGCCAAAGGCGACGCTGTACAGTCTCGACCAAGGTGGTGCTCCTATACCGCCGGGCGAGACGCGCATCGACGGTGACCGAATCTTCGCGACCTGGCCGGTGATCAGCGCACGCTACGAAGGGCAGCTGACAGGCGGCAAGATCGTTGGGACGTTCCGCCAAGGCGGGGCGTTGCCGCTGACGTTTGCGCGCGCGCAGGAGACTTCGGCTAAGCCGGAGCCGCTGACGCAAGAAGGCCTCGCGAAGTTGCGCGCCGACGCGGGTGCTCCGGCGCTTGCCGCGGCAGCGCTGAGCCGCAACGGCCGCCGTATCGGCTTCGTGGACGGACGGCGCGCGGTGGGCCGGGGCGAGGCTGTGACCATCGCCGACAAATGGCACGTTGGTTCTTGCACAAAGTCGATGACGGCGACGCTTGTGGCGCGTGCGGTGGAGGCCGGTGCAATCGGCTGGAACGACACCGTTGGTCAGACACTGGGTGGGGCGATTGCTGACATGCGCGCGGAGTATCGCGACGTTACCTATCGCCACTTGCTGAGCCACCGGTCCGGGCTTCCCGCGAACGTCGATATCGCGCAGCTGATCAAGTTTCCACGCGAGAGTGCAGATGCGCGCGCCGATCGAGTCGCCTATGCACGCTCTGCGCTTGCGCAGGCACCGGCCGGACGCAAGGAGGCGCATTTCGAGTATTCGAACTCCGGCTATGTGGTTGCGGGCGCTATGTTGGAATCGCGACTTGGTGCGCCGTGGGAGATGCTCATCGCCGACCGCGTCTTTGCGCCGCTCAAGATGGCGGGTGCGGGGTTCGGCGCGCCGGGGACACCTGGTGCCTTCGATCAGCCGGTTGGGCATGCGGCGACAGCGGCTGGTGCGTTGGAACCGTTCCCGCCGGGTGGGCCGATCACGGACAACCCGGCGGTGCTTGGGCCCGCGGGGCGCGTGCATGCGCCGCTCGCTGAGGTGCTCGCCTATCTCAGCGCGCACTGTTTCCGTTCGCCGTTCCTGAAGCCGGAGAGTTGGCAGATGCTGCACACGGCGCCGTTCGGCGGCGACTATGCCCTTGGCTGGGAGCGGCGCGGCGATGCGCTTTGGCACAACGGTTCGAACACGCTTTGGTATTGCGAGATGATGTTCGATCCAAAGCGCGGTGTCGTATCGGCGGCGGCGGTCAACGACGGGCGGATCGGCGCGATGGCGATTCCGGTCGGCAAGGCGCTGAGCGGCGCTGCCGCGGCGGCGGTGTGATCCGCCGTCGCTAGAGGGCGTCAAGCGATGCGGTAGATTCGCGGCACATCGGCCAGCGCTTTGTCGACGGCAGCGAGTTCGTCGCGGTTGAGGACCGGGCGGCCGAAGAGCGTGCGGGTGAGAGCGAGTTCGGCCTGGCTTTCGACATCGACGATCACGCCGCCGATCCAATCCATCGCCCGCGTGTAGGCGAGGCACAGGTCGATCGCGTTTTCGCGGCCGAGTTCGCGCGCGAGATTTGCGAGGCGCGCGGCGTCGATGCGGCTGGGCGTCGTGGCGGCGCGGGCGTGGACCGTGATCCACGGGCGTTCGGTGAGTGCGTCGGCGACGGCGGGTGCGCGCCAGCGGCGGTCGAAGGGCGCGAAGGCGATTTGGATGTGACGGATATCGGGGTCGCTCAGCGCGGCAAGCGCTTCGTTCGGTTCGCGGACGCAAACGCCGAGGTCGTAGAGCGTGCCGTGATCGCGCAAGAGCTTGATCGTGTGCCAGACGACGCCGGCGTGCGATTTCAGGTGGCGAGTATCGTCGAGCAGCAGCGCGTCGAGGCGGTCGGAGCGCAACCGTGCGCAGGAGCGGTAGATGCCGTCGATCAGCGCGCGGCGGACGGCACCGGTGTCGCGGTCGTCGATGGGGGTGATCTTGGTCGCGACGCGCACGCCCTTCATCCCGGGCAAAGCGGCGGCGATCTGCGGCTCGGCGCAGGCTTCGGCCGTGGTCGAGTCGACCCAGCCCACGCCTACGGAGAGCGCGCTGCGGATCAGCTTCGTCGCCTCTTCCGGCGCGAGGGTGTTAAGGGCTGCGGTGCCCAAAACGAGTTCAGCGGGTAAGCGTGCGGTGTTCATAGCGGGGGTGAGCATCGCAGCAAAGAGTATGCGGATGCTTAACCGCGGCGTCAGACCTTCGGCCAGATCTTCCAGACTGCCGCCGCCGTGAATATCGTCCTATCGCCCGCCTTGAAGTCGGCGCGCATGAAGACGATTTCGCGGGTCTTGCGCACGACCTCGGGACGGCAAGCGATCAGATCGCCGACGTTGGCGGCACTCAAGAAGTTCGACTGTTGGCTGACTGTGACGCAGGGTGCGCGATCCGTCGCGTTCCAGAGCGCATAACCGAGCGCTGCGTCGGCGAACGTCAGAAGCGCGCCGCCGTGGGCGATGCCGGCTGCGTTCGTGTGCCGGTCGTCGACGATGAACGCGAACTCGTGCGCAGCGTCCGCGATCCGGTGAAAGTAGGGGCCAAGATAGGCTTCGAACGGGTCGAACTGCTCGGCGTAGGTCCAACCCAAGGGGGCTGCGATCTGACGAGCGGGCTTTAACGGCGTGAAGTTGTAGTCTTCCACCTATTCCGTCCCCAAGATCTTCCAGATGCCGGTCGCGGTGAGGATCGGCTTGCCTTCGACGGTGAGGGCGCAAGAGATGAAGACGATCGAGCGTGTGCGGCGTGTGATCGTGGCTTCACCCCGGATGCGGTCGCCGAGGCGGGCCGGGCCAATAAGGTCGCAGTTCAGCGAGATCGTCATCGCTGTCGCTCCTTCCAGCGCATCGCGGACGCTGCAGCCCATCACGATGTCGGCGAGCGCCATCGCCATTCCGCCGTGCAGCGCTTGGCCGCCGTTCAGGTGGATGTCGCCAACATCGAACAGGAACTCGGCCTTGTCCGGCGACTGCCACACCGGGCCGACATATTTGTTAAAGCCCGTCTCGCCGAACACGGCGGTGTAGCCCGCGGGCGCGGGTCTTGCTGCTGTCGTCATTGCGGGTGCTTACATCGCCTTGCGGATCTTCGGCAGGTCTTCGTAGACGGCCGCACGCTTTTCTTGCTTGGCCTTGAAGCTTTCGGCCATGTCGATGTTGGCCGAGAACATGCCCGCCTGCCAGGTCGCGATGTAGTCGAGGCCGTCGGCGATCGAGTGGTCGCGGGCGTAATTGATCATCACCTTCGAGCCATGGACGGCGAGCGGCGACTTCGTCGCGATTTCGCCGCCGAGCGTCAGCACGTGGTCAAGCATTTGTTCTTGGCTATCGAACAGTTCGTTCACGAAGCCGAGGTCGTAGGCCTTCTTCGCAGAGAGGCGGCGGCCGGAATATGCGAGTTCGCGCACCAGGCCTTGCGGCAGCAAATGGCAGAGGCGAGGGAACGTGCCGACGTCGGCCGTCATCGCGAGGTTGATCTCCTGGATGACGAAGAACGCGTCCTTCGTGGCGTAGCGTATGTCGGCGCAGGTGCTCAAATCGACGGCGCCGCCGATACAGCCGCCTTGGACTGCGAGCAGAACCGGCATGCGGGCCTCGTCGAGGCAGGAGAACGAGCGCTGAAGGCGCGCCGCTTCGCCGCGAATGCCGAGGCGAGCACGGGCTGCTTCGCGCGTGGCGCCGCCGGTGATGCCCTGCCCGTCCGTGAAGACGGACAGATCCATGCCGGCCGAGAAGTGTTTGCCGGTCGAGGAGATGACGATCGCGCGCGCCGCGGCCTCGTCGTTGATCTGGTTCACGATCTCGGGGAGTTCGTTCCAGAACGCGCGGTTCATGGAATTGAACACGTCGGGGCGCTTCAGCTGAATGTGCGCGACCTTGTCCTTGGTCTCGACGTTGAAGCAGGTGTAGGTGGTCATGGAGCGATCCTTCATGCGATGTGAATGACGATGGGCCGTTCATAGCACGCGGGTCGCGTTGCCCCAATCACCGCAGATTTCAGCGGCTGGACAGGCCAAGTGCGATTCCTTATAACCCCGGCCTCTTTAGGGTTCGCCCCTGATTGCCTGGGTAGCTCAGTTGGTAGAGCAGCGGACTGAAAATCCGCGTGTCGCTGGTTCGATTCCGGCCCCAGGCACCACCCTTCGCCTCCGGCTTCGGGTGGCTTACGCCACTTGACGTAAGGCGACTGGGCGAGGACGGGCGTTCACACACAAGCTACGACTCGGCAAGCCACTCTTCGCTCACCTCATTTTCAGAGCAACCACTCGATCCACGCGCCGTGCGGGTGCGCGGTCGCGATCTTTTGCGTTTGCCCGCCGGGCCAGAGGGTGAGGCGGACTTCGGGGAATTGGTCGGGCGCGTATTGTTCAAGCGTGAGCCAGGCGAGTGGGGCCGCTTCGGTTGCGCGGTCGCCGGTTGATTTGAGGAGCGCTTCGATTTTCTCTCGCGTTTCCCTCGCGATGTATTGCCAGACGATCGTGTGGGCGATGACTGTTGCGGCGCCTGGCACTTGGCTCGCGAGTTGGCGTTCGAGCCAATCGCCGGCGTCGGCTTTTTCGAGTGATGGCTTTTCGCCCTGAGCGAGCGCGATTGCGGCTTCGATGCGGACGAGGCGTTCTTTCTGTTCGGGCCAGACATAGGCGATGAGTCGGTCGGCGGCACCGGGGGCGCTCAAGTCGAATGGCGTTCGATCGCATCCGCGTTTGGCGACGACGCGCGGCAGGTGTTCGACGTTGCACCAGGTGCCGCGCCACTCGGCGTTGATGACGACCGAGGCGTTCGTGTCGCCGACGAACCGGTCGCCATAGCGATAGGCAAAGCGGTCCCAGAGCAGGTTCAGGCCGGCGCTGGCGCCGATTTCGAGGATCGAGAGCGGCAAGCCGGTGCGGCGCGCGATCTCGGCGTAGCCCGGCATCAGCACGGCGGAGCGGCCGGTTTCGTTCGTTTGCGGTGGGCGCGAGAGGGTGTCTTTGACGAGGGCGAGATGTGCGACCACGGCGTCCTCGATCGCGCGGCCGGCTCCGGCATCCCACGGCTTATCGCCGTGACCGGGATAGTACGCGGCGAGGTCAGGTGCTTTGCCGATGCGCACCATGAAGTGGAGCGCGCCGGTTGCGCGTAGCAGCAGCGCATCGGCGAGCGGGTTGCCGGGCCAAGGCGTCATCAGGCGGGCGAGCGTTCCGCCTGAGGTCAAGTTCTCGCGGATCGCCTGCAGGACTTGTGCGGTGAACGGGGCACCGTTCTGCTGGCACCACATGATCTGGATGTCGGCAGCGCGGGCGACTTCTTCGAGCGTGGCGGGGGTTTGGGTCATGCCTCCGCGATACGCGTGTAGCCGCGTGCGATCAAGATTGATCGGCGCAATCAATGCTCGACCGGTTCGCTAAATCTCGTTTTCGATCGGCCGGCGGTTGCGAATGGCGAGGATAGCGACGCCGACGAAAGCGGTTAGAGCGCCGAGGACGATGCGCGCCGTCATCGGCTCGCCCAAGACCCAAATGCCGAAGACGACGCCCAGGATCGGTGCGAGCAGCGAAAGCGGGGCGATGAGCGAAACCTCGTAGCGCTGCAGCAGATAGTAGTAACCGTTGTGGCCGATCAAGCTTGCACCAAACGCGGTGAAGAGGAGCGCGCCCCACGCGATCCAGCTGGCGTTTCCGATCGCGTCGAGTTGACCGGTTTCGAACGCGAGGCTTGCCAGCAGCAGACACGGCGCGGTGACGGCGGCCGTCCAAGACTGCAGTTGGAACACGCCGACGTTGGTCAGCCTTCGCATATAGATCGCAGCTATGGCGCCGGAGAGTGCCGCCGCTGCGCCGAATAGCACGCCGGTGAGCGAGTCGAAGACGTGCGGGTCGAAGCTTACGATCATGACGCCGAAGAACGTCATCGCGATGCCGGTCCAGCGGCGCCAGTGCACGACCTCGCCCAGCATCACGATCGAGAGCATCGTTGCGAACGGCACGTTGAGTTGCACGATGACCGCCATGACGGAGGCCGCCGTCAACGCGACGCCGATGAACATCAAGCCGAAGTGAATGGCGCCGTTGAACAGCGCGATCATAACGACGTCGCGCATGCGGCCGGGCGCGACCTTCAGGAACGGAATGAGCAGCACGAACAGGATCGCGAAACGCAGTCCCGCGAACAGCAACGGCGGCACTTCGCTTACGCCCACTTTGGCGGCAACGAAGTTGAAGCCCCAGATCGTGCAGATCAGGAGCAGGAGCAGGAAATGTTGCGGCGCCATCGGCCTATCGTGAAATGACGAGTCGGGTCCGAGAAAAGCCGATCCTTGCGCGGAACGCCAGCGCAGGGCTTGCAAGGCTGGTATGCGGCGCGGGCCGTGCTAGGCTTGCTGAATCACTTGAGGATATTTGCCGATGGCCAAAGCTCCGACGATGCGCGTCAGGCTTACCGACGAGACGTCGCTCGACCTGCCCGAGAACGAGTTCATCCAAGTCGTAACGGCAGGGCCCAGCGAGACGCAGGAAGAGGGCTTCGTGCGGTTGAATCCGAAGGAGCGCAAGAAGGCGCTCTATGGGAAGCTCTCGCGCGTACGCGCGGCATCTCTGAACCAAGGCCAGCACATCGTGACCTATCGCGGGATTTTGCAGATCGATACGGCGCGGCGGCTCTAGGCGGTCACGTCGAAACTGTAGAGCCAATCGTTTCGTGTGTGTACGAACGACGGCATGGCGCGGGCGGCTAGCCACATTGGGCCGAACGTGGCGAGTTGTGCGCCGAGGCCCCGCTTGTGGTAGAGGCCCATTTGACTGCGTGCGCCGCGTTGGACTTTCGAGGTACGCGGTTTGCGGGCGGCTTCGTAGGCTTTAAGTGCCGCTGGGATGTCAGTTGTCTTCTTTAGTTGTCGCGAGAGGACCCACGCGTCTTCGATGCTCATCACCGCGCCTTGCGCGAGGAACGGGAGCATCGGATGACACGCGTCGCCGAGCAACGTGACGCGGCCGCGGCACCATTCTTCCAGCGGGTCGCGATCAAACAGCGCCCAGCGGTAGCAGTCCGTCGCTTGTTCGATGATGCTGGTGACGGGTTTCGCCCAACCCTTGAAGTCGGCGGTGAGGTCGGCTTTGTCGCCGCGCTCGGTCCAGCTTTCGCCTTGCCAGCCATCGCGTTCGACGACACCGACGAAGTTCACGCGTTCGCCGCGGCGCAGGTAGTACGTCACCGCGTGGCGGCCGGGGCCGACCCAAACGCACGCGGTTGGCGGCACAAGATTTTTGGGCAAACTTGAGGCGGGCACCACGACGCGCCAGGCGACGTTGCCGGTGAAGCGTGCCGGCATGGCGCCCAGCATCTGCGTGCGGATCGCCGAATGGATGCCGTCGGCGCCGATCAGCACGTCACCTTGCACGCGCGTGTTGTCAGTGAACGTCAGCGTCACGCTGTCACCGATTTGGGCGTATCCCTGCACCTCTTTGTTCATATGCACGGCGCTGGTCAAGCGCGTGCGGAGCGCTTTGCTCAAGATCGACATCAGGTCGGCGCGGTGGACGTGGTAGTACGGCGCGCCATAGCGGCGGACGGCTTCGTCGCGCATTGGGATTGAGAAGATGCGCAGGCCGCTGGGCCCCAAGCGCATTTCGAGTGCTTCCGGTCTGAATGCGACGGCGTCCAACTCTTCGCGCAGGCCGAGACGCTCCAGAACCTTCACGCCGTTCGGACTGATTTGGATGCCGGCGCCGATCTCGCTGAAGACGCTGGTGCGCTCGTAGAGTTCGACGCCGATGCCGGCTTCGATGAGACACAGCGCGGCCGTGACGCCGCCGATGCCGCCGCCCGCGATCAGCGCTTTCATTCGGCGGCCACGCGCACCGGCGGCTCGGGGACGCTGAAGCGTTTCGACAGCTCTTCGTCGGGCATGGCCAGCATCATTTTGTAGACGTCGGGTAGAGGGCTACGAGTTCCATACCGAGGACGCCGGAGAAGAACTCGATCTGCGATTTCATGTTGCCGGTGGAGATGGCGAGGTGATGCAGTCCGTTGGCGCGGGGCATGGCTGAACTCCGGTTTATCGATCTTGGCAAATGATAGCGGCTTGTACCCACGGCTACTACGGAGCCTTGTCAGTGGCGTCCAGCCCTAGCCGCGCCTGAAACTCAGGTAAGCGATGACTACAGTCAGGAACGCGGCGATTGCACCTATCCGGACCCCAAAGAATACTAACGTGAGCAATACGAACGCGACTCCCGGCAGGAGCATAATTGCAAGGCGACCGTCGGGTCCCCAAACAACGGGCGTGAGCCATGCCGTGCACACGAGCGCGATGCCGGACGCGATCCATACGAAAAACAAACCCGCGATGGTCAGTCCCAAGCCTTCCATCGGCTATGCCGTACGCAAGTGCCAGCGGTAGTCGAAGTCCGTTACCTGCGCGAAGAAGCGTTCGCATTCGGCGCGTTTGACGGCCGAGAAGACTTTCACGAAGTCGGCACCGAAGTAGTCTTTGATGAAGGCGGAGTCTTCGAACGCGTCGAGGGCGTCGAACCAGTTCAGCATAAGGCCTTCGGTCTTCGTCAGGTAACCGTTGCCGGTTGTCGCGGGGCCGGGGTCGATCTTTCCTTTGATGCCGTGGTGCATGCCGGCGAGCACGGCGGCGGCGGCGAGATAAGGATTCGCGTCGGCGCCCGAGATGCGGTGTTCGACGTGGCGGCTCTTCGGCGGGCCCGCCGGAATGCGGAGCGAGACCGTGCGGTTGTTCACGCCCCAAGTCGGTGCTACCGGCGCGTAGGTGTTGCGGCGGAATCTCCGGTACGAGTTCGCGTTCGGCGCGAAGATCGCCATGCAGTCGTTGATCGTCGCCGCCATGCCGCCGATCGCGTGGCGCAGCAGATCGTTACCGGCCGGTTCGTCGCTGGCGAACGCGTTGTTGCCCTTCGCGTCGTTCAGGCTCACGTGGATGTGCATGCCGGAGCCTGCCGTCTCCGAAAACGGTTTGGCCATGAAGCAGGCGATCATGCCGTGATTCTCGGCGACACCTTTGACGAGGCGCTTGTACTGCGTCGCTTCGTCGACGGCCTGCAGGGCGTCGGGGCGGTGGGTCAGCGTGATTTCCATTTGGCCCGGCGCGTATTCGCTGATCACGCTTTCGGCCGGCAGGTTTTGCGCGTCGCAAGCCGCGTAAAGATCGCGCAGGAACGGATCGAAGTCGTCGAGCTCTTGGATCGAGTAGACTTGGATCTGGTCGTTGTAAAGGCCGCCCGGCGCCATCGCCGGCGTAATCTTGCCTTCCCGCGCAGCCGCTTTGTCGAGCAGATAGAATTCGAGTTCGATCGCGACGACGGGGTGCAGGCCGTCCTTCTTCAGGCGATCGCAGACATCGGAGAGGCGCAGGCGCGGGTCGACGCCGGCGGTCGGGCCGCTGTCGTGACGGAATGCGAGGTAAACTTGGCCGGTCTTCTCCAGCCATGGCGTGCGCTTCAGTGTACCGGGGATAGGATGGGCGAAGCAGTCGCGGTCGCCAATCTCCCAGAGCAGACCCGCCTCCTCGACGTCTTCACCAAGGACGGTGAGCGCGAACAGGGATGAGGGGAACGCGCGACCGCTTTCGTACACCGACTTTAGCTCGTGCGGGCGCAAGCCCTTACCGCGCTGAATACCGACGGGATCGGTCAGGATGACGTGCACCAATTCGATGTCCGGATGCTTCTTCAGGAACGTGTCGAGTTCGGTCTGCGGGTCTTGTTGTTTTTTCGGATCAAGCATTGCGCAACTCATCGATCGTTTCGGCCAAAGCCGCGACGAGGCGGTCGACATCGCCTTCAGTCGTAAGTGGACAGATCAGGATCATATTGTGAAACGGGGTGATCATTACACCCCGGTTAAGAAGCGCTAGATGGATGCACTTTTCCAGGGTGTCGTGGAAGGCGGCTTCGGCCTCGCGCCCCGTTCGCGGCGGTTTGGCGCAGAACTGAAACTCTACGCGGGCGCCGATTTGGGTGACGCACCAGGGGAGTTGGTGATTGGTGAATAGGGACTTGAGCTTGGTGCTGAGGCGCTCCGCGAGCGAAATCATGTGGGCGTAAGCGGCGTCCGTCATCACGTGCTCGAGGTTCGCGCGCATCGCATGCATCGCGAAGGCGTTCGCCGACAGCGTCGTGCCCATGCCGGAATGGCCGTGGCTGCCGCCTGCGGCTTTGACACGGGATTGTTCCATCCGGGCTGCCGCCTCCGCGGTCACGCCGAAGACGGCGCAGGGGATGCCGCCCGCGACTGGTTTGCCGAGGACGAAGATGTCGGGTTCGAGATTGTGTGCGCGTGTATAGCCGCCGGGGCCGGTCGAGATTGTGTGGGTTTCGTCGATGATGAGCAGGGTGCCGTGCTGGCGCGTGAGGGTGCGCAGCGTGTCGTGGTAGCCTGCGTCGGGGAGCACCATGCCGATGTTTGTCATCGCCGGTTCGGCCAAGACCGCGGCGATGTCGCCGGGCGCGAGCGCTGCTTCGAGTGCGGCGATGTCGTTGAACTCGACGACGCGGGTGGTGCGCGCGATGTCGGTTACGTTGCCGAGTTGGCCTGCGCGCGGGACGGTCTTGCCGCTTTCCAAGCGCGCCACCGTTTCTTCGACTGTGCCGTGGTAGCAGCCGTCGAAGACCAGGATCTTGTCACGGCCGGTGACGGCGCGAGCCCAGCGGAGCGCGTAGCGGTTTGCGTCGGTTGCGGTGGCGGCGACTTGCCAGAACGGCAATCCGAAGCGGCGCGCGAGTTCTTGGCCCACCCACACGGCATCCTCGCTGGGGAGCATAGTCGTGTACCCCCTGCCTGCCTGTTCGCGGATCGCGTCGGCGACGGGGGCGGGCGAATGGCCGAACATCGCGCCGGTGTCACCCAGGCAGAAGTCTATGTAGGCATTGCCGTCGGCGTCTTTGAAGCGTGCGCCGGTGGCTTCCGCGACGAACAGCGAATAGGGCGTCGGCCAGTCGGCCATCCAGTGCATCGGCACGCCGCCGAACAGCGATTTTTTTGCTTGCGCGGCGAGCGCCTTCGACTTCGGCGTCCGTGCCGTGAAGCTGTCCCGTTCGCGCGCGGTCAGGCGCGCGATGGCGTCTTCGGAAAACGTTCGCGCTATGATCAAGCCTCCGCTGCGCGTTTCAGGTCCGCTTCCATGAAGCGGCCCGCGTGCCAGTAGTGATACGCCGCCCAAAGGTTGAACACCATCACGATCAGAAGCGTGTAGCGCAGCGCGTCCTGACCCAGTTGCGGCGTCAACCCGTCGCTCATCGCGCCGATGACCAGCGAGCCTAATCCCATCCCGATCAGGTTGATGATGAACAAGAAGATCGCCGAGGCGACCGTGCGCATCCGGACGCCGACGAGGCTTTGCACCATCGCGATGGTCGGGCCCAGGTACATGCCGCCGGTGGCCGCCGGGATGCCGATCAAGAGGAAGACCATCGTTGAATCGTCGACCAGATAGATCGCGGCGCCGAACGGCAGGCCAAGCAAGAGTGCGATGGTGACAACGCGCGGCATCAGTTTCACGTCACGGCGACCGAAGAAGTCCGAGAGGAAGCCGCCTAAGAAAATACCGAAGCCCGTGCCTAGGCCGAAGACGAGCGAGAGGAACACGCTCATGTCGGCGGGGCTGAGCCCGTGCGAGCGCATGATGAAGGAGGGCCACCAGAGCACGCCGCTGTAGCCGACGATCGTGGTCAGCGTTGCGCCGGTCAGGATGTGGATCATCGACCGCTGCGAGAAGATAAAGCGGACCGTCGACCAGAACGGCGGCGCGTCGCCTGTAAGGGCGTGTCCGTCAGAGGCGCCGCGCTTGGGCTCCACCATGGTGAGCAGCACAAGAAGCGCGATCAAAAGGCCCGGCAGGCCCAAGGCATAGAACGCGTAGCGCCAGCCGTAGGCTTCGGCGATCTGCGCGCCGCCGTAGAGGCCGACCACGATGCCGAGCGAGACACCTTGCGAAAAGATCGCAAGCGCGGTGCCGCGATACTTCAACGAGAAGAGGTCGGAGATGATCGCGTGCGACGGCGGATTCGAGCCCGCTTCGCCCACGCCGACGCCAATGCGGTAGGCGACGAGCTGCCAATAGCTTTGGGCGGCGCCGCAGAGCGCGGTCATCGCGGACCACATCGCGGTCGCGGCCACGATCACAAGCTTGCGGTTGCCGCGGTCGGCGTATATCGCGATCGGAACACCCAATGTTGCGTAGAAAATCGCGAAGGCGGTGCCGTGTAGAAAGCCCAATTCCGTGTCGGTTAGATTGAACTCGGCTTTGATCGAAGGCAGCAGAATGCCGAGCAGAATGCGGTCGGCGTAGTTCGAGATGTAGACAAGCAGAAGCAGCACAAGGACATAGGCCTTGTCGAACGTCGAGAGATCGCGCGCGGGCGCAAGCGTGGCGGTGGCGCTGTCGGCGCTCATTTGGTCAAGCCTTCTTGTGCGTTTCCTCGACGCGGACATTGACCGATCGCATGGCGCTAAGCAATCTCGCGGCACCGCATATGAGGGAATACAAGCATGCAAGAGATGATGGTGGTTGTTGTGGTCAGTGGGATGGCGTTGCTCAGCGGGTGTGGACCCGCTTCAACATCGCATGACCCGGTGAAGCGGGGCGAGTATCTGGTCACCTTGGCGTCGTGCAGCGATTGCCATACGCCGGGCCACCTCTTGGGCAAACCCGATATGAGCAAGTTTCTGGGCGGCAGCGACGTCGGGTTCGTCGTGCCGGAGCTTGGATATTTTTGGGGGCCGAACCTGACGCCGGACAAGGAGACGGGGCTTGGTAACTGGAGCGAGGAGGAAATCTTGCTTGCACTGCGCGAGGGCACGCGGCCCGACGGGCGGAAGCTGGCACCAATGATGCCGTGGATGGCG
Organism: Alphaproteobacteria bacterium; assembly: GCA_013140995.1. Classification (GTDB taxonomy): domain Bacteria; phylum Pseudomonadota; class Alphaproteobacteria; order Micropepsales; family Micropepsaceae; genus SZUA-430. Next base: position 3,248 of record JABFRX010000093.1, on the reverse strand, counting down.
TATGCGAAGCTCTCGGATGAGGATGCGAAGGCAATCGTCGCCTATCTGAAAAGCCTCGCGCCGATTTCGAACAAGGCGCCGGGGCCGATCGGTGCGAGCGAGACGCCGACGGCGGCGTATCAGCAGGTGGTGTTCCCGAAGCCTGTGGAGTCGGCCGCGCCACCTACCGACGCCGCACCTGCTGCGCCTGCGGCAAATTAGGTTTACGCGCTTCGCGTTCGCGCCTAGGTTCCGGCCCGCAATCGAGATGAGACGGCGATGGCGGCGCGGCGGAAGTTCTACGGCTGGGGCAATGAAGATCAAGTCGTGGCTGAGGAGGAGGCCGTCTTCCTCGCCCGGCTGTTCGGGCAGAAGTTCGGCGCGACGCTGAAGCCGCCGCAAGCGGCGCCGAAGGTCGAGGATTTTGCTCTGCGCTCGCCGCGAGTCGAGCCAAAGGGCGCGGTGGCGCGGCTTTGCACGAGCGATCCTCATGACCGGTTGGTGCATGCGTACGGGAAGTCGTTTCCCGATTATGTGCGCATGTTCCAGCGGCAGGTCCCCTGCCCGCCCGACGTCGTCGCCTATCCGGAGAGCGAAGCGGATGTCGCCGCGGTACTGGAGTGGGCGTCGAGCGCAAACGTCGCCGTGGTGCCGTTTGGCGGCGGGTCGAGTGTTTGCGGCGGGGTCGAGTGCGATGCGGGCGAGGCGTATGCGGGCGTCGTGTCGCTCGACATGACGCGTATGGGGCGCGTGCTTGAGATCGACCGAATCAGCCGCGCGGCGCGCATTCAGGCGGGCGCTTTTGGGCCCGCGCTTGAGGCCCAGTTGAAGCCACTCGGGCTGACGCTCCGGCATTTTCCGCAGAGCTTTGAGTATTCGACCCTGGGCGGGTGGATCGCGACGCGTTCGGGCGGGCACTTCGCGACGCTCCACACGCATATCGACGACTTCGTGGAGGCGATGCGCGTCGTGACGCCTAAAGGCGTCATGGAAACGCGGCGGCTGCCGGGGTCCGGCGCGGGGCCGCAGCCCGAGCGGTTGATGCTGGGATCGGAAGGCATCCTGGGCGTGATCACGGAGGCGTGGATGCGTTTGCAGGATGCGCCGAAGTTTCGCGCGTCGGCGTCGGTGAAGTTCGCGGACTTTCTGAAGGCGGCGGAGGCTGTGCGGGCGCTGTCGCAGTCGGGGCTCAATCCCTCGAACTGCCGGTTGATCGACGCGGAGGAAGCGCTGGGAACGATGGCGGGCGACGGGTCGGCGTCACTGCTTGTGCTGGCGTTCGAGAGCGCGGACCATTCTCAAGATGCGAAGCTCGCGCGGGCGTTGGAGTTGGCGCGCGACCACGGGGGCGTCGCCGATGCGCCGAAGGCCGGTGGCTCCGAGCATCGCGAGGGTGCGGCTGGCGCTTGGCGGAATGCGTTCTTGCGGGCGCCGTTCTATCGCGAGGTGCTGACACCGCTCGGCGTCATCGTCGACACGTTCGAGACGGCGGTGACCTGGGACCGGTTCGCCGCATTCCATGCGGAGGTGAAGGCGCGGATGCACGATGTGCTGAAGCGCGTCACCGGCAAGCCCGGCCATGTCACGTGCCGGTTCACACATGTGTATCCGGACGGGCCTGCGCCGTACTTCTCGTTCCAGGCCCTTGGGCGGATGAGCGCGCTGCTGGAGCAATGGCAAGAGATCAAGGCGGTTGCGAACAACGTGGTCGTCGCGGCTGGCGGCACGATCACGCATCACCATGCCGTCGGGCGCGATCACCGCCCCGGCTATGCACGCGAGTGTCCGCCGCTGTTCGCGGAGATGCTGCGCGCGGCGAAGAGCGCGGTCGATCCCAAGGGGATCATGAATCCGGGTGTGCTGATCGACCCCGATGGCCGCAACGTCGGCGTGCGCGGTGCCATGTTGGGGGTTTAGGCGAGCTTCGCTTGCAGTTTTGCGAAGAGCGGGTTCTCGGGCGCGAAGATGTAGTCGGCGCGCTCCGATGTAACCGTGCCCTGGGCACCGCCGGCGCGGAGGAACGCGATCGCGGTTGCGAGGTTTGCGTCGGGGATGACGACCGTTGCCTCGCCGCCGGCCGATTTCGACAGCAGTTTTGCGCCAAGCGTGTGTTCGAGTGCGGGGAGCGCCGCTTCGACGCCCGGATCGAGGCGGACGCGGATGATTTGAGCGCGCTTGGCGAGTGCACGGGCGGCGATGCGTTCGAGGATAAGGCGCGCGGCCGCGCGGGCCGTGTCGGACCACGCCGCGTCGAGGCTTGCGGCCAACACGGCTTGGCTTTCGAGGATGAGGCCGTCGTCCAGCACCTTTAGGTCGTTCGCCGCAAGAGTGGTGCCCGTCGTCGTGATGTCGACGATCGCCTCCGCTGTTCCGGCCGCGGGTGCGCCTTCGGTGGCGCCCAAACTTTCTACGACGCGATAGTCCCCGATGCCGTGCCCGGCGAAGAAGTCGCGCGTCAGGTTCACGTATTTCGTCGCGATGCGCAGGCGGCGGTGGTGGCGGGTGCGGAAGCTGGCGGCGACGTCGTCGAGATCGGACATTCTGGCGACGTCGATCCACGCGCGCGGGACAGCGACGACGACGTTCGCGCGACCGAAGCCCAGTTTCTCGACGACGAGCGTGCGTTCGGCGGCGGCTTGGCCGTGCTCACGCAGCAAGTCTTCGCCGCTGATGCCGAAGTGGACGCGGCCCGCGTTCAGTTCGTCGGCGATTTCGACGGCGGAAAGCAGCGCGACGGTGACGTTGTCTACGCCCGACAGCTTCGCGGCGTAGTCGCGTGTGCCGCGCGACTGACTGATGGTCAGACCCGCATCGGCTAGGAACGCGAGTGCTTGTTCTTGCAGACGGCCCTTGGAGGGGATCGCGAAGACGAGCGCACTCATGCGGCACCGCCTTGCGTGCGGCGGGCGGCGAGCGCTCGTTCGCCGAACAACGCGAGGCCGACGGCGGGTGCGGGCTTCGGAGCGCCGAGCGCAGTCAAGAGATTGTCGTAACGGCCGCCGCCGGCGAGCGGTGCCGGCACAGCGGGCGTGCGGAACTCGAACACGAAGCCGGTGTAGTATTCCATGTTGCGGCCGAACTGGGCGGCGAACGTCGCGCGCGCGAGGCTGACGCCGTGGCGTTCGATGAGGCCCAAGCGCCGCTCAAGCGCCGCGATCGCCGTGTCGAGTGAGACGCCGGCCGAGCGCGCGAGTTTTCGTAACGTATCGACGGCTTGGGGGGCGGGCACCTTCACGTTGAGATAGGCCGCGATTGCGTCGGCGACGTTG
>JABFRX010000190.1 GCA_013140995.1 Alphaproteobacteria bacterium | reverse complement strand
CGCCGAGATGGCACGCGAAGCGGAGAAGCGCATCGGCCGCCCCGTACGTGTACAATTGTTCGAAGACCTCGACGACATGAACGCGTTCGACGGCATCTGGGCGAACGCCTCGCTGCTCCACGTCCCGCGTGCAGGGCTGCCGAACGTCCTCGCCCGCGTTCGCCGCGCGCTCAAACCCGGCGGCCTGCTCGCCGCAAGCTTCAAGTCCGGCGGCCAAGAAGGTCGCGACAAACTCGGCCGCTACTACAACTACCTGAATGCCGATGAACTGGCCGCGCTCCTGCACGAAACCGGCGCATGGCAAACGCTCGATCTGAAGGAAGGCCGCGGCACCGGTTACGATGGTACCGAAACCGGCTGGGTCGTCGTCTTCGCGCGCCGTGCGGCCTAGTGGGGCACCAGTTCGAACCGTCGCTCCAACCGATCCAAACGGTCCTCAATACGGTCGATCCGCGTGGAAATATGGGCGTACTGGTTCTCCAGAAATCCCACGCGCGTCTTGAGTTCCTTAACGTCAAGGCGCGTCTCATCGACCACGGCTCGGATGTGGCGCAGGTGTTCCAGAACGAGGTTATCGACATCGTTGGCCATTGTTCTATTCTGCCTCAAGTTGGGCCGTGTCTGCAAGAACGGCTCATTGCCAAGCCGGAGAATGCTTAAGTGTTCCTGAACTTCTTCCACGATCTGCGCCAGGCCAAGATCCCGGTGACGCTGAAGGAATACCTCGCCCTGATGGAGGGCTTGGACCGCCAAGTCATCGATATGAAGGTCGACGAGTTCTACTACCTCTCGCGCACGGCGCTGGTGAAGGACGAGCGCAATCTCGACAAGTTCGACCGGGTCTTCGCGCATGCGTTCAAGGGCCTCGAAAATCTCGACCCCACCGACCTCGCGCAGATTCCGGAAGACTGGCTGAAGGCGCTCACCGAAAAATTCCTGACCGAGGAAGAGAAGAAACAGATCGAGGCGCTCGGCGGCTGGGAAAAGCTGATGGAGGAGCTGAAGAAGCGCCTCGAAGAACAAAAGAAACGCCACGAAGGCGGCAACAAGATGATCGGCACCGGCGGCACCTCGCCGTTCGGCGCCTACGGCTACAATCCCGAAGGCATCCGCATGGGCCAGGACAAAAGCCGCCACGGCAAGGCGGTGAAAGTCTGGGACAAGCGCGAATACAAAAACCTCGACGACAGCGTCGAACTCGGCACCCGCAACATCAAGATCGCGCTACGCCGCCTGCGCAAATGGGCCCGCGAAGGCGCACTCACCGAACTCGACCTGCCCGAGACGATCCGCACCACCGCCCATCAAGGCTATCTCGACCTCGTCATGCGCGCCGAGCGCCACAACAAGGTCAAGGTGCTGATCTTCTTCGACATCGGCGGCTCGATGGACGCGCACATCAAGCTCTGCGAGGAGCTGTTCTCCGCCGCGCGCACCGAATTCAAGCACATGGACTTCTTCTACTTCCACAACTGTCTTTACGAGAGCGTGTGGAAGGACAACCGCCGCCGCCACAACGAGAAACAACCGACCTGGGACGTGCTGCACAAATACCCGCACGACTACAAAGTCGTGATCGTCGGCGACGCGACGATGAGCCCCTACGAAATCACCTACCCCGGCGGCAGCGTCGAACACTGGAACGAAGAGCCCGGCGCCGTGTGGCTCGAACGCCTGACCCGCATCTACGAACATGTGATCTGGCTAAACCCGGTGCCCGAGCGCCACTGGGAATACACGCCGTCGATCCAGATCATGAAACAAATCCTCAGCGACCGCATGTACCCGCTAACGCTCGAAGGCTTGGACAAGGCGATGCGGGAACTCAATCGCTAGCTCAGCGAGCCAAAGCGCTTCTCCCGCATGCGGGAGAAGCTGGCTCGCCGCAAAGCGGCGAGACTGATGAGGGACCACCTCACCGGCCTACTCCAACGCATACTCCGCCCGCGGACGGATCAGCCTCCCGCTCGCCCGCTGCTCGAACGCATGCGCGATCCAGCCGACGGACCGGCCCATCGCGAACAGTGCCAGCGCCGCACCTTGTGGCAAGTCGAAGCCGCGCTCCACGGCCAGCAAACCAAAATCGACATTGGGCTCCACACCCGCCATAGATCGCGCCGCCTGCAGCGTCGCGGCCATCGTCGCGTCGAGCTTCACGGCGGAGACCAGCTCCGCACCGCGCGGATCGGCGTCGCGATAGACGGAGTTGCCGAACCCCGGGATCGTCTCGCCACGGCTGAGCCGTGCCGCCACGCCTCCCGTCGCGTCACCGGTCGCGTCAACCTCCGCTAGCAAGGCCCGCAACCGCTCCGTCGCGCCGCCATGCTTCGGCCCGCTCATCGCCGTCAGCCCCGCGATCACGCAATTGGTGAGGCCCGCACCGGTCGACGCCACGACCCTGACAGCAAAAGTCGACGCATTCAGCTCATGATCGGCGAGCAGCACCAGCGCCCGCCGAATGTGCTCCGCCGCCTTCGGCCGCCGCCATACCGCCGCAATCGCCCGATGGATAGGCCCCTTATACGCCGCATCGATCCGGGCGATCGCAGCAACCAGCGCCACCATCAATCGCGCCGCACCTTGGAACGCATGCGGCCCCGGCCTTCCAGCACCCGGCACCTCTTGCTCCGCAAGCAGAGAGAGCAACAGACTGCCCCGTGCCGTTGCACTCCCCGGCGCGCAGGTCGAAGCGATGGCGCACCAACCGTCGATATCGCGCGGATTGAAACGAACGGCGGCGAAAGGGTCCTCCGCCGCGTCCCACAACAGCCGCGCCGCCTCCTCCAGCGTCGCTTTGCGCGACAAAGCAACAGCCTCCCGGTCGCGATAAAAGCAACGATCGTCCTCAAAATGCGTGATCCGCGACTTGAGCACCGGCAAGCCGTAATCGAGCGCCGTTGCCGCTGCGGTATGAGGCCGGCGCGTTCGTCGGCGGCGATCGATCAGCGCCATGATGTCGGCCGCCGAATAGAGACACGCCTTCCGCTCGTGCGGATGCGGCACCGAACGGATCAAGCCGCGACTGACGTAAACATAGAGCGTGGCGCGCGTGATATTAAGCGCGCGCGTCGCAGCCGCAGCGTCAAGCAGCGCACCACGCTCGATTTTCCGCTGCCGCCTTGCACTCATGTTAACACGTTGATTTAAGATTGACGCATACCGCGCCAACCTCTCATGTTTTCACCCGCGGCGGAAAGCAGAAACCGCGCGGGGAGAACCAAACCGATGCTCCGAACTTTGTTGCTGACCGTGCTCGCGCTGGTAGCCTGGGCCGCGTTCGTGGTTACCGGAACGCTCGAAGGCTGGTGCCGCCAACCGCTGGCGCCGTTCGGCGACACGAACGCCTTCCGCGCCGCGGCGATCGCGAAAATCGATCAAGAGCACAAGGGGAACGCCGCATTCGCGCTGCTCGAGAATGGTCGCGTCGTCGCCACCCATTACGTGTCGGCCGGCAAGCCGGTCGACGGCGACAGCCGCTTCCAAGTTGCCTCGCTGAGCAAGTGGATCACCGCGTGGGGCGTGATGACGCTCGTCGAAGCCGGCAAGCTCGACCTCGATAAACCGGCCTCGCTCTACCTCAAGCGTTGGAAACTGCCGGCGAGCCAGTTTGACAACAACGGTGTCACCGTCCGCCGCCTCCTCAGCCACACGGCGGGACTGACCGACGGCTTAGGCTACGCTGGTTTCAAGCCCGGCGCGCCGCTCCAAAGTCTGGAAGACTCGCTCACACACGCCGCCGACGCCTCGCCCGGTCGCGATGGCAAGGTTCACGTCGGCATCAAGCCGGGCACGGAGTTCAAGTACTCGGGCGGCGGCTACACGTTGCTGCAACTGTTGATCGAAGAGGTCTCCGGCCAATCCTTCAACGACTATGTGAAGACGGCGGTGCTCAACCCGCTGGGTATGACGCGCTCGACATTCCTGTTGGACGACGAAACAGACGTGGCCGAGTTCTTCGATGAACGCGGGCAGCACACCACGCATTACCGATTCACAGCGCTCGCCGCGGCCTCGCTCTACACCACGACGTCAGACATGACGCGCATTCTTCAGGCCCACCTCAAGGGTGTGAGCGGTGAACCGCCCGGACGCGGCGTATTGCGGCCGGAGACGCTCACCGAAATGCGCCGCCCTCACGCGTCCCAGTACGGTGCCGACATTTGGGGCCTGGGCACGATCCTCTTCGCGCCCAACAAGGCCGGCGGCTTCGTCATCGGCCACGACGGCGACAACGCCCCCGCAATCAACACCGCCGCCCGCCTGGACCCCGCAACGGGTGACGGCATCGTGATCCTTGAGACGGGCAACAAACGACTAGCGACCAAACTCGCAAGCGAGTGGGTCTTCTGGAATGTCGGCAAGGTCGACTTACTGCTGTTCCTGGCGGAGTTCGAAAGCATGCTGACGACGCTTGCCGCCGGTTGGGCGGCGATCCTAGTCGCAGCGCTTTTCTTTGGCTGGCGTCTGCGGCGCTAGCCGCCTGCGCAAATGTATCAAGCTCTGCGAGGAGCTGCGACGCCACGATGAGCCCCTACGAAATCGTCGAACACTGGAACGAAGAACCGGGCGCCGTCTGGCTCGACATTGCGCCTCGCATTCACTTGCTCACGATCGGCGCGCGCCCTTGGCTAGAACCCTATCGCTCATGTCCGCCCACTCGAGCCAAACCCGTTCGCGCGCCAGCCCAAGCTGCAAGGTAAGATAGATGCACTGCTTCCAGCGCGGCATTTCTGCGACCGGCTCGCCATAGTGCTCGGCTTCAACCGCTTCCAACCTCTTCAAACGGGCCTCGTGCGCCGCGCGGGCTAGCCGCAGCTGATTGCGCAATTCGTCGATCCCGCCGAGTTCGCCGGAAAAGAACTTGATCATCAAAGGATCGGTTTGACGGGGCGGCGAACCCGCCTCTGCGAACCACGCGGCAAATGCCTTTCTGCCCTTGGCTGTGATCGAATAGACCTTTTTGTCGGGCTTGCTCTTCTGCTCGACGGCCTTGAAGCGCAACAGCCCGTCCTCGGCGAGAGCGGCAAGCTCGCGATAAATCTGCTGATGCGTCGCCCGCCAGAAAAAGGACGAAACAGCGTCGAATTCGTGTGTGATCTCGTAGCCGGTGGACGGCTTCTGAGCGACCAAAGCGAGGATGAGGTGTTTGAGCGACATATGCTCATAGTTGCATATACGGATCGACCGTGCTAGTTCATATGCAACTTGGTGCATAGATAGGCGATATGAACCATACAGATAGCCTCCGGTGGAGCGCATTCGTAGTCGGCGCGCTGGCGCTGTGCTTCAGCAACGGTGCGACGGCGAACATCTTCGCCGCCTGGATCGCGCCCGCGCTGCTGCTTGGATTTGTGATGACGACGGGCCCGTGGCTCGGCTTCGTTCTGACGGTTGCCGCCTCATCCGTCGCGAGCTTCGTGATGTTTCGCGGCGTCGTTCCCATCGGGGACGAGGAATACGCCATCGCGAGCCTCGTGACCGGCGTGATTGGCGCGTTGCCTTTCTTCGCTCACAGGCTCGCCGCGCCCCGGCTCGGAGCGGCGTTGGGTTCGCTTGTCTTTCCGACCGTGGCCGTTGCGCTCAGCTACGTCCTGGCTCAAGGCAGCCCCTTCGGCACTTGGGGCAACGACGCCTACGTTCAGCTCGCCTTCGCGCCGCTGGCACAGTTCGCCTCAGTTGCCGGCATTTGGGGCGTGGCCTTCGTCGTCTATTGGTTCGCAAGCGCCGCCCAGGCGCTGGTGACCGAGAGAAGCAGCGGCGCATACGTCGCCGCGGCCACATTTGCCGCCATGTTCATGTCCTTGATCTGGCTCGGCGCCTCGCGCTTGGATGGACCACCAGCGACGCCCAACACGGTGCGCGCCGCCGCCCTCAGCAATCCGCAAACCCTGCCCGATCGATTCTTCGAAGGGTGCCCGCAGCGCACGGACTATGCTTGCCGCTCTGCCAAAGCGCACGCGCGGCAAGACGTGCTGTTCGCCTTGTCGGAACAGGCCGTGCAACAAGGCGCAAAGCTGATCGTTTGGTACGAGGCCGCGGCCCAGTTCGACGCGCCCGACGAGGCCGAGTTCATCGCCAGAGCAGGAGCCTTCGCCCGCAAGCACGGCGTTTATTTGATTGCCGGCGTCGCGCGCATCCCGTTGGAGCCCAATCAACTGATCGCCAACACGGCGATGGGGTTCACGCCCGAAGGCGCGCGCGCGTTCGAGTACTTGAAGACCGTCCCCGTGCCTGGAGAGCCGATCATTCGCGGCGACGGCATGATCCCGGCACTCGACACGCCATTCGGCCGGCTTGGCGTGATGATCTGCTTCGACGCGGATTTCCCCGCCCTATCGCGTCAAGCCGCGGCGCGCGGCGTGGACACTTTGGCGATCCCGGCCAATGACTGGCGCGCGATCACACCCCTGCATGCCGAAATGACCCGAATGCGCGCGATCGAAAACGGTTTCAGCGTCATCCGCGCAACCAGCAACGGCGTCTCGCTCATCGCCGATCAACGCGGAACCGTCCTTGCGCAAAACAACGCCTTCACCGACCCAGGCGCCATTACACTGGCCGACGTCCCGACACGGCGCCTAAACACCGCGCAAAGCACCGTTGACGATCTCTTCGCTGCCCTTTGCATGCTCCTAGCAAGCGCCCTCCTCATCGCCAGCGCGGGCCTTGCCTTGCGCGCGCGCCGCAATGAGCAATGACGGCACGCCGGCAGGTGATCTGGCTAAACCCGGGCCCCGAACGCCAGTGGGAATACACGCCCTCGATCCAGATCATGAAGCCTGAGCGACTGCATGTACCCGCTCACCCTCGAAGGCCCCGACTGCGCGATGACCGCTGAGCGCATCGCGCAGACGTGACGCGCAGTCGAGTGCCGGCGAAGCGAAGCGGAAGCGGGCGAGCAACCCGTCGCCGACGGTTGGGTAGCAATCATCCTGGTAGCGCTGGTCTTGGGCTTCCGGCGCCGCCTGGAGCTTAACCCGCGGCTCTCCCGCCAAACAGGCTGCGATAGATCAGCCCACCGAGCCACAGGATCAGCGTCAGAACGACGACGCGTGTGAACAGCGTCATGAGCGCAAGCGCGATCGC
>JABFRX010000235.1 GCA_013140995.1 Alphaproteobacteria bacterium | reverse complement strand
ACGAGCTTTGGCAGGGGCGCTTGCCTGCGCCTGGGATTGCCCCGCCGATGACTTATGAGTGGAAGGGCCGACAGTTCGTGGTGATCGCGGCGGGTGGGCACGCCGATCTCGATGTCGCTGGGCGGAGTGACACGTTCGTCGCGTTCGCTCTGCCGAAGCCGGGTGAAGCCACGGGCACGTTCTGGTCGCGCCGGGTGGACAAGCCTGGCGGGCGGATGTGGATCAACTTCGGGCTGATTTTTCTGGGCGCGCTTGTGGTCGTCGGCGGTGGCTGGTGGCTGATCAAACGGCTGCGTCGGCGCTGAGAGAGAGAGAAAGAAAGAATGAAAGAAAGAAAGAAAGGATTTCACGCGAAGCCGCGAAGACGCGAATGAATAGATAGGCGCTTCGCGCCGGTTTTTCTTTTCGCGTCTTCGCGGCTTCGCGTGAGATTCTTTCTTAGAGTGAGGCGCGTACGGCGAGGCCGATGCCGGCGCAGGCGACCAGGAGCCAGACGACGGGCATTTTGAAGCGTACGAGCGCTACGAGTGCGCCTGCGGCGATGGTGAGTGCGATCGGGTCTAGCGTTGTGATGTCGGGGACTTCCAGGTGGAGTGGCCCCCAGTTTTGCCGTTCGACTTTCGCGAAGATGACGTGGAGTGCGAACCAGATGGCGAGGTCTAGGATCACGCCGACGACCGCTGCGGTGATGGCCGCCAGTGCCGCGGACGCTATACGGTTTTCGCGTGCCCGTTCGGCGTAGGGGGCGCCGGCGAAAATCCAGAGGAACGAGGGGGCGAACGTGACCCAGAGCGTGATCGCGGCGCCGGCTACACCTTGCAGCATCCCGCCGGTTCGGTAGCCCGCCAGGAAACCCACATGTTGCAACACGAGGATCAGCGGGCCGGGCGTCGTCTCTGCTAGCGCAAGGCCGTCGAGCATTTCGGGGGCGGTCAGCCAGTTGTAAGTGGCGACGGCTTCCTGTGCGACGTAGGCGAGTACGGCGTAGGCGCCGCCGAACGTCACCACCGACATGGTCGAGAAGAATGTCGCGAGTTTTGTGAAGACGCTTGCCTGGCCGAGCGCGAGAGCGATGGCCAGAACAGGTGCAAGCCAGATCGCGAGCCACAGTAAGATGGTGCGTACCGTGCGGCTGCCGGTCGCTTGGGTGTGGCTCATTTCGCCGCGCGCGAAAGCCTCGTCGACGGCGTAGGACACTCCGGCGGTGCCGCCGTGCGCGGCGTGACCCTTGGATTGGAACTGATCGGGGGCGTAGTTCGCGCCGACGATACCGGCGATCGCCGCGGCCAGCACGACGAGCGGGAAGGGGACGGCGAAAAAGAAGAGCGCGATGAAGGCCGCCGCCGCGATCCAGATCATCGCGGGGCCTGTGAACGCGCGCTTGCCGATGCGCAGGATCGCTTCGATGACGATGGCGAGAACGGCTGCCTTCACGCCGTAGAAGATTGCGCTCACGAAGGCCAGATCGGCATAATTCACGTAGAGGATGCTCAACGCCATCATCACGAGTGCGCCGGGCAGGATGAAGAGGAGGCCGGCCGCAAGGCCGCCCTTCACGCCGTGCATGAGCCAGCCGACATAGGTTGCGAGTTGCTGGGCCTCGGGTCCGGGCAGCAGCATGCAGTAGTTCAGCGCGTGGAAGTAGCGCGCGTCGCTGATCCACTTCTTCTCCTCGACGAGGAGCTTGTGCATCAGCGCGATCTGCCCCGCCGGTCCGCCGAAGTTGACGCAGCCGATGTAGGACCAGGTCTTGAGGGCTTCGCGAAAGCTTGGGAGCGCAGTCATGCGCGACCCTAGAATCTGCCGCCGCTGTTTGTTTGGATTTCTTGTGATGCGGCCAGGATGAGCATGAAGCCGACGAGCATTGTGAACGTGCCGCCGAGGCCGCTTTGCAGACCCAAACCGATCAGCAGGATGCCGATGCCGACGCCAATGTAGCCGGTGACCAGGCGTGCACGGCCTGGAGGCATGAAGTTCGAGAGGATCGCCGCCGCAATATGGCCGCCGTCAAGCGGGTAGCCTGGGAGCAGATTGAATATCCCTAAGAACAGATTCGCGAAGGCGAGGCGGCTGACCACGTAGCTCGTCCCGTCGACATTCGCGCTGTACCAATAGAGGACGCCCGCGATCAGTAGGTTGGCGGCGGGGCCTGCGAACGATACCACGACGTTTTGGAACGATCCGCGCGGGACGCCGACCAGGCGCGCATAGCCGCCGAAGAACGTGAGCGTTACGTCCAGCGTGCGAATGCCGAACAGCCAGCCGCCGAAAGCGTGCCCCATCTCGTGCAGGTAGATGCAAAAGATAAACAGGACCGCGAACGTCGCCGAGTCGAGCAGCCCCGACGTGCCGCGCGCGCCGAACCCGTCGACGATGATGAAGGCGGCGAGCAGGAGGACGGTCATTTCGATGCGTACGTTGACGCCGAGGATCTTGCCCAGATCTATCGCGCCGCCCATCGTCAGTGTCCCTCGCTCAGCCAAACACGCGTTTGAAGATCGTGCCGACGTGCTTCAGGTGATAGGCGAGATCGAATAGGCCTTCAAGCTCGTTTGGCAGCAGTGCCTTTGTGACCTCTGCGTCCGCTTTCAGATTGTCGAGGAACGAGGTGCCGGCGCGGCCGTGGTGCATGCTCTGCCAGACCGGCATCGCGTTGCGTTGCACCAGGCGGTAGGCGTCTTCGCGGGCGACGCCTTTTTGCGTGAGGGCGAGCATCACGCGCTGCGAATGGATGAGACCGCCTAGCAAGTCCAGATTTCGCTGCATGCGTTCGGGATAGACGACGAGTTTTTCGATCACGTCGGCGAGGCGGTTCAGCGCGAAGTCGAGCGTGATCGTGGCGTCGGGACCAATCATGCGCTCGACCGAGGAATGCGAGATGTCGCGTTCGTGCCAGAGCGCGACATTTTCGAGCGCGGGCTGTGCATAGGCGCGGACCATGCGGGCAAGGCCGGTGAGGTTTTCCGTCAAGACCGGGTTGCGCTTGTGCGGCATGGCGGAAGAACCCTTTTGGCCTTCGGAGAAATACTCCTCGGCCTCCAGCACCTCTGTGCGCTGCAGGTGCCGGATTTCGGTGGCGACGTGTTCGACGGAACTGGCCACCACGGCAAGCGCCGCGAAGAATGCTGCGTGGCGGTCGCGCGGGATTACCTGCGTCGAGACGGGTTCGGGTTTGAGGCCGAGCGCTTTCGCGACGTGCTCTTCGACGCGCGGGTCGACTTGCGCGAACGTGCCGACGGCGCCGGAGATGGCACAGGTTGCGATCTCGTCGCGCGCGACGATCAGGCGTTGTTTGGCGCGTTCGAACTCGACGTAGAAGCCCGCGAGCTTCACGCCGAATGTCGTCGGCTCCGCGTGAATGCCGTGGCTGCGGCCGATCGTGGGTGTGTTCTTGTGTTCGAGTGCGCGCTTCTTCAGCGCGGCGAGCAGCTTGTCGGTGTCTGCGATCAGGAGGTCGGAGGCGCGTTTCAGCTGGACGCTGAGGCAGGTGTCGAGCACGTCGCTCGACGTCATGCCTTGGTGGACGAAGCGGGCGTCGGGGCCGACGAACTCGGCGAGGTGGGTCAGGAACGCGATGACGTCATGTTTCACTTCGCGTTCGATAGCGTCGATCTTTGCGACGTCGAACTTCGCAGCGCCACCCTTCTCCCAGATCGTTTTTGCGGCCAATTTCGGGATTACGCCGAGCTCGGCCAGCGCGTCGGCGGCGTGCGCTTCGATCTCGAACCAGATGCGGAATTTCGTCTCCGGCGACCAGATCGCCGTCATCTCGGGGCGGGAATAGCGTGGGATCATGCCACTGCTTTCAGCGATTCTTCCAAGATCGACAAGCCCTCATCCAGCACTTTGTCCTCCACTGTTATCGGCACGAGCACGCGTACGCCATTGCCGTAAAGGCCGCAGGTGAGGAGTATCAGGCCGCGTTTCAGCGCTTCGGCGGTTAACTTCTTCGTGCGGTCAGGGTCGGGTTCGTGCGTGCCGCGGCTTTTCACGATGTCGAACGCGACCATAGCGCCCAGACCGCGGATGTCGTCCATCGGCGGCAGGTCGTTTCGCATCGACATTTGCTTCAGGCGCGCGATCAGCTTCTCGCCCAGCGTCACGGCCTTGTCGAGGATGCGTTCCTCTTTAACGACGTCGAGCACGGCGATGCCCGCTGCGCAGGCGACCGGGTTGCCGGCATACGTGCCGCCGAGGCCGCCGGGGTCGGGCGCGTCCATGAGGCTCGCACGGCCGATGACGGCCGAGAGCGGCATGCCGCCCGCGAGGCTTTTGGCCGTCGTGATCAGGTCGGGCTTCACGCCGGAATGTTCGATCGCGAAGAGTTTGCCGGTGCGTGCGAAGCCGGATTGGATCTCGTCGGCGATCAGCATGATGCCGTGCTTGTCGCTGACCGCGCGCAAGCTCCGAAGGAAGTCGAACGGCGCGGTGTAGAAGCCGCCTTCGCCCTGCACCGGTTCGATGATGATGGCGGCGATGCGCGCGGGCTCGACGTCGAACTTGAAGAGGTTGTCGAGCGCGGCGAGCGCTTCGGCCGACGTGTGGCCGTGGCTGACGACCGGGAAGGGCAGGCGATAGACGTCGCCCGGCATCTCGCCGAAGCCTGCTTTGTACGGCACGACTTTGCCGGTCAGCGCCATGCCCATCATCGTGCGGCCGTGGAACGCGCCCGAGAAGGCGATGACGCCGGAACGCTTCGTAGCAAAGCGCGCGATCTTGACCGCGTTCTCGACCGCTTCGGCGCCGGTCGTGAAGAAGATTGTTTTTGCCGGGCCTTCGATCGGTGCCAGCGCGTTCAGTTTTTCGGCGAGCGCGATGTAGCTTTCGTACGCGTTGACTTGGAACGCGGTGTGCAGCGCGTTGCCCATCTGCGCTTCGATCGCTTTCATCACCTTCGGGTGGCGGTGGCCGGTGTTCTGCACGCCGATGCCGCCGACGAAATCGATGTAGCGCTTGCCTTCGACGTCCCAGATCTCGGCGTTCAGCGCGCGTGCGGCGAACACGGGGTGAGCAGTATTGACGCCGCGCGGTACGGCGGCCTGACGGCGGGCGAGAAGTTCGGCGTTCGTGGTCATTTCTTCGCGGCCTCTTTGGCTTCGATTTCTTGGGCGCGTTTGAAGGCGGGGCGGGCGCTGGCGCGTTCGGAGAACTCGACGAACGCCCGGCGTTTGTCGATCATGCCGAACATCATGCCGAAGCCGAGCGAGGAGGCGATGTAGAGGTCGGCCGCCGTGAACTGGTCGCCGAAGAGCCATGGGCCGGGCTTCAGCGCGGCTTCAAGCGCACCGAACGCACGGTCGTAATCGCCCCAGCCAGCGCTCACGGTGTTCGGGGTGCTGCCTAAGCGCTTTTCCATCATGGCGGGTTCGAGTGTCGTGGCCGAGAACATCAGCCACTGCAAGAAGCGGCCGCGCGCTCCGTCGGTGGGGCGTGGCGCGAGCTTCTTCTCGGGGAATTTGTCGGCGACATAGAGAAGGATCGCTGCCGTTTCGCCGAAGCCGAAGCCGCCGTCCTTGAAGCCCGCAACCTTTCCCATCGGGTTGATCATCTTGTAGGCGTCCGTGGGGTGACCTGGCGCGCGAATATCGACGCGCACGATCTCGTACGGCTCGCCCGTTTCTTCCATCATCCAAAGCGCGGTGAACGCGCGGGTTTGCGGGCAGTGGTAGAGTTTCATGGTGTCACTCCAATAATAAAAAATTGTTGTCATCCCGGACGCTAGCGGAGCCCGCTGCGGCACGCAGCGTTGGCGTAGCTTGCGAGCCGGGACCCAGGAGAGCGGGCTTGGCGTTGAAGCGCGATGTTCGTTCTCCTGGGTCCCGGATAGTAAGATGCGTTGCCCAAACGCTTCGCGTTTGGACGCATCTAACTTCCGGGATGACAACGATGTGGTTGGATGTCATGTGCCGATGCCACCCATCGCTAGGTACTTCACCTCGAGGAAATCCTCGATGCCGTATTTCGAGCCTTCTCTTCCGATGCCGCTTTCTTTCATGCCGCCGAAGGGGGCGACTTCGGTGGAGATGATGCCTTCGTTGATGCCGACGATGCCGTATTCGAGGGCCTCGGCCACGCGCCAGACGCGGCCGATGTCTCTTGCATAGAAGTAAGCAGCGAGGCCGTATTCGGTGTCGTTGGCGAGGCGGATGGCGTCGGCTTCGGTTTTGAAGCGGAAGAGCGTTGCGACGGGCCCGAAGATTTCTTCCTGGGCGATCGCCATTTGCGTGTTCACTTCCGTCAGGACCGTCGGCTCGAAGAATGTGTGACCGAGCGCATGACGCTTGCCGCCGGTCGTGACCTTCGCGCCCTTCGATGTTGCGTCTTTGATCAGGCGCTCGACTTTCTCGACCGCTTCCATGTTGATCAGGGGGCCCTGCATGATGCCGTCGCTCAAGCCGTCGCCAACCTTCAGAGCTGCGGTTGCGATCGCGAGTTTCGATGCGAAGGCGTCGTAGACCTTGTCTTGCACGAACAGGCGGTTCGCGCAGACGCAGGTTTGGCCCATGTTGCGGAACTTCGAGAGCATCGCGCCGGTGACCGCGGCATCGAGGTCGGCGTCGTCGAAGACTATGAACGGTGCGTTGCCGCCGAGTTCAAGCGAGACCTTCTTCACGGTCGACGCGCACTGGCGCATCAAGAGCTTCCCTATCTCGGTCGAGCCGGTGAACGAGAATTTGCGCACCGTGGCGTTGCCCGTCATCTCTTGACCGACGCGCGAGGAATGCTTCGTGGTCACGATGTTGAAGATGCCCTTCGGGATGCCCGCGCGTTCTGCCAACACGGCGAGCGCGATGGCGGAAAGCGGCGTTTCGGCCGGCGGCTTGATCACGATCGGGCAGCCGGCGGCGAGCGCGGGACCGCATTTGCGCGTGATCATCGCGTTTGGGAAGTTCCACGGTGTGATCGCGGCGACGACGCCGATCGGCTGCTTCAAGACGATGATGCGGCGGCCGTGCTGCGTTTGCGGGATGACGTCGCCGTAGATGCGTTTGCCTTCTTCCGCGAACCATTCGATGAACGAAGCGCCGTAGGCAACTTCGCCGCGCGACTCGGCGATCGGTTTGCCCTGCTCGCTCGTCATGATGACGGCGAGGTCTTCTTGGTTGGCCATCATC
>JABFRX010000043.1 GCA_013140995.1 Alphaproteobacteria bacterium | reverse complement strand
GTTCAATACCGCGGGCGACGGGTTCATGTTGGAGTTCGGGTCGAGCCTTGGCGCGGTGGAGGCCGCGTTCGAGCTGGCCGAGAGGTGCGAGCCGAAGGTGCGGGTGGGTGTGCATCTGGGCGATGTCGTGGTGCAGCCGAACGGCGACCTCCTCGGCCACGGCGTCAACGTCGCGGCGCGGTTGATGGCGCAGGCGCAGCCGGGCTCGGCGCTGGTGTCGGCGGACGTGCGGCGCACGATCCGCGGGCCGCTGGCGGAGCGGTTGGTGTCGCGGGGGCCGTTGAAGCTGGACAAGATGGCCGAGACGATTGAGGCGTTTGCGCTTGGCGCCGTCTCGATCGCGCCCGTTCCCGCGCAAACGCAGAGCGGTGGAGAGCCCGTGCTTGCAGTGCTGCCGTTCGACAATCTCTCAAGCGACGCGGAGTTGCAGTTCTTCTCGGACGGCGTGTCGGAGGAAATTCTCCAGGCGCTCGCGCGCAGTTCGGGCCTGCGTGTCATCGGCCGGACCTCCGCTTTCCAATTTCGCGGAGCGCGCAAGGGGGAAGCGGCGCGGCTTCTCAAGGCGACCCACATTCTCGACGGCGCCGTGCGAAAGGCCGGTACACGTGTTCGCGTGAGCGCCCAGCTGACGGAAACCGCGGGCGGGGCCGCGCTGTGGTCGGAGAAGTACGATGAGAGCCTCGTCGATGCGCTCGCCGTGCAAGACGACATCGCCGCCAAGGTCGCAACAGCGCTCAGCGCAGTCTTGGCCCAAGCGCCGAAAGACAGGAAGATCGATCCGCACGCCTACGAGCTCTACCTCAAGGCGCTGGTGGAACGGGCTTCGGCATCGGACGACGGCTATCGACGTGCGGAAGTTCTGCTCGAAGAAATCGTCGCCCTGGCTCCGAACTTTGCCGAGGCTTGGGCATGTCTCGGAGCGATGCGCATTATGCTGCTTCCGCTCGACCGCGACAGCGCCGGGACGCCGCGTTACAATGCAGCATTAGCCGCGACCAAGCGGGCGTTGGCGCTCGATCCGAATTGCGCTAGCGCTTATCGGAACCTCTCTAATTTGAAACCCGCCTTTGGGGAGTACGCCGATCGGATCGCCTTGGCGCGACGCAGCGCCGAGTTGGCGCCCAACGATGCCGTGACCGTCATGGGCGCGGCGGGTGCCCTCATCTGCGTGGGACGGTGCAAGGAATCGTCTGCGGAGGTGTTCAGGGGCGCGGCTCTCGACCCGATGAACCCGCTCGGTGCCACCGGCGTGGTGCGCAGGCTTGAGGCGCTTGGCCGCGATGCGGAGGCGCATGCCTATGTCGATGAGGCGATCAAGACCCAATCGCCCAGTCTTTGGACGATGTCGGCAAAATTCATACTCTTCTTCAACGCCGGGCGATATGCGGAGGCCGCGAACTATCTCGAGACGTCACCGCTCGGCGGCGACGCCGAATTCGGCCCGGCATTGCGCGTGTTGCTTGCGCTGCCGACGCTGGCCCAGGAACAGCGCCTAGCGTTCTTCCAAAGTGTGCTCGAACCTGTCCCTTCCGACCGCCCGCTTACGTTGACAAATTGCATGTTGGCCGTTCGGTTCGGATGCGCGGACCTTGCCTTCGGCTATCTGTTTTCTGCGCTCGACACGGGAAGGCCGATCGAGCCTTGGCGTGGGAGGACACACTACTTCGCACGCTCCTCAACACTGATATTCGTGTTCAACCTCGTGGATGGCGCGGCCTTCAGAGCCGACAGACGCTTTCCCACGTTCTGCGCCCGCGTGGGCCTCGTCGACTATTGGCGCGAGAGCGGGCATTGGCCCGACTGCGCGGATGAAGTGCCCTACGACTTCAAAGCCGAGTGCGAAACGGCCGCGCGTGAGGTGGCGAAAGCATGAGCGATACCGCCCGAAAAATTGCCGTCATCGTCGCGCTCGATGTCGCGGGGTACTCGGCGCGCACGGAGGCGGATGAGGCGAAGACGACGGCCGAGGTTGCGGCGCTGCGGTCGGTGATCGAAGGCATCGCCGCGCGTCATGCGGGGCGCGTGTTCAATACCGCGGGCGACGGGTTCATGTTGGAGTTCGGGTCGAGCCTTGGCGCGGTGGAGGCCGCGTTCGAGCTTGCCGAGAGGTGCGAGCCGAAGGTGCGGGTGGGTGTGCATCTGGGCGATGTCGTGGTGCAGCCGAACGGGGACCTGCTCGGGCATGGCGTCAACGTCGCGGCTCGGTTGATGGCGCAAGCCTCGCCAGGTTCGGCGCTGGTATCGGCGGATGTGCGGCGCACGATCCGCGGGCCGCTTACGGAGAGGCTGGTGTCGCGCGGCAGCCTGAAGCTCGACAAGATGGCCGAGACGATCGAGGCGTTTGCGCTGGTCGCAACGGCGATGGCGATCGTTGCGCAGCCGACGAGCGCTGAGCCGCTTCTCGCGGTGCTGCCGTTCGACAATTTGTCGAACGATCCGGAGATGCAGTATTTTTCAGATGGCATGTCGGAGGAAATTCTTCAGACAATAGCACGCGCGAAAGGCTTAAGGGTGGTTGGGCGCAATTCAAGTTTTCAATTGCGCGGTGCAGACAAGACCGCGCGCAAAGTCGCGTCCGAACTGCACGCCACCCACCTCCTTGACGGCTCGGTTCGCCGGTCTGGCAATCATATCCGCGTCACGGCTCACTTGGTCGATGTCGTTAATCAGACGACGTTGTGGACGGAGCGATTCGACCGCGACTTGACCGACACGATCAAACTTCAAGACGAGATTGCCGCGGCGATTGCCGTCGCGCTCGATGTCGCGCTTTCCCTGAACTCTGCGCGTTCGATGGTCGATCCAATTGCCTACGAACTCTATTTGAGGACGCTTCGACCAACTTTTGCGCCGGAAGAGTTCGCTGCCGACATTGGTCTCCTTGAAGAGGCAACAAGGCGCGCTCCCGATTTCGCAGCTGCTTGGGGCCGGCTAGCGGTCCAACGTGTGCGCGCGCTGCTGTTTCGTCCTCTGGCCGAAAGACCGGCATTGCAGAAGGAGGCCGTCGCCGCGGCGGATCGCGCGTTGCAGCTCGATAGTAAGTCCGGGACAGCATATTTGGCATTGTACTGGCTTGAGTCACCGTTGGGCCGGTGGCTCGAGCGTCAAAAGTTGCTCGAAATGGCTTTGGCTGACTCGGCTTCCGGGAATCTGGCCTGGTTCATGCGAGCTCTCTTCCTTGCTCAAGTTGGACGGTTCTCCGACGCAATCGCCTGCGCATGGGACGGCTATATGCGCGACAGGGCCGACCCCGGAGCCAGCAACCAGCCCGGTTGGATTTTGGTCCGGGCCGGAAGATTTCGGGAGGCGCGGCCTTTGCTTGAAGCCGTGCTCGCGCGATGGCCGGAGGCCTATTACGCGGCGACCAACTTGATTTTAGCTTGTGCACACGAGGGCGACTGGAACGCGGTCGATAGGCTGATCGATCCCGAACGGTTGGCGAAATTTCCGCTTAGGGAGTTCAGTGTCGTACTTGGCTATGTCGCACTGCTCCGCAATCCTTCGCCGGAGGCGCGACAGCAAGTGATGTCGTATGTCCGCCATCGTTTCGAACAAACCGGTCACCTCGATATTCAACTCCTCATGCTGGCAGCTCATTTCTGCTCGATCGACGAAGTATTCGAAATCGCGGAAACAGCAGATTTTGGGCTCCTCGGCGATGAGGATGATCGAGTCGGTCCGATCTTCGACCGCTGTGCGGCGCTGTTTCAGTATCCTTATTCGACGGTCAGGCGCGACCCGCGCTTCGTTCGTTTGTGCGCTCGGTTTGGTCTCGTCGAATTTTGGATGAAGACCGGTCTGTGGCCGGACTGCGCCGACGAAGTGCCCTACGACTTCAAAGCCGAATGCGAGAAGGCGATGGCGGAAGCTCGGCGAGCATGAGCGCGACGGTGCCGAGATCACTCCGGCATTGCGGGCTTTAAGCGCCCGCCGAGGCGCACGGGTTCTATGCGTAGGCTAAGGCCGGTGTTGTCGTCGGTTTCGACGAAGACGCCGCAGACTGTGGCTGGGCCTTGGGCTGGGGTCATGCGGCCGGTGGAGAGTTTGCGGGTGAAGCGTTGCAGCGGTTCCGTCTTTTCCATGCCGATGACGCTGTCGTAGTCGGCGCAGGCGCCGGCGTCGGTTTGATACGCGGTGCCGCCGTGGAGGATTTGCGCATCCGCCGTCGGCACGTGACTGTGCGTGCCGATGACGAGGCTTGCTCTGCCGTCGCAGAAGTGGCCCATCGCCATCTTTTCCGACGTGGCCTCGGCGTGGATGTCGACGATCGCGGCATCGCAGCCCCAGCCCAGCTTGCACGCGTCGAGTTCCCGGTCGACGGCAGCGAACGGGTCGTCGAGCGCCTCCATGAAGACGCGGCCCATCGCGTTGATGACCAGGACGCGCTTGCCGGTTTTCGTTTCGTACAAGCCGGTGCCGCGACCGGGGACACCTTGCGGGTAGTTCAGCGGGCGGAGCAGGCGGCGCTCGTTGTCGTAGACGTCGATCTTGTCGCGCTGATCGAACGCGTGGTTGCCGGTTGTGATGCAGTCGACGCCGGCCGCGAACAGGGCGCCGCAGATCTCATCGTTGATGCCGAAGCCGCCGGCCGCGTTCTCGCCGTTTACGATGACGAAATCGAGCGCGAGTTTGCGCCTCAAGTCCGGCACGTGTTCGACGACGGCTGTGCGGCCGGAGCGTCCTACGAGATCACCCAAAAACAGCAGGCGCATTCAGTTCCTTTCGAAGCGCCAGACGCGCTCTTCGGTCACTACCGCATCGAGCGGTTCGTCGTGTGGCTCGTGCGGGAGCCGCTCGACGTGCTGGCCCGCGTAGGCGATGCCGATCGCGCGGATGGTGCGCTTATGCCGGTGTTCGCTCAAGTAGCGGTCGTAGTAGCCGGCGCCGTAGCCTAAGCGGTAACCATCGTTGTCGAACGCCAGCAAGGGCACGATCAGCAGGTCGGGACGGCGTTCCTTTGCCGACGCTGCGGGCTGCGGCACATTCATCGGACCCGGGATCAGCGGTTCGCCCGGTTTCCAGCTGCGAAACGTCAGATCCTTGTCCTCCACGCGCGGGAGGCAGAGCGGGTGGCCCTGGGCCCCCAGCGTCGCCATCAGCGGGAACGGATCGGCTTCGGCTCCGATTGCCGCGTAGCCCGCGATGATCGCGCCTTTCATGAAGACGAAGTCGCCGAGCAGGCGGCGGGCAATCAAAAGGGCGGCCTTTGGGCCTGCCGCCTCCGCCGAGCGGCTACGGCGCGCCAAGGCTTCGGTTCTGAGTTCCTTCTTGTCCAAACCAATCTCATTAAAGTGGGCGGGACCACCATGCCGTCGAACTACGGATCCTCACGGGCCTGCTTAAGCAGGTGGGCGCCATATGATCCGG
Source organism: Alphaproteobacteria bacterium (assembly GCA_013140995.1). GTDB lineage: Bacteria > Pseudomonadota > Alphaproteobacteria > Micropepsales > Micropepsaceae > SZUA-430. The sequence continues at coordinate 1,753 of JABFRX010000043.1, read as the reverse complement.
ACCACGGTCCGGGCCAGAGACAGCTCCCGTTGAGGTCTGATTACGGCCCCTGGGTCCTAGATTCTAACGTGCGAGGCAGTACCCGCCCGCCCTGAAAGTAGGCTCAGCCGAGGCGCGCGGCAATGTCTTCCATGCGCCGGGCGGCATTTTCGAGCAGGAGGGCAAATTTGTCCTCATCGCCCAGGTCGGCCGCGTCGAGTTCGTCCTCGAGCAGCAGCCCCGCCATTAACAACAATTGCGCGTCGGATGCGTTGCGGGCCTCTCTCTTCACCTCGGCCACGCGCTTGTCGAAGCGCTTGGCCAGCGCCGCCAGATGCGCCTCTTCGCCGTCGTCGCAGGCGAGCGTGTAGCTCGCGTTGTTGACGGTGACGGTGACGTGCGCCATGAGCGGTCCCTAATGTGAGAGCACGGCGCGGATCTCGCGGATCGCGCCTTCGAGCCGTCCGGCCACCTCTTCGGTGAAGCCTTCGAGCGCCACTTTTTCGACGTTCAAACGCGACAGTTCGTCGGCGAGCTTGGCGCGATCTTCGCGCAGCGCGTTCAGCTCCTTCGCCAGCGTGTCGTCGAAGGGAGACGGTGCGTGCCCGTTCGAACGGCGGGCAGCAGCCTCCAACCGCTCGAGAGCGGCGTTGAAACGTCGGATGGCCGAATCAAGTCGTGACATGAGAGAATCTCTATACGGCAATTCGGGCTTAGCACGATGTCTTAATTCTGGGTTTCCACTCTCCTTCAGCGATTTCAAACTTACGGTTGTGGTGCGTGATGTCTTCGCGCCAGGCTCGATTGATTGCGCACGCACCGTCTCGCGCGGGTGACGAAGTGCGGACAGGCACAAGGGCGCCAGCAGGTACGCGCGCGGCCGATGCAACCGGTTGATTTCGCACGCGCCTTTCATGTCACCGCAACCGGAGGGGACGCGAAACGCGAAAATCGAATCCGTTATATGCGTTATTTCCGCAGTCTTCCGCGGGTTCATCCGTTCGGAATGCGTTATGTGAGCGTTACCTGTGCGTTCGCGGAGAGGCGAAGCGCGCAAAATCTTATGCGTGGCAAGCGTGATTTCCGCAGTTCCCGGCCAGTTCATGCGTGGCAGATGCGTGGCGCAGGCGTGGCGCACTGCGTTGTGAGGTGCTGAGTGAACGGCGAGCGGCTGCATCTGAACAATCACCACTTTTTTCTTGAAAAGCCCATCATTGACCTTGGAATTAGAACAAAAATAGAACGTCATTTCGGAAATCGCAAGGGCGCAGAATGACGCGACAGAGATTTGGCGGCCCGCACACCGAGCAAAAGTTGGCTGCGCTGGAGAAATACCTCCAGTCGTACGCTCAGGCATTGAAGAAGCAGCCGTTTCGTATCGCGTTCTTCGACGCGTTCGCCGGCGCCGGAAAGATCGAGCTGCCCAGCACCGATGCACCGCTTCTTGGCGAGGTCGATGCGCAACGCTTCTGCGATCAACAAAGCCATTTCGATTGCCGTGTGTACAGAAGTGTTCGTAAGCTGACGCGCTTTCCGTAGGAGGAAACGATGCGCAGTGTTTGGGGACGGTCCGTTGTTTCAACTGTTGCGCTTGGGGTGAGTTTTGCGTTGCTTGGGGCTTGTCAGTCGACGGCTTCGGCGGAGCCGCCGGGGCCGGAACTCAATCCGGACACCGGGTTCTTCTACTCGACGTCGGTGCCCACTTACATTTCGGCGGACGGGAAGCGGACGATTTCGTGCAACGCGCTTTTGAACATCATGGACGTGGCGGCGA
>JABFRX010000102.1 GCA_013140995.1 Alphaproteobacteria bacterium | reverse complement strand
ATTGATTGTGACCTCGCGTCACCTGAAGAAGAAGGGCTAAAGACGTATGGCGCGTTCAGTCTGGAAGGGACCGTTCGTCGACGGCTTTTTGCTGAAGAAGGCAGAAACCGCGCAAAAATCGGGCCGCCGCGAAGTGATCAAGATTTGGAGCCGCCGCTCCACGATCCTCCCGCAGTTCGTGGGCCTGACGTTCGGCGTCTACAATGGGCAAAAGCACATCCCCGTGCTCGTGAGCGAGGAAATGGTCGGCCATAAGTTCGGCGAGTTCTCGCCGACGCGCACGTTCCACGGCCACTCGGGCGACAAGAAAGTGAAGAGGGGGGCTTAAATGAGCAAGCCAGAGAGAGAACGCTCGCTCGCCGACAACGAGGCGCAAGCCGTCGGCCGGATGATCCGCTCGTCGCAATACAAGTTGAACCTGGTCGCGGGCCTGATCCGCGGCAAGCGGGTCGATCGGGCAATCGCGGACCTCACCTTCTCGAACAAGCGCATCACGAACGACGTGCTGAAGATCTTGAAGTCGGCGGTCGCGAATGCCGAGAACAACCACAATCTCGACGTCGATGATCTGATCGTTGCACAGGCTTGGACCGGCAAGGACATGGTGCTGAAGCGCTTCCACGCGCGCGGCCGCGGCAAGGGCGCACGCATCCTGAAGCCGTTCTCGGAACTCACGATTGTCCTGCGCGAAGAGAAGCAGGAAAAGAAAGCAAAGAAGGCGAAGGGCAAAGGCAAGCCCGGCGCAAAGAAACCGGCAGCGCCAAAGAAGGAAGCCGCCTGATGGGTCAAAAAGTAAATCCGATCGGGCTCCGGCTCGGCATCAACCGCACGTGGGATTCGCGCTGGTTCGCGGATCGCCGCGAGTACGGCCAGCTGCTGCACGAAGACCTGAAGATCCGCGAGTTTCTGCTCGACAAGTTGAAGCAGGCCGGTGTCGCGCGCATCATTATCGAACGCCCGCATAAGAAGTGCCGCGTGACGATCCACTCGGCGCGTCCGGGCGTGGTCATCGGTAAGAAGGGTGCCGACATCGAGAAACTGAAGTCCGATCTGGGAAAGTTCACGAAGTCGGAAGTGCACCTGAATATCGTCGAAATCCGCAAGCCCGAAGTCGATGCGCATCTGATCGCCGAAAGCATCGCCCAACAGCTCGAACGCCGCGTTTCGTTCCGCCGCGCAATGAAGCGCGCGGTGCAGTCGGCGCTGAAGCTCGGCGCACTCGGCATCCGCATCAACTGTGGCGGGCGTCTCGGCGGCGCGGAAATCGCGCGAACGGAATGGTACCGCGAAGGCCGCGTGCCGCTGCACACGCTGCGCGCCGACATCGACTTCGGCGTCGCAACGGCGAAGACGGCGTACGGCACCTGCGGCGTGAAGGTTTGGGTTTTCAAGGGCGAGATCCTGGAGCACGACCCGATGGCGCAAGACAAGCGCTTGAGCGAAGCGCAGGAACAGGGCGGTCAATCGCGAGCTCCGCGACCCGCGCCGGCGCCGGGCTAGGGACACATACGGAACTGAACCATGCTGCAACCGAAACGGTCTAAGTACCGAAAGCAATTCAAAGGCCGCATCCGCGGCAAGGCGACCTCGGCGAACACGCTCGACTTCGGCGAGTTCGGCCTGAAGGCGCTTGAGCCCGACCGCATCACCGCGCGCCAGATCGAAGCGGCGCGCCGCGCGATCACGCGCGCGATGAAGCGCCAAGGCCGGGTGTGGATCCGCATGTTCCCCGATATTCCGGTTTCGAAGAAGCCGGCCGAAGTCCGCATGGGCGCGGGTAAGGGTGCGCCGGAATTTTGGGCTTGCCGCGTGAAGCCCGGCCGCGTGCTGTTCGAGGTCGACGGCGTCAACACCGCGACCGCGAAAGAGGCGCTCAGCCTTGCGGCGGCGAAGCTTCCGATCCGTACGAAGTTCGTCACCCGTCTTGGTCACACGGAATAGGGGAGAGCGAACGATGGCAAAGAAAGACGTTGGCGCAGTCTCCGAGCTCCGGACGATGACGCCCGATCAGCTGACCGACGAGATGGTCAAGCTGAAGAAAGAGCAGTTCAACCTGCGCTTCCAAAAAGCGACGGGCCAACTGGAGAAGACCGCGCGCGTGCGGATCGTCCGCCGCACGATTGCCAAGATCAACACCGTCCTCGGCGAAAAGTCGCGGGCGAAGGCGTAAGAGACAACAATGCCGAAACGAATTCTCCAAGGCGTCGTCGTGAGCGACAAAAACAAGAAGACGGTCATCGTCGAGGTAGAGCGCCGCTTCATTCATCCGGTGCTCGGAAAAACGTTGCGCCGCTCGAAGCGGTATCACGCACACGACGAACAGGCCCGCTTCAAGTCCGGCGATCCGGTGCGCATTCAAGAATGCCGCCCGATGTCGAAATTGAAGCGCTGGGAAGTCCTCTACGACGCTGCGGCGTCGAAAGCTTAAGAGTTAAAAGGCGCCACGCCATGATCCAGATGACAACAAACTTAGACGTTGCCGACAACTCGGGTGCGCGGCGCGTGATGTGCATCAAGGTGCTGGGCGGGGCTCAGCGCCGCTATGCCACCGTCGGCGACATTATTGTCGTCTCGATCAAGGAGGCGATCCCGCGCGGAAAAGTGAAAAAGGGCGACGTGATGAAAGCGGTCGTCGTACGCACGGCCAAAGAAGTCCGCCGTGCCGACGGCAGCTGCATCCGTTTCGACCGCAATGCCGCGGTCCTGATCAACAACCAAGGCGAGCCCGTGGGCACGCGCATCTTCGGTCCGGTCACGCGCGAACTTCGCGCCAAGAACCACATGAAGATCGTCTCGCTCGCGCCGGAGGTTCTCTAAATGGCCGCAAGATTCAAAAAGGGCGACCGCGTCGTGGTGGTCGCTGGCGAAGAGCGCAAGCGCAAGGGCGCTCAGCCGCGCATCGGACAGATTCTGAAGGTCTATCCCGATGAAGATCGCGTGCTGGTTCAGGGCGTGAACATGGTCAAGCGCCACACGAAGCAATCGGCGCGCAGCCAGGGCGGTATCCTGTCGAAAGAAGCGCCGGTGCACATTTCGAATATCGCGCACGTCGACCCGAAAACGGGCGAGCCGACGCGTATCGGGTTCAAGACGCTTAAGGACGGCCGCAAGGTTCGCTTTGCGAAGAAGTCCGGGGAAGTGATCGATGTCTGAGAAAGAAGCTAAAGGCAAAAAGGGCAAGGCCGAGGGCGAGGCGAAGGAATCGAAAGGTCCGCCGCCGACCAAGACCGAAGAAAAGCGCGCCGAAAAGAAGGCAAAGGGCAAGGGCGAAGCCGCCACGGGTCCGGCCGTCACGACGCAATCGGAATCGCAGCGCGCCAAAGGCGTGAAGCTTGCCGCCGGCGAGAAGTATGTGCCGCGTGCCAAGAAGCGATATCACGACGTCGTACGCAAGGATCTGATCGAGAAGTTCGCCTACAAGAATCCGATGCAGGTGCCCAAGCTCGACAAGATCGTGATCAATATGGGCGTTGGCGAAACGACCGCTGACACGAAGAAGATTCAGTCGGCCGTTCGCGACCTTGCGCTGATCGCCGGCCAGAAGCCCGTCGTGACGAAGGCGCGCATCGCGATTTCGAACTTCAAGGTGCGTGAGAACATGCCCTTGGGCTGTAAGGTCACGCTGCGTAAGGACCGCATGTACGACTTCCTCGACCGTCTGGTCACGATCGCGCTACCGCGCGTGCGCGACTTCCGCGGGGTATCGGCGAAGAGTTTCGACGGCCGCGGTAACTTCTCGATGGGTTTGAAGGAACACATCGTATTTCCAGAAATCGACTACGACAAGATCGACACGGTGTGGGGCATGGACATCACCATCTGCACGACCGCGCAAACGGACGACGAAGCCCAGGCGTTGCTCGCCGGCTTTCAAATGCCGTTTGCGAAATGACAATTTAAGGCGAAGACGACATGGCGAAGAAAAGCTCAATCGAAAAGAACAAGCGGCGCACGGGTCTCGTGAAGCGTTACGCGGCAAAGCGCGTGAAGCTGAAGGAGGAGGCGAACAACATGTCGCTGGCACCCGAGGATCGCTTTGCCGCGAGGCTGAAGCTGGCCGAATTGCCGCGCAACTCGTCGCCGAACCGCATTCGCAATCGCTGCGAGCTTACGGGACGTTCGCGCGGCAACTATCGCAAGCTCAAAATGTGCCGCATCAAGTTGCGCGAACTGGCATCGCACGGGTTGATCCCGGGCATGGTCAAGTCGAGCTGGTAAGGGGATAGGATAGATGTCGATCAACGATCCCATTGGCGATCTCCTGACCCGCATTCGCAATGGTCAAGAACGCGGTCACGCGAAGGTCTCGTCGCCGGCCTCAAAGCTGCGCGGCCGGGTGCTCGATGTGCTGACCGGCGAAGGCTATATCCGCGGTTACGCAGAGGTGACGCACACCCAGTCGAAGCCGGAGTTCGAAATCGAACTCAAGTACTTCGACGGCAAGCCGGTGATCAAAGAGATCCGCCGCGTCTCGACGCCGGGACGGCGCGTATACTCGTCGATTAAAGAGCTGAAGCCCGTGCGCAACGGACTTGGCATATCGATTTTGTCGACGCCGAAGGGCGTCATGTCGGACGCGCTGGCCCGCGAGCAAAACGTGGGCGGCGAAATTCTGTGTCACGTCTTCTAAGAAGCAAACGGGCGCAGGGAAGGTAACAACGATGTCGCGAATTGGTAAGAAGCCGGTGCTGCTGCCTACGGGCGTGACGGCGACCGTCAAAGACCGCGAAGTGAAGGTCAAAGGCCCGAAGGGCGAGCTATCGCTGCGCGTGGTTGATGGCATCGACGTGACCGTCGATAAGGGCGGTGTCACGCTGACGCCGACGGAGATGACCGACGATCTGCGGGCCAAGTGGGGCTTGCAACGTACGCTGGTCAACAACTTGGTCGAGGGCGTGTCGAAGGGCTTTGCGCAGCAGCTTGAGATCGCGGGTGTCGGCTTTCGCGCCGCTGTGCAAGGCAAGAACTTGCAGCTGCAGCTGGGCTACAGCCACGATGTGGTCTATCCGATCCCGGCCGGCATCGACATCAAATGCGAGAAGCCCACACTGATCCTGGTGTCGGGTTCCGACAAACAAAAGGTCGGCCAGGTGGCCGCCGAGATTCGCGGGTTCCGCAAGCCTGAGCCTTACAAGGGCAAGGGTATCAAGTACGCCGAGGAAAAGATCCGGCGTAAAGAAGGCAAGAAGAAGTAAGAGGCAGCCATGGCATTCAACCGGCAAGAATTGTTCGAGCGGCGCAAGCGCCGTGCGCGCGTCAAGTTGCGCAAGGTTTCGGGCGAACGTCCGCGGCTGTCCGTCTTCCGCTCGTCGAAGCACATCTACGCGCAGGTGATCGACGACGTGAAGGGTATCACAGTCGCCGCTGCGTCGACGCTCGACGAAGAGACGAAGAAGGCGCTGACGAAGGCGAAAGGCACGGACAAAGATGCCGCCGCCGTCGTCGGCAAGCTCGTCGCCCAGCGCGCGAAAAAGGCAGGCGTCACGGACGTCGTCTTCGATCGCGGCGGTTACATCTATCACGGCCGGGTCAAGGCACTCGGCGATGCGGCCCGCGAAAGCGGCCTGAAGTTTTGAGAGGATTCTAACCGATGTCCGGTGGAGAGAACCAGGAACAACCACGCCGCGGCCGCCGCGGCGGCGGTGATCGAGGCGGGGACCGCAATCGTGACCGCGGTGGCGATCGCGAGCGCAGCGAACTCGTCGACAAGCTCGTTCACATCAATCGCGTTGCGAAGGTTGTGAAGGGCGGTAAGCGGTTCGGTTTTGCCGCACTTGTCGTCGTGGGCGACCAGAAGGGCCGCGTTGGCTTTGGTCACGGCAAGGCGCGCGAAGTGCCGGAAGCGGTGCGTAAGGCGACGGAAGCGGCGAAGAAGTCGCTGGTGCGTATTCCGCTCCGCGAGGGTCGCACGTTGCATCACGATGTTTACGGCCGTCATGGCGCGGGCAAGGTGGTCTTGCGTCCGGCACCGGTCGGTACCGGCATCATCGCCGGCGGCCCGTTGCGCGCAGTCTTCGATGCGCTGGGCGTTCACGACGTGGTCGCGAAGTCGGTCGGCACATCGAACCCTTACAACATGGTTCGTGCGACGTTCGATGCGCTGAAGCAGCAAGCCAGCCCGAAGATGATCGCGAACAAGCGCGGCAAGTCGGTCGCGGACATCCTGACGGCCCGCAAGGGCGGCGCGGCTGTTGCCGAAGTTTCGCCGGAGTAACGAACATGACACTGCGCACGCAGGAAGGCCGGCCGAAGACGAAGACGCTGACGATCGAACAGGTCGCTAGCCCCGCGCGCCGCGAAGAGGGTCAGCGTCAGACGTTGATCGGCCTCGGGCTCGACAAACTCAACCGCCGCAAGACGCTGCAAAATTCGGACGCCGTGTGGGGCGCGATTTGCAAGGTCCGGCATATGGTCCGCGTCGTCGACGGCGCGTGAACGAAAGCACAAGACAATGAAACTCAACGAAATCCGCGACAACGAAGGTGCGCACAAGCGCTTCAAGCGCCTCGGCCGCGGCAGCGGTTCGGGCAAGGGCAAGACGTCCGGCAAGGGCGTGAAGGGCCAGAAGGCGCGCACAGGCCATCACGGCATGTTCGGCTTTGAAGGCGGCCAGATGCCATTGCACATGCGCATCCCGAAGCGCGGCTTTAACAACATCTTTGCCCGTGAATTTGCCGAGGTGAACATCGGATCGCTGCAAAAGGCGGTCGAAAGCGGCAAGTTGAAGGCCGGTGCCACGCTAAATGCTGACACGCTTGCAACACTGGGCCTGGCCCGCCGTGCACGCGACGGTGTGCGCCTTCTTGGCAAAGGCACCTTGAAGACCCAACTAAGCCTCGAAGTTGCGCATGCGTCGGGTTCGGCGATCGAAGCGGTGAAGAAGGCGGGCGGCACGGTGAAGGTTCTTGGCGTCAAAGCCAAGCACGTCACCCGCAAAGATCGCGCCCCCGGTAAACGCGCCCAACGGCGCATCACGTCGGCCAAGAAGCGTGAAGAGCGCGCTGCAGCAGCGCAGCAGGCAAGGCACGCCAAGCACGCTTAAAGAGGGGCGTCGCGCGGCTGAGGGCAAGTGTGGGCTGAAAGCCCGCTCATCGAGGAGTGATTGCAGATGGCGTCAGCCGCCG
>JABFRX010000183.1 GCA_013140995.1 Alphaproteobacteria bacterium | reverse complement strand
CCCGCACCACGATCACGCCGAACAACACGATCAGCACGGTGCAGACCGCAAGCCCGAACTCCTCGCCCGCAACCGCGAAAATGAAATCCGAATGCGCGTCGGGAAGCACGAACTTCAGCGTCCCTTCGCCGGGCCCGACGCCGCCGAAGCCACCCTGCGTGAACGCGTTGAGCGACGTGTTCACCTGAAACGTGTCGCCTTCGGAGGTCCAAAACCGGTCGATCCGGCTCGCGACATGCGGCACGAACAAGTAGGCGCCAACGCCACCACCGGCGCCCGCCGCACCGAACAATGCCAGCCACTGCCACTGCAATCCGGCCAGAAAGAACATCGCGATGACGACGATGGTCGCGAGCATCGTCTGTCCGAAATCCGGCTGCAGCACGAGTAGGCCTGCAAACGCAGCGTAGACGAACCCCGCGATCAGCGCGCCGGGAAATCCGGGGGTGCGGTTGCTTTCGGCAAGCGCCGCCGCCGCCAGTACGACGAACGCAGGCTTCGCGAACTCCGACGGTTGAACGGAAAACGGCCCGAACTGCAGCCAACGATGCGCGCCCTTGATCTCCGGACCCACGAACAGCGCCGCCATCATCAGCACGAGCGATGCGACGTACGCAACGAGCGCAAGCCGCCGCACATCCCGTGGTGTCGCGAACGAAATGATGACGATCGCGAGCAACGCCGGTGCGACGAAACTCAGCTGCTTGTAAACAAAATAGAACGGCTCAACGCCGATCCGCCCCGCAACCGCGGGGCTCGCGGCCAACGTCAGCAGCACACCGGCCACGATCAGCGACGCAATCGCCGCCAGCGACCAGCGGTCGATGGTCCACCACCAGTTGGCGATCAAGCTGCGATCCGTGCGCGACAGCAACGCCATCAGGCATGTTCCTTCAGCCGCTCTTCGCCCGCGATCGACTTGAACACGCGCTTGAACTCCAGCCCACGGTGTTCGAAGTCGCGGAACTGGTCGAACGACGCGCAAGCGGGCGACAGCAACACCACGGGTTCTCCTGCGGCGCCGGCCGCGTCCCTCGCCGCCGCACGCATCGCGGCTTCCAGTGTGCCGGCTTTCACAAACGGCACGTGGGACCCAAGCGTCGCGGCAAACGCATCCATCGCGTCGCCGATCAAATATGCTCGTTTGATCCGGCCAAAATATGGCGCGAGGCTCTCAATCCCGCCCGATTTCGCCTTGCCCCCAGCGATCCAATAGATGTCGTCGTAGCAGGCGAGCGCCCGCGCCGCCGCATCGGCATTTGTCGCTTTGGAATCGTTGACGAAGCGCACGCGCCCCACTTGACCGACCAACTCGATGCGATGCGCGAGCCCGGGGAAAGACGTCATCGCCGGCGCGATCTCCGCCGGATCGACGACGAGCGGCCGGACCGCCGCATACGCGATCGCCGCGTTCTGCCAGTTGTGCGCACCGGGCATACGCTCGAGCGACTTCAGATCGCGCACCTCGCGCGAAGCGGCGCCGGTCGAATCGTAGAGCTTCCCGTCGAGCACGAAGATGCCGCGCCCCAAGACCTTGCCGATCGACACCGGCGTCACCGCCACGGTGTTGCGCGCCGATAGTTTCGTAAAGATCTCTGACGAGTACATGTCGTCTACGCCAATGACGGCGTGATCCCCGCGGCTCTGATGATGAAAGATGTTCGCCTTCACCGCCGCGTAGTTCTGCATCGTGCCGTGCCGGTCGATGTGATCCGGCGTGATGTTGATGAGTACGGCCACATCCGGCCGAACAGATGGCGTCAGATCGATTTGATACGAACTCATCTCGATCACGTAGGCGCGGCGCGGCGACGGCGGCGCCAATTCGAGAATGGGCTTGCCGATGTTGCCGCCAACCTCAGCCTCGAAGCCGAGTTCGGTGAGCAAGTGCCCGATCAACGCGGTCGTCGTCGACTTGCCGTTCGTACCCGTGATGCACACGATCTTGGGATGCGTGGCGCTTTGCTCCGGCCGCACGACGCGGAAAAACAACTCCACGTCGCCGATGACTTCCGCGCGCGCTTCCTGCGCCTTCACCACGAACGGGTGCGGCTTGGGATGCGTGAGCGGCACGCCGGGGCTCAAGACGAGCGCGGCAATGCCATGCCAATCGACGCCCGCCAGATCGCGCACCGTTACACCGGCCCGCGCTGCCGCCTCACGCGCGTCGGCCTTGTCGTCCCAGCCCAACACTTCGGCCCCGCCCGCGATCAGCGAGAGCGCAGCCGAAATGCCCGATCGCGCAAGCCCAAAGACCGCGACGGTTTTGCCTTTGAAGAACGGAACGGCGATCACTTTGGGCTCACCTGATCTTCAACGTCGCGAGCCCGATCAGCGCCAAGATCACCGAAATAATCCAGAACCGGATGACGATCGTGGGTTCGCGCCAACCGAGCTGTTCGAAGTGATGATGGATCGGTGCCATCTTGAAGACGCGCTTACCGGTCAGCTTGAACGACGCCACCTGGATCATCACCGACACGGCCTCAAGCACGAACAAGCCACCGATGATGCCAAGAACAATCTCGTGCTTAATCGCGACCGCTATCGAACCCAGCATACCGCCAAGCGCAAGCGACCCCGTATCGCCCATGAACACCATCGCGGGCGGCGCGTTGTACCAAAGGAAGCCGAGCCCCGCGCCGAGAAATGCCCCGCACAACACGGCAAGCTCACCCGTGCCAGGTACATAAAGCAGCTGCAAATAGGTCGTGAAGTCGGCGCGGCCCACGACATAGGCGATCACACCGAAACTCGACGCCGCCACCATCACCGGCACAATCGCAAGTCCATCGAGCCCGTCCGTCAAGTTCACGGCGTTCGATGCGCCGACAATGACCAGCAGGCCGAACACGATGAACAACGCGCCGAGCGGAATGACCAAGTCCTTCAAGAACGGCAACGCGATCGTACCTGAGAGCTTCGGCGACGCGGGGCCACCCATCGTCCGGTGCAGTTCCATAATCACGATGACGGCGACGATCGAGATGATACCCTGCACCAGTAACTTGAACCGTCCCGACACCCCGTCCGACGAACGCTTCGTGACTTTCAGATAGTCGTCCCAAAACCCGAGCATACCGAACCCGAGCGTCACGCCGAGCACCGTCCAGACATAGAGGTTCGTAAGATCGGCCCAGAGCAGCGTAGATACGGTGAGCGCGATCAGGATCATGAACCCGCCCATCGTGGGCGTGCCCTTCTTCTCCAGAATGTGGCGCTGCGGGCCGTCCTCGCGGATCGGCTGACCTTCCTTGCCCTGCTTGAACTTCAGCCAGCGGATCAGCGGCGGGCCGATGATGAACGCGATGATCAACGCCGTCATCATCGCGCCACCGACGCGGAACGTGATGTAGCGAAAGACGTTGAAGATCTGAAATTCATCGGCGAGTGGAACGAGGAAATAGTGAAGCATGAAACCCCGCCTATTGGTGCGCCGCCGCAAGAGCCCTGAGGGCTTCGACCACGAGACGCATCTTTGAACCGTTGGAGCCTTTGATCATGACGATGTCGCCGGCCCGGACCATCTCCGCAACCGCATGCGCGATCCCGGACGAAGCGCTTGCATATCCGCCGCGCTGCCGCTCGGCAATTGCTGGCCAAAGGTGATTCATGAGCGGACCGCTCGCAAACACCAAGTCGATGCCATGTTCGGCAAGCGGTTTGGCGAGGCCCATGTGCAGTTCTGGGCCGGTTGGCCCGAGCTCCAGCATGTCGCCCAGCACCGCGATCCGCCGTCCGCCGGAGCCCGGTTTCGCGCGCCCCAGTGTCGCGATCGACACAGCCATCGACAGCGGATTGGCGTTGTAGCTCTCGTCGATCAGGTCGAACGCGCCCTTGGGCCCGGTGATTCGCTGCCGCGCACCGCGGCCGGCGAGTGCGCTCAAGCTCGCCATGTCGGCTGCCGCGCGTTCGGCGTCGGCACCCAGCGAGGCGATCACCGTGAGCACGCCCAAACTGTTCAACGCCCAATGCTCGCCGGGCGCGCCGACGCGGTAACGCATCGCCTTGCCGAACAACGTGACGGCGACATCCGAACCTTCTTCGTCGAGCTTCAGATCGGTGAGCCGCACATCGCACGCCGCAGCGCGGCCGAACGTGATCACGCGCGACGGCTTTGCCTTCGCTGCGTGGTCCTTCAAACGCTGCGTCCATTCCAGATCGCCGTTGATGACGGCAACGCCACCGGGTTCGAGCCCCGAAAAAATCTCACCCTTCGCGTCCGCGATGCCGGCGACAGAGTCGAAGTGTTCCAGATGCACCGCAGCCACCATCGTCACGATCGCAACATACGGCCGGACTTGGGCGGTCAGCGGCGTGATCTCGCCCGAATGGTTCATGCCGATCTCGAAGATACCGTACTGCGTGTCGCGCGGCATGCGCGCGAGCGACAGCGGCACTCCCCAAAGATTGTTGTAGGACGCGGCCGAAGCATGCGTACGGCCCTGCAGTTCCAACAAATGACGCAGCGCCTCTTTCGTGCTCGTCTTGCCGACGCTGCCAGTGACGGCGGCGACGCGCGCGTCGCCTCGAGGCTTCGGCGCGCGCGACCCAACGCTTCCAACGCCGCTTGCACGTCGCCCACTTTGATCAACTTGTCCGGCGCGACACCGGCGACATCGCGCGAGACCAGCGCTGCCGCAGCTCCACGCTTGATCGCATCGGCAACAAAATCATGCCCATCGCGCGCATCTTTCAGCGCCACGAACAGATCGCCCGGCTGCAGCGTGCGCGTGTCGATGGAAACGCCGGTGACCGCACCGTCAGCCGCGGGACTACCGCCAGCCGCAGCTGCCACTTGGCTCACCGTCCAAAGCGAACTCATGCCAGCCCTTTCGTCCGCGCGATCACGGCGCGCGCTTCATCCGTATCGTTGAACGGCCGCACTTCGCGGCCGACGGTTTGCCCGGTCTCATGCCCTTTACCGGCGATCACGACAACATCGCCACGCGCCGCAGCCATGATAGCCGTCTCAATCGCCTTCGCGCGATCGCCGATCTCCTGCGCCCCAACCGCGCCCTGCAGCACGGCGCGCCGGATCACGGCTGCGTCCTCGGTGCGCGGATTGTCGTCGGTCACGATCACGCGGTCGGCGTAGGTTTTCGCCGCAGCACCCATCAATGGCCGCTTGCCGGGATCGCGATCGCCGCCGCAGCCGAACACGACCCAAAGATTTCCCGCTGTGTGCGGACGCAGCGCCTGCAGCACGGTCTCAATCGCATCCGGCGTATGCGCATAGTCGACGTAAACCGGCACACCAGCAGCCGACACACCAACCTTTTGCAATCGTCCGGGCGCGCCTTCCAATTTGCTCAGCGCATCGAAGACGACATCCGGATCGCCGCCGAGCCCCAGCACCAGCCCCGCCGCGATCACGGCATTCGACGCTTGAAACCCACCCGCGAGCGGTAGCGGAAAATCGTAGGTTTGCCCTTCCCAAACGACGGACAACGTCTGCCCGTCACCAAGCGGCACGCGCTTCGCAATATGCAGCTCCCCGCCGCTTTCGCCCACCATGATCAACCGCTGACCCCGCGCGCGTGCAGCATTTGCAAACGCTGGCGCCGCCGGACTATCACCGTTGATCACGGCAACACCACCCGCCGGCAGCACCTCGCTGAACAACCTTAGCTTCGCCTGCTCGTACGCCACGAGCGTCTCGTGATAGTCGAGGTGATCGCGCGTCAGGTTCGTAAACGCCGCCGCTTTCAGCTTCACGCCGTCGACGCGGTACTGTGCAAGTCCGTGACTCGACGCCTCAAAGGCAACGCGATCAACGCCTTCATCGGCGAGTTCCGCAAGCACACGATGAATCTCGACCGGATCGGGCGTCGTGTGTCCAAGTGGCTTCGTGCCGGCCGGCGACACCACACCGACGGTTCCGAAGCTCGCGGCCTTATGCCCAAGCCGTCCCCAAATTTGCCGCGCGAACGAGGCAATCGACGTCTTGCCGTTCGTGCCGGTGACGGCCGCAATCGTCTCCGGCTGGCGGCCATAGAAGCGCGCGGCAATCTCAGCCAAGCGCTTGCGCGGATTTAAATCGATGATCGTAGGAACACCGCCCGCTGCCGCACGCACGGCCTCAGCCCCGAGAACGGCGGCGGCACCCTTCGCAATCGCATCTTTGACGAAGGCCGCGCCGTCGAGCTTCGCGCCGGGCAGCGCCGCGAACAGAAATCCCGCACGCACCGCGCGGCTGTCGGCGGTTACGCCTGTGATCTCGGGATCGGCGCCAAAGGCATTCGGAACAAGGGCGCTAAGTCGCATGGGCTCAATGGAGGTCCTCATACGATGCCATGGTGGTGGGGACGCCCTTTTTCGGATCTTCCGCAGTGACGGGCACGTTCAGCATCGGCGCAATGCGCGCGATCACTTTGCCCGCCGTCGGCGCCGCCGTCCACCCTGCCGTGGCAAAGCCCTTCGTCGCCTCGGTCGGCTGCGGTTCGTCCAGCAACACAAGCACCAGATAGCGCGGGTTCTTCGCCGGAAAAACGCCCATAAATGAGTTCAAGAGCGCCGTGCGCGCATAACCTTTGGCCCCCGCTTTCTCGGCGGTGCCCGTCTTTCCGGCGACGGGATAGCCCGGCACGTCGGCGAGAGACCCTGTGCCCTGCGTCACGACCATGCGCAACAGCTCGCGCATCTGCGAACTCGTGTGCTCACTCACCACGCGCGTGAACGGCACGACTTGCGCCGGGTTGCGCTTCAACAACGTCGGCTTCATCAGCCGTCCGCCGTTGACGAGCGCCGCACTCACCGCCGCCACATGTAGCGGCGTCACCGCAATGCCGTGGCCGTAGGACACCGTCATCGTCTCAAGCTCGCCCCAGTGCGCCGGCACGATCGGCGTACCCACTTCCCTGATCTCGCTTGGCATCGGGGTGAGCAACCCCATCTTCGCGAGATACGCACGCTGCACCGGCATTCCCACCGCAAGCGCCATCTTCGCCGTACCAATGTTCGACGAATGCACGAAGACCTCGGGCACCGTCAGCATCCGGTTCTCAGGATGAAAGTCCGAGATCGTGAACTGCCCGTGCACGATCGGCACCGTCGCATCGAACTGCGACGTCAGTGTCACCTTCTGCGTGTCGAGCGCCATCGCCGTCGAGAACGTCTTGAACGTCGAGCCCATCTCGTAGACGCCCAGCGTCACGCGATTGAACAACCCGTCCTACGT
>JABFRX010000185.1 GCA_013140995.1 Alphaproteobacteria bacterium | reverse complement strand
TGGATGCGCAAAGACCTGCGCATCGCCCTCGCCGAAGCCCGCAAGACCGGCGCCCAGTTGCCGCTGACGGCGCTGGTGGATCAGTTCTACGCGGATGTGGAACGGCTCGGCGGCAAGCGGTGGGACACGTCGAGCTTGATTGCGCGGTTTGGGCGGTAGGAAATTGCGTTACTTGCGTGCTTTGGTGAAGTTCAGGCGGCGCACTTCGCGGCCTGCTCAAACGAGATTCCTCATCACCGCGCGATCCGACCAACTGTTGCACGCGCTAGGCGGGGCCCATTTCGGTGAAGCGGCGTCGTTGCAACGCTGACGCTCTTATTGCCGGGCAGTTGGCGTGCTGGGCTTTAGGCGCGTTGTGCCGCCCGGCGCTTCGCTTCTTACTCGATGCCGCCGCGTAGGTCCGACGGCTCCTCTTCGGTCGTTGCCGGCGGCTTGCTGAGATCGGTGGCGGGCGTGTCGACTTCTGCCGGCGCAGTGGTGTCACGGCTGTCCTCAGGAACAACGCCCTCACTTGGTGCGGTGCTGGGCTCGGCCGGCGCGAGGGCCGGCTCCTCAGGCAGAGGTTCCGGTTCCGCCGCCAATCGAGCCGGTTCGCTGGGCGCGAGTTCGGTGCTTGAGGCCGGATCGACCGTTGCGGGTGCGAGGTTGGGCTGCGCCGGATCGTAGAACGTTGGCAAAGTCTCGGCGCTCTCTGCAGGGCCATTGAACGAGAGCAGCGCGCCGATGGCGATGACGGCGCCCACGACTGAGGCCGCGACCGTGAAGCGTGCGCTGGCGGCGAGCGAGCCGTCCGCGGTTTGGAAGCGGTCCCACCAGCTCAGCTTTTCTTGGCGAGGGCGTGCGTCGCCCAGCATAAGGCGTGGGTATTCGGCGGGGACGGCCGGGGCGGCCGGTGCAGCGGGCAGCGCCGCTTTGGAGCCGAGCGCGTTTGCAACCTCGTCTTCGGCGATCAAGAGTTCTTGCAACGCGCTGCCGCGCACGGCCGTCAGCAAGCCTGCGGCCGCGTTCGTCCAACCGTCGATGACGTTCAGCCAGTCGCCGACGTTTTCCTCGTTTGCGGGCGGCAGCGTGAATTCGCCGAGCGCTTCTTTGTAGCTTGGGATTTCGGCGCGTTTGGCGGTGCGGTCGTCGAGGCCGAGGTCCAAGCCTTGTTTGTGAATGCCCTCGAGTGCCGCGTGAAGGTCGTTGCCGGCGGCGATCAGGCGCTTCATCTCTTTTTTGCTGACCTTGCGGTCGGCGGTGACGACGGCGAACACGTTGTGGAACACGCCGTGCACATCGACGAGGTCTGCGTGCGTGTGCTCGACGTAGTGAATGAGCGCCGCGAGGCCCGTGAGATACTTGTCCCAGCCGTTGCCAATGGTTTTGGCGGCGGCGAGGTGCGCGCTGCGGACTTCGCGGTCGTGACCCGCGATGTCGGCTTTGATCGGGTCGATTTCGTCGTCGAGCGACTTCAGGATCTTCGGCAATTGGCGTGGCGGTACTTCTTCGCCGCGCCAACGCACGACGCCGCCCGGTGCTTTCAGATAGCCCTTCTGCAGACCTTCGAACGTGTTCTTTTCGTCGAACAGTTCGCGCAGCTTTTCGAGCGCGTCGCCGAACGTTTGCGGGTAGAGCGCGCCGATGCGCGCCGCGACGTTGCCCGTCGGCGCGTCGTGGTACATCTCGGCCGGGGTCTTGAAAGCGCGCGCGATGGCGCGGCCGAGGTAAGCGCCGCGATAGCGCTTGTTGATCGTGATGCTTGAGTAGTTGCCGTCGAGGCGCGCGAACGATTCTTCGAGCGGCACGGGTGCGGGCGCAGGCTCGGGCGCAGCCGCGGTGGGCGCGAAGATATGCGCCGTCATCTCCTCGCGCAATGCGTTTGCGTCGGGGAAGAGTGCCCAGGCGCTGCGGTCGTCGAGCTCGCAGCGGACGAAGACGATTTTGGCGTTGTCTTCGCGATCGGCGTTCGCGGGGTGGGTCGCCCACATGCGCGGTGGCGCGGCCATGTCGGTCTTGAAGATGCGGTGGAGTTCGGGCGCCTCGACGGCAGGGGCGGGGGCCGCGCCGTAATGCGGGTCGTTGTAGATCGAGCGCATGTGTTCGAGCACGCGGCTCTGCACCGCGAAGACGTCCTTGATCGGCGTTTTGTTAGCGTACTCGTTGCCGGCGAATCCGAATGCGCGATCGAGCGCGTCGTCGGCGCCCGAGAGCTTGTGCAGCGCGTTGATCAGCGCTTCGCTGCCGGTCGCCGAGACGGAGACGAGGTCGGCCTGAAACTCCATCTCGCGCGATAGAGCGCGTTGCGCCAAGATCACGCCGGACAGCAGCGTGTCGATCAGCGAGCGGATCGACCAGATGACGAACTGCAGAATCCAGCCGATCCAGGCGACGCGGAGGTCGAAGCGGCTGAGGCCTGAGAGGAACTTGTCGAGCGCATCGCGCTTGTTGACGACTTGTGTCGCGATTTGCTGCGCGACATAGACCCATCGGCCGACCGCCATCGTCTTCTGCGCGAAGTGGCCGAACTCGTGCGCGAGCACTGCTTTGAACTCACTCAGCGTCAGGACGTTGATGAGGCCGAGGCCGATTTCGAGGTTCTTCTTCGAGGGTAAGATCAGGTTGAAGAAGTTGAGGTCGTAGAACACGGCTGCGTTGACGCGCGGCGAGAGAAATACGCGGTGCGGCTTCGGGGCGCCGGTCTCATCGGCGATCGCGTGCAGGAATTTGAACAGGCGCGGGTGGTCCTTCGCTTTCAGCTCCATGTCTTCGCTGGCGGCACCCTTTTGGAAGAAGACGAGGTTCTTGGCCATGAAGAGCGCCAGGAACGCGGAGCACGCGCCTGCGATCGCGACCCACATTTGGTCTTTTTCGAACCGCTCGATCCCGGCAAAGATTGTGTACGAGGTCCACGCAAACCAACCCATCAGCGCCAGATAGAGTGCCATGAAGCCGACGAGGCTCAGCATCGCGAGCGTCGCGTGACGGCGGTACTTCGGTGTGGCCTTGGTCAGGCCTTCGGGCACGACCGCCGGGCTTGGCGGAAAGACAAACGTGTCGATCGGCGCCTGCTTGCGCTTGAACAATGTCATCCGAGCCCCCGCGGATTTGAAACCTCAAGGGGCGGGACCCTAACCAAAATTGGTGCAACGCTGGTTAGCAATGCAGCGCGGGAGGGCGAAAAATCGGCCGGGGGGTGGGAAAATTGCGTCAGTTGGACCCTGGCCGCGCCGTCAGGAGGCGCGCGGCGCGGGGGGCGAAGTAGCTGAGCACACCATCGGCGCCTGCGCGCTTGAAGGCGGTGAGGCTTTCGAGGATTGCGCGGTCGGCGTCGATCCAGCCGCGGTCGGCCGCCGCCATGATCATCGAATATTCGCCTGAGACTTGGTAGGCGAAGGTCGGTATGCCGAATGTCTTTTTTACGCGCCGCACGATGTCGAGATAGGGGAGGCCCGGCTTGACCATCACCATGTCGGCGCCTTCGGCAATGTCGAGCGCCACTTCGCGGATGGCTTCGTCGCCGTTCGCGGGATTCATCTGGTAGGTGCGCTTGTCGCCCTTCAGCGCTTTCGATGAGCCGACAGCATCGCGGAACGGGCCGTAGAACGCCGAGGCGTACTTGGCGGCGTAAGCCATGATCAGCGTATCTTTGTAGCCTTCGCGTTCGAGCGCGGTGCGGATCGCGCCGATGCGGCCGTCCATCATGTCGGATGGCGCGATGATATCGCAACCTGCGCGCACTTGGTTGAGGGTTTGCGCGACAAGTACCTCGACCGTTTCGTCGTTCAGGATCACGCCGTCTTTGAGCAGGCCGTCGTGGCCGTGGGTCGTGTAGGGGTCGAGCGCGACGTCGCAGAGCACGCCAATGTCGATCTGCGCCGCCTTGATCGCGCGCGTCGCGCGGCAGACGAGGTTGTCGAGGTTCAGCGCTTCACGGCCATCGTCGGTCTTCTTCGCGGGGTCCGTGTAGGGGAACAGCGCAATGACCGGGATCCCGAGCTTCTGCGCTTCTTCCGCGGCCGCGGGTACGAGATCGACAGACAGACGATCGACGCCAGGCATTGAGGCGATCGGTTCGCGTTTGTTCGCTCCATCGAGGATAAAGATCGGCCAGATGAGATCGGCGGCCGAGAGGGTTTGTTCGGCGACCAACCGGCGCGACCACTCCGTGCGCCGGAGACGGCGCATGCGGGTGGCGGGAAAGCACGGGGCGTCGGAGTTCATGACCTGGCCATTCGTTGACAGTGTCCTGGCCCCTTCGTATCACCCCCGCAAGGTTAAGGGGAAGGCTGCATGCCCTTCGAACTCAGTGAAGACCAGCGCTTGATTCAAAAGACGGCGCGCGATTTTTCGGCGGCGCGGCTCGCGCCGTTTGCGGCGGCGTGGGACGAGGAGGAGATTTTTCCGGTGCCCACGATGCGCGAGGCGGCGCAATTGGGTTTTGCCGGTATCTATGTGAAGGGCGACGTCGGCGGGTCGGAGCTGACGCGGCTCGACGCGGCGTTGATCTTCGAAGAGTTGTCGGCGGGTTGTACGGCGACGGCGGCCTACATCTCGATCCACAATATGGCGTCGTGGATGATCGACAGGTTCGGCGGCGATGAGCAACGGCACAAGTGGCTGCCGAAGCTGACGGCGATGGAGTCGATCGCGAGCTACTGCTTGACGGAGCCGGGTGCGGGCTCGGACGCCGCGAGCCTGAAGACCAAGGCGGTCCGCGACGGCGACCACTACATCTTGAATGGCGCGAAGGCGTTTATTTCCGGCGCGGGGGTGTCGGATGTCTACGTTTGTATGGTGCGCACGGGCGTGGACGGGCCGAAGGGGATTTCCTGCATCGTCGTCGAAAACGGCACGAAGGGGCTGTCGTTCGGAAAGAACGAGCGCAAAATGGGTTGGCGGAGCCAGCCGACGGCGCAAGTGATCTTCGAGGATTGCCGCGTGCCAGTCGCGAACCGGATTGGTGCCGAAGGCGAAGGCTTTCGTATTGCGATGATGGGACTCGACGGCGGGCGCATCAATATAGGGGCTTGTTCGCTTGGGACCGCGCGGGCTGCGCTGGAGCAGGCTCAACGCTATGTGAGCGAGCGCAAGCAGTTCGGGCAGGCGCTTGCCGACTTTCAAACCACGCAGTTCAAGCTTGCCGATATGGCGACGGATCTTGAGGCGTCGCGGCTCATGATTTGGAACGCGGCCGCCGCACTAGACCGGCGCGATCCGCGCGCGACGATGTTGTGTGCGATGGCCAAGCGCTTTGCGAGCGACAACGCTTCGAAGATTGCCAACGATGCTCTGCAGTTGCATGGCGGGTATGGTTATCTGAAAGACTTCCCGTTGGAGCGGCACGTGCGCGATCTGCGCGTGCACCAAATCCTGGAGGGCACGAACGAGATTATGCGCGTGATCATCGCGCGGGAGATGTCGCGGCAATGATCTCGCAGCGGGTCGCGCTTTGGGCGCTGGGATACGGGTTGCTGATTTGGTTCGAGGCGACGTTGATCATTCGCTGGGCGGGCGATTTGATCTTTGTGCCGGACAGCTTGGCTTGGGGTGTGGGATTGTTCCTGCTCACCGCGTGGCTTGTATTCGCGGTTGGCTGGTTCTTCTTCTACGCATTCCAAACACCGCCGATGGAAAGGGCCGGGGCGGCTATCGTGATTTGCGCCGTCGGGCTTATCGCGGACGCGTTTACGACGCTCTTCATCGACCGAGTGTTTCCGGATATGACTGCAGGGCAGGAGCGCCTGTTCGCGGCGTGGCTCGCCTGGGCTTACGGCATCGGGCTAGTGAGCGGTGTGTGGCCTCAGCACATGCCGCGCGTTCCGGCTTGAGGGATCACCCCATGGAAGATGTGTTGTTCGAGACGCGGGGCGGGGTCGGGCTGATCACGCTCAACCGGCCTAAGGCTCTGAACGCGCTGACGCTCGGCATGGTCGATGCGATGCAAACGCAGCTTGCAGCTTGGCGCGGCGACGCTGCGGTGGAACTTGTCGTCGTGCGCGGGGCGGGGGAGCGGGCGTTTTGTGCCGGCGGCGATATTCGAGCGCTGTACGATTCCGGCAAGGCTGGAACGCCTTACGTGATCGACTTCTACGAGCGCGAGTACAAGCTCAACACCTACATCAAGCGCTACCCTAAGCCGTACATCGCGCTGATCAACGGCATCGTCATGGGTGGCGGCGTCGGCGTATCGGTGCATGGGCGGCAGCGCGTGTGCGGCGAGGGCACTGTCTTTGCAATGCCGGAGACGGGGATCGGGCTTTTCCCTGATGTCGGCGGTACGCATTTCCTGCCCAGGCTGCCTGGCGAGCTTGGGATGTACCTGGGACTCACGGGGACGCGGCTCGACGTCATCGACGCGAAGTATGCGGGTATTGCTTCGCATATCGTACCGGCGGCGCAGCATGAGGCGCTGATCGCGGCGCTCAGCGATGTGGGTGAGCCGTATGAACGCGTCCTGTCGCGTTTTGCGGTCGCACCGGCGAACGTGTCGAGGATTGCGGGATTGCAGCCGTTGATCGACCGGCATTTTTCGCATGGTACGGTCGAGGCGATTGTCGCGTCGCTGGAGAGCGATACATCGATGTTCGCCGTCGAGACGTTGAAGGCGCTTAAGACGAAGTCGCCGACGAGCCTCAAAGTGACGTTCCGCCAGCTGCGCGAGGGGCGCCAGCGCGGGTTCGAAGAGTGTATGCAACTGGAGTTTCGGCTGACAAACCGGTTCATGCGCGGGCACGACTTCTACGAGGGCGTACGCGCGGTGATCGTCGAGAAGGACAACGCGCCAAACTGGAAGCCTGCGGGGC
This sequence comes from Alphaproteobacteria bacterium, assembly GCA_013140995.1. Lineage (GTDB taxonomy): Bacteria > Pseudomonadota > Alphaproteobacteria > Micropepsales > Micropepsaceae > SZUA-430. Next base: position 405 of record JABFRX010000185.1, on the reverse strand, counting down.
TTGCCGACGTCAAATCCGAGGATATTCTGGCCTACTTTGCGGCGCTGCCAAACGGTGATCTGCGCCTTGCCTGAGGCGGTTCGCAGTTAACGCGAACGGAAATGCGGCCTATAACGGTGTCACGGAAAACGTCGGGAGAACGCTCATGCGCATCGGTTTTATCGGGCTTGGAAACATGGGTGGGCCGATGGCCGCCAATCTTGTGAAGGCCGGTCACGATGTCGCGGTGTTCGATATGGCGAGCGCTGCGGTAGAGAAGGCGGTCGCTGCCGGTGCGCATTCGCGCGGCTCGGCGAGTGACGCTGCGCGCGAACAAGACGCCGTCGTGACGATGCTGCCTGCGGGTCAACACGTGCGGCAGGTGTATCTGGGCGACAGCGGCATTTTGAAGACGGCGAAAGCCGG
>JABFRX010000174.1 GCA_013140995.1 Alphaproteobacteria bacterium | reverse complement strand
TCCTACGACTATGGCCAGTTCGTGACCCGCGCGAAGCGGCTGACGTTCGGGCTCTATGACGAACTAAAAGACAGCGCGCCGTTCCTGCGCCAGCACCGCGCCGAGATCGTGGCCGCCCAGCGCGTGGCGGCGGAGCAAGCGGCAGCGGAGGCCTCTGTGCCGGTTGCGCAGGCCATGGAGGCGGCGGAGCCGCCCCCGGCCGAAGACAATCACATCCGTCACGAGGACTTCCAGGACTCGCCGAGGCGCGGCGAATACGAGGAAGAGCCGCAACCGGCTGCGCCAGTAGCCGCACCGGTAGCGCGGGTACCGGCGCCGGTCGGGCGTCAACGCGCCGCGCAGTAAGCGTGCCGGACTTTCGCATTCTTCCATTCGTTTCTGCGTATTTGCCCGAAGCCACGGACCTTTGGGTCGAGGCGTGGACACGCGCGATGCCCGGCACCGGCTTCGAGGCGCGCCGGGTATGGTTCGTCGACCGCCTCGCGCAACTCAACGATGGCGGTGCAACCATCCTCTGCGCGTTCGACGTTTTGGATGGACGAATGGCGGGCTTGATCACGCTCGAAACGGACGGCCACATCGACCAGCTTGCGGTCGCCGTCCATGTGTGGGGATCGGGGGCCGCGACGGCATTGCTTAACGAAGTGAAACGAATGCACGCCGGAGGGCCGCTAACGCTCGACGTCAATCAAGACAACGCGCGCGCCGTCCGCTTCTACGAACGCGAAGGATTTCGCCGCGTGGATGCGCGCCGCAACGCAACCTCCGGCCTTCCCATATGGCGCTACCAATGGGCCGATATTTCGGCAGTCGGTTAACATTGCGTTGACAGCGGGCGCCTTAGACGCCGCGATTTATCTTCAGATTAATCGGACCGCGCTAAGCATAGCTCTGGCTGGGGAGGGACCGGCCGGAGGGTGCTCGTGGTCAGGAATTCGCAGGAACTCGCGCAGCGCGCGATAGAACCCGATTTGCCGTGGGGCGAGAACTCGCCGCTACGCGCGCGTGTCGATGCCTACGTCGAGCGTATGCGCGACGGCCATGTCGTTGCCGGCCGCGTGCCAGGGCCTGGGTCGCTCGAGATGTGGAGCAACGACTACCTGGGCCTTGGCGGTCATCATGAGATCGTGAAAGCGCAAGTCGATCTGCTCGAGAGCCACTCCGAAGGCGTGTTCATGTCGGCGGTGTTCTTGGGCGCGACCAGCTTACAGCGCCGCTTCGAGGAGCAGATGGCGGCCTATCTCGGCGCCGATGCCGCGGTGCTTTGCCAATCGGGCTGGAGTGCGAACACTGGGTTGGTGCAGGCGCTGGTGGACGAGCGCACGCCGGTTTATCTCGATCAATTCGCGCACGCTTCCCTGTGGGAAGGTGCGCATATGGCCGGCGCTCAGACGCACGCGTTCCGGCACAATCAAGCAGCGCACCTGGAACGTCAGGTGAGGCAGCATGGGCCGGGTCTGATCCTGGTCGATGCGATCTATTCGGCTTACGGCACCGTTTGTCCGCTGGCGGAGATCGCCGCAGTGAGCGAGCGCCTCGGCTGCATCCTGGCGGTCGACGAGTCGCATTCGATCGGCGTCTATGGCCCTCACGGCGAAGGCCTGGTGCATACGCTGGGGCTCACCGAAAAGGTGCAGTACCGGACGTTTAGTCTCTCAAAGGCGTTTGCCACGCGGGCCGGCATGGTGGCCGGACCGTCGCGCGTGATGGCCTATTTCCCCTATGAAGCCCGGCCTGCGATCTTTTCGTCCGCCGTGCTGCTGCACGAGGTTGCGGGTCTGGCCGCCACGCTGAAGGTCGTTCAGGAAGAAGATTGGCGCCGTCAGCAGCTTTGGTACAACACGCGTTTCCTGCGCCGCGGTTTGCGCCGCCTGGGCTACGCCGTCGATCAGAGCACGTCGCAGATCGTGGCGCTGCATAGCGGCAACGACGCGCAGACGCGCGCGTTGCGCGATGCGCTCGAAGACCGCGACGTGTTCGGTGCGGTGTTCTGTGCACCCGCGACGCCGAAGAACCATGGCGTCATCCGGCTTTCGGTCAACGCGCGGCTGCGCGAGGACGATCTTACTCGTGTGGTCGAGGCGTTCGATGCGATAGCGCGCGACAAGGTAATCGATCCGTGGCCTCGCAATCTTATCGAAACGCATAGCGCGGCGGACGAAAGCGAACGATTGATCAACAGCGCCGTCATGTCGTTGCGCACGGCCGCGAAGGACTTGCGCCGTGCTGCCGACCGCTGGATGGACCGGGACCACAAATCATGAGAATGAAAAAGACGCAAAGCGCGGTCCGCGAATCCGACGGCACGCTCGCCTACAATTATTGCCAGTGGCTATACAAGTACCGCTGGCAGGTTCTTGCGTTCTACGCACTGGTGGCCCTTGTCGCCGGATGGCAGGCGCTAGAGCTGCGTTCGACAATGGACAATCGCGTGTTCTTCGGCCCGGAGAATCCGGAGCTGAAGCTGCTGACGTCGCTCGAGAAAGACTACACGCAGACGAACGACGTGCTGGTCGCAATCGAGTCCAAGAGCGGCGATGTGTTCACGCGCGACGGCTTGAACGCCGTACTCGAACTAACGGACAGGCTTTGGAAGGCGCCGTTTGCGACGCGCGTCGATTCGCTGACGAATTTTCAGTACTCGCGCGGCGACAGCGACGAAGTTGCGATCGGCGACTTGGTTCCGAAACACTTCTCCGCGGACCGGGTGGAGCTGGAAAAGATTCGCAGCATCGCGCTCGGCGACCCGTTGCTCAAGGGGCTGCTGGTCTCGTCTAAGGGCGATGTCGCCGGTGTGCGCGTGAATTTTCAATTTCCGCGCGACGATTCCGCCAGCGTTGAGAAGATCGCGACATATCTGAGCGATCTGCAAGCCAGTTTCCTGACGAAGCATCCGGACGTGCAGCTCTACTTCACCGGCAATGTGATGGTGATGCAGGCGTTCGGCGAAGCGCAGCAACGCGACATCATGTACCTCGTGCCGCTGATGCTGATTGCGATGGCGTTCATTCTTTATCTGCTGCTTCGTTCGTGGGCCGCGACGTTGATCGCAATGTCGGTCGCGGGTCTTTCGATGCTAATTGCGATGGGGTCGGCGGGCGCCATGGGCATCGTGCTCAGCGCTGGCACGGCGCCGGCACCCTTCATCGTGTTGACCGTCGCGCTCGCTTATGGCGTTCATTTGATTGCGGAATATGTGGACGGCTGCCGGCTTGGCGCGTCGAACCGCGTGTCGGCGCTGGGTGCGGTTGAATCGAACATCTTCCCGATCTTCTTGACGAGCCTCACGACCGCGATTGGCTTCCTCAGTATGAACGCGTCGGACGCACCGCCGTTCCATGATTTGGGCAACATCTCGGCCATCGGCGTTGCGGTTGCATTCGTTCTGTCGTTCAGCTTGACGCCGGTGCTGCTACAGATCTTTTCGATCCCGGTAGACCCGAAGACGAGCGTCACCCACATTGCGCTTCGCGAAGCTGCGAAGTTCGTGAATGCAAAGCCTGGTCACGTGCTGACAGCGATGGCGACGGTCGTGCTGGTGCTTGCCGTCGGCATTCTTCACATGCGTCAGTCGGAGAACTGGGTCGAGTATTTCGACGAGACGTTCCAGTTCCGCCGCGACACGGATGCCGTTCTGCAGAAACTGACTGGCTTCGACGTGCTTGAGTTCTCGGTCTCGGCGAAAGCCTATGGCGGAGTCGAAGATCCGAAATACTTAGCGAAGCTGCAGGACTTTACCGTTTGGTTGCGCGAGCAGCCGGAGGTTCTCAACGTCGTTGCGATCAGCGACATCGTGAAGCGTGTGAATCGCAACGTGCACGGCGACGATCCGGCGTACGACCGCTTGCCCCTGGGTCGGGACGAGGTAGCGCAATATCTTCTGCTCTACGAAATGTCGTTGCCGCACGGGTTGAGCTTGACGGACCGGATCACGGCGTCGCGCAACGCCTCGCGGGTAACGATTGTTGTGGGCAATCACGGCAAGAACCTGCCGTCCGACAAGCTGATTCCGCTGTCGGAGCGGTTCGAGAATTGGCTGCAAACCCACGGTGGGCCTGGGATGGCCGGGCAGGGCACAGGTTTGTCGCTGATGTTCGCGCACTTGTCGGAGCGCAACATCACGTTGATGATCGGCGGTACGTCGATCGCGATAATGCTGGTGTCGCTGATCCTCATTCTGGGTCTGCGTAGCGTCAAACTTGCCATTGTGTCGCTGATTGGCGACTTCGTGCCGGCGGTTATGGCATTGGGGCTGTGGGGTTATTTGGTCGCCGAAATGAACGTGGCGGTTTCGATTGTGGCCGCGATGACGTTCGGTATCGTGGTGGACGATACGATCCACTATTTGTCCAGATACGCACGCGCGCGCCGCATTCTGGGTATGACGCCCGATCAAGCGGTCGAATATGCGTTCACGTCCACCGGCAAGGCGATGATCTTCACCATGACGGTGATGTGCTTCGGCTTTACCGTTCTCAGCTTCTCGTCGTTCGGCGTAAACGCGACGCTGGGTATGCTGACCGTGATCACGTTCGGCTTCGCGCTGGTGTCGGACTTCTTGATCTTGGCGCCGCTGCTCCTCATTTGCGATCGCCACTACAAAATGTTCGCGTGGCACCCGGTACGCCGTATCTCCGGTGTGACGGAAAACGAACCGCTGCGCCAACGCGTCGACGCCTATTTCACCCGCATGGTGACGGACGACGGCCACTTGGTCGCCGGCCGGCCGCCAGGACCGGGCGCAGTCCAGCTTTGGAGTAACGACTACCTTGGCCTAGGTGGGCATCCAGAAATTGTGAAAGCGCAGGCCGATGTGCTGAAGACGCATTCGGAAGGCGTGTTCATGTCGGCCGTGTTCTTGAACGAGACGAGCTTGCAGCGGCAGTTCGAGCGCGAGATGGCCGCGTTTGTCGGCGCGGATGCGACCGTACTCTGTCAGTCGGGGTGGAGCGCCAACACCGGACTCATCCAAGCTCTGGTGGACGAGCGCACGCCCGTCTACCTCGACCAATACGCGCACGCGTCGTTGTGGGACGGTGCACGCATGGCGCGGGCGAAGGTCCACCCGTTCCGTCACAACGACCCGGTGCATCTTGAAAAGATGATCAAGCGGTATGGGCCGGGCCTTATTCTGGTCGACTCCGTGTACTCGGCGTTCGGTACGGTCTGTCCGCTTGAGGCAATCGTCGCTGCAGCGGAGCGGGAGGCGTGCACCCTGGTCGTGGACGAGTCGCATGCGGTTGGCGTCTACGGCGAGCAAGGCGAAGGACTGGTACATGCGTTGGGCTTGGCCCAGCGCGTGCACTACCGCACACTGAGCTTATCGAAGGCGTTTGCGACGCGGGCCGGTATGGTGGCAGGCCCAGCGCGGGTGATGGAATACTTCCCGTATGAGGCAAAGCCCGCAATATTCTCGTCGGCGGTGTTGCTGCACGAGGTTGCGGGGCTTTCGGCGACGCTGAAGGTGATCAAGGACGAAGCCTGGCGGCGCAAGCAGCTGTGGCAAAACACGGCTTATCTGCGTCGTGGGTTGCAGCGTCTGGGCTACTCCGTCGATCAAAGCGATACGCAGATCGTGGCACTTCAGTCTGGCACGGATGCGCAAACGCGTGCCCTGCGCGACGAGTTGGAAGAGCGCGGCGTATTCGGTGCGGTGTTCTGCGCACCGGCGACGCCGAAGAATCACGGGATCATCCGTCTGTCGGTGAACGCACGTTTGAGCGAAGCAGAGCTCGATCACGTCATCGCCGCTTGCGCGGAGATCGCGCAGCGAAAACCAATCAAGCCGTGGCCGCAAGATCTGTTGGTCCCGGAACGCGCGGCCGTCGTCGCGAACGCGAAATCGGATTCGGTTATGTGGCCGGGGCACGGCGGACCGCTGCCCGTTGCCGGAAATTGAGGAGAAACGTTATGGTGAAACAACGGGTTTTGTGCGTTTCGGCGTTGCTGATAGCGGCGTCGGTGTTGTCGGCGGATGCATCGCAGCAGTTGCCGGGCGACCCGAAAGCGAAGGGGCGCGACATCACGGCCGAATCCATCCGCCGCGACGCGGGCTTTGGCGACACGCGTTCCGAGATGACCATGTCGCTGATGAGCGACGGCGCGGAAGTCAGCCGCCGCACGCTGCGTATGAGCGTGCTGGAGGAGGCGAACGAGCAGTTAGGCGACAAGTCCGTCATCTTCTTCGAAACGCCGAAGGACGTGCAGGGTACGGTGCTGTTGACCCACACGAAAATCCTGACGCCCGACGACCAGTGGATTTACATCCCGGCGATTTCGCGCGTGAAGCGTATCGCTTCGGCGAACAAGTCGGGCCCCTTCTTGGGTAGCGAGTTCGCGTATGAGGATTTGACCGCGCAGGAGCTCGGCAAATACGACTACGTGTGGCTGCGCGACGAAGCGTGCCCGGCACCGGACGCGGCGCGGAAGTGTTCGGTCATTCAACGCCGTCCGCTGTATGAAAACTCGGGCTACAAACGGCAAGTTTCGTGGATCGACAACACGGACTATCAGTTCCGCAAGATCGAGTTCTACAATCAAGAAGATCGCTTGCTGAAGACGCTCACGTTGTCGGGCTATCAGCTGCATGAGGGCCGCTACTGGCGTCCGCATCAACTCTTGATGGTAAATCACCAAACCGGACGTTCGACGAAACTCGACGTCACGGAGCTCAAGCTTAGGACCGGATTAACCCAAACCGACTTTACTGAGCAGGCGATGGAGCGGCTCAGGTAAGATTTCGTTTACGTGTTGGGACAGGGAAGAAAAGCACAAACCAAACTTCTCCTGCTTCTGACGGTGGCGGCGGGCATCGCGCCGGCTTATGCCGGTGATGCCGGTACGCTGACGATGCGCGGCAGTTTGGGTGCGGAGATCAGGGCCTTCACGATGAGGCCCGCTTACGCATTGCAAGACAGCGATCCCGTTCAAGGATCGATCATCGCGAACGCGAAGCTGTCGTGGACGTCGGCGAACAACGATGTCGTGATAGACGTTGCGCCGTTTCTGCGCCTCGACGATACGGATGACGAACGCACACACGGCGATCTGCGCGAAGCGGCGGTCACCGTTTACTCCGATCACCTCGACCTGCGCCTTGGGATCAGCAAGGTCTATTGGGGCGTGACCGAGAGCCGCAAGCTCGTCGATATCGTCAACCAAACCGACTTGGTCGAAGAGCCGGAGGGTGACGAAAAGCTCGGCCAGCCGATGGTGATGCTGCGAGGACATGTGGCGGATTTCGAGGCGGCCGCATTGGTTTTGCCCGCTTTCCGGCCACGCACGTTTCCAGGATCCGAGGGCCGCTTGCGGCCGGCGCTTGCCATCGACGAAGACCGCGCACAGTACGAGTCGGGCGAACGGACGGGCAGGGTGGACGTCGCCGGCCGGCTAAAGGGACGGATCGACGACATCGATATCGGGCTCTCCTATTTCAGCGGGACGAGCCGCGAACCCAGGATAGTGTTCGACGGCACGACGCTTGCCCCCGTCTACGACGTAATCGACCAGGCGGGCTTAGACGTACAGGCGACGCTTGACCGGACGCTGCTGAAGCTTGAAGCGATCACCCGCGATGGTCATCGCGGCTCCGATGCGCGGCGCTTCTCGGCTGTCGTTGCCGGGGTTGAGCATACGATTTCGCAGATTTTCGAGACCGCCTGGGACTTGGGGCTGATCCTCGAGTTCAACTGGGACGACCGGCCGTCTTCCGCTCCGCCCACGATCTACGACAAGGACTTCTTTGTAGGGGCCCGGTTCGCCTTCAACGACGACGGCGACAGCTCGGCACTGTTGGGCGCTTTGATCGATGCCGAGAAAGGTTCCGTTTACGCAACGATCGAGGCATCGACCAGGCTTTACGAGTCGTTACGCATCGAGATCGAGGGTTCGTTCATTCTGCACGCCGGCGACCGCGACAGCGTTTTGCGGCAGTATCGGGACGACTCGTTCCTTAGCGTGCGCTTAATACATTTTCTTTAGGCGCGCCTTAAGCGGCAACCCCTAGGATTAGCGGCATCGATCCTGGGTTCGCGATGCAAAAGCAAGTGTCCGCTGATGCGCATGACCGCGGCGGCTCGCCCGAGGGCGAGGCCGGCACCGCGAACGCGTCTGCGCTTTCGCTATGGCTAAGTGCGCAGCGCGTGTCGCTTGAGCGCTCCTACAAAGCCGTCGAGCCGATCGTCATCGCCGTTGCCGCGTTCGGCGTGTTCGGCATGCCGCTCTACTACGTGGTGTGGCACGACATCTTCCCACAAGCTTACGAGAGCCTCGAGTTGCGCTTGATAGGCAGCTTGCTCTGCCTCGTAACGTGCATGACGGGGACCCTGCCGCAGGCGCAGCGCCGGGCATTGGGGCCGGTCGTTTGGTACGTAACGGTGACCTACTGCCTGCCGTTCTTCTTCACCTACATGACATTGATGAACGGCGGGTCGGCCGTTTGGCTCGTGACCTGGCTGCTCGGCTTTGCGCTGCTTGCGATGGTGTCGGAGTTCGGCGGTTTGCTGTTGCTGCTGGCGCTCGGCGTGGTCACGGCATGCGCCGCGTTCTTCTTAGGCGGCGGCACGCTTGCCGGCCTCTCGCCCCTTGTCGAGCAGGTGCCGGTCTTCCTTTTCACGATCATTGCGGCGACGGTTGCGATTTACCGTCAGCAGATCGCGCGCCAAACGCTGACGCGTGCGCGCGACGCGGCAGAATCGGCCAACCGCGCGAAGTCCGAATTCTTGGCGATGATGAGCCACGAAATCCGCACGCCGATGAACGGCGTTTTGGGGATGACCGGTGTTCTGCTCGATACGCCGCTGACGCCGGAGCAACGCCGCTTCGTGTGTACGATCCGCGAGTCGGGCGAGGGGCTTTTGCACATCATCAACGACGTATTGGATTTTTCGAAACTCGAAGCAGATTCGGTCGAGCTTGAAGATATTCCGTTCGACATACACGCGTTGCTCTCCTATGCGGTCGATATTGTGACGCCGCGCGCGAACGCGAAGGCCGTGCAGATCGAGCTTTGCATCGCGCCGGACGTGCCGCGCTTCATCAAAGCCGATGCAGGCCGCGTGCGGCAGGTCGTGCTGAACCTGATCGGCAATGCCGTGAAGTTCACGGAGCGCGGAGGCGTGCGGTTGACTGTGAGCGTTTCACCCGACGCCCGGCGCCTACGTTTCGAGGTTCAAGATACGGGCATCGGCATCGCGCCGGAACATCTGCCGCGCCTCTTCAGCAGTTTCACGCAAGCCGATCCCTCGATCTCGCGCCGCTTCGGCGGGTCGGGGCTAGGTCTTGCGATCTCTAAGAAGCTTGTCACGCGTATGGCGGGCACGATCGGTGTCGAAAGTGCGCTGGGCCATGGTTCGGTCTTCTGGTTCGAACTACCTCTTCGCCCGTCAAGCGAGAGCGAGAGCAACGATTTGCTCTCGGCGACGGTCAATCAGGCGTTCGAAGAAAGCTTGCGCGTGCTGAGTGCGCTGGAGCGTCCGGTCCGCGTCCTTGTCGCGGAGGACAACGCGACGAACCAAATCGTTGTGAAGGCAGTGCTTTCCAAATTCGGGATCGTGCCGGTTCTCGTCGGCAACGGCGCGGAGGCGGTCGACGCTGTCCGGCGCACGCCGTACGACGTTGTTCTTATGGACGTGCACATGCCGGAGATGGACGGGCTCGAGGCCGCGCGGACGATCCGCTCGATCAAGGGGCCGGTCGGGCGGTTGCCGATCATCGCTTTGACCGCGAACGCGCTGACCAGCGACTTTAACGAGTGCCGCTCGGCGGGCATGAACGCCTATGTCGCAAAGCCCTTTAAAACCGAAGAGCTGATGATCGCGATTGCGAACGCCGTCAAAGGTACGCCCGTGATGGCTGCGAAAGCGCCGCAAGCGAAAGCTGCCGTTGCTTCTGCGGTGAACTGGACGACGATCGAGAGCTTTCAGGAGATGACCTCCGGCGACGACCTGCGCGAACTTGTCGATACGTTCCTGAAGGACACTGCCGCGAAACTCGACGAGTTGAAGGGCCTGATGACGCAGTCGCCTTCGTCGAAGGATGTCGTGCGGATCGTCCACTCGTTCAAGAGCTCGAGCGCGATGGCGGGTGCCGACGCGCTGGCGGCTATGGCGGCGGCACTTGAGCAGCAGCTGCACACGGGAGCCGCCGAATTGCAGCCGGCGGACGAAGTGAAGATGCGCTCCCTGCTCGACGCCTATCGCGCCGCGATCGCAGAGCGTGGGATTGCGGGTTAGGCCCTTCTATTTCGCTGCCCAGTTCCGGGCGATTGCATCCGTTTCTTGGCGTGCGTCCATCGGCGCCACCGCACCGAGGCTTGTAAGCGCCGCGCCGATGATTGCATTCCTCGGTGCGCCGGCGGTCCGATAAGCACCTGGGTCGCTCGCCGGAACGCTCGCCATCGCTTCGACGATCCAGTGTCCGCTTTGCGCCTCGCGGCACGCGATGACGCGCGCGGTGCGTTCGCCGTCGCGCAGACTGAGATCGCGGCACGGACGGCCGCTATCCGCCGTGAAGCTGACGACCGGTTGGATACGCAATTTGCCTGCCTCGAACGTTGTGCCGGACGGCGTCTTTGCGGCAGCGTCGGCAAGCGGGCCTGCGATCGCCAAACCTTGATCGGTTTGCTGGATCCACGCGGTGGGCGTAGTGAGAACCGCGCTCGTCACCCAAATCGCCAAGGCCGCGGCGAGGGCTGCGCTTGCGGGAATCCAGGCATGACGCAGTTTGAAAGCCGGTGCGGCCGGTTTCAGCAACTGAGCAAAGCGGCTGGGAATGTCCGATCCCGGTGCGATCGCTGCGCGGAGCTGGCCGTCGGCTTCGTTCAGCTTTTCCAGGCGTGCTTGGAGCGCCGCGTCGTGTTCTAGCGCGTGGCGCACTTCGGCTGCGGCCGCGGCGTCGAGTTCGCCGTCGGCGAAGGCCATCAAAGTCTGTTCGTCGATTTCGATCATTTGTATACCGTCACCATCGGTGGTGTCTTTTCGTCTTCCATCATGCGGCGCAGCGCGTCGCGCCCGCGCGAGAGGCGGCTCATCAGTGTGCCGATCGGGATGTCGAGTTGATGCGCTGCATCGCGATAGGACTGACCGTCCAACACGACGAGCGCGAGGGCCAGCCGCTGGTCCTCCGGCAGCTGCGTAAAACAGGCGCGTGTCTTGTTGAGCATTAGCATGCTCTCCGCCACGTTTGAGCCGTCGACCATGTCATCCGTTGCCGCACTGTTCAGCGCTTGTTTGCGTTCGTCCGTCCGCCGCCGGCGCAGTTCGTCCCGCCAGAGGTTTTGCATGATCTTGAAGGTCCAGCTTTCTAGGCTCGTCCCCAGCTGCCACTGGTCTGACTTAACCAGAACCCGCTCGATCGCCGCCTGTACGATGTCGTCACCCTGTTCGACCGACCCCGCGAGCGCGATCCCAAAGCGCCTGAGGCGCGGCAGGAGAGCCGCGATGTCGCGCCGGAGGTCGTCAGAAGAACTCGTCATGCACGCGTGCATCCCGATAACGGTTGGGAGGGGCTTCTTATTCCCGTAAACCGTGAGGAATTTTGTCCGCGACTTTCGATGCCGGTTCAACCTAGAATTCGCCGTAGAGCTAAGGGGACAGGATCCTTAACCGTAGTGAGCCGTCTTTTCGCGTCGTTTTTGCGCCTCATGGTGTGCGCCCTGCTGGTTTTGACCGCGCCTTTCGCGTGGGCAGACCGGGGGCGCGATGGCGGCGATCGTGACGATACGGGTACTGCCGACCGGGATACGACGGACCCGGACAGCAGCGGCTACGACCGCGACGGCCCTGACGGAGGCGACCAAGACTACGGCGATGCGCCGGACTATGGCGGCGACGGCGGCGAGGGCGGCGACTACGCCGATGCGCCCGAAGGGCCGGACGTCGACGGTGCGCCGGAGAACTCAGGCCCTTCCGGCAATTCCGGTCACGGGCACGACGGCAAGGACGATCACGTCCGGCATGGGCGGCACGGGCGCGCGCTCGACCATCACGAACGCATTTCGGTTTGGCGCAACGATGCGGGCGAGCGCGTACGCGCGGGCGAGGCGCTAATTCTTACAAGCCGTGCCGACATCGCGCGCAGGCTCGAACGCCGTGACTTGCACGTTGTCGAAAGCTTCCGGCTTGAGACGATCGATGCGATTGCGGTCCGTGTTGCAGTGCCGGATGGTATGAATGAGCGTCAGCTTTTCGATGCGCTGCGCCAGGCCGATCCAAAGAGTATCGTCACTTTTAATCACGTCTACGATCCGTCCGGCGCGCCGTTGATGCTTGCTGCCGTGAAAGCGGTCGCGCGGCGCCACAGCCGCGCAAAAGTTGGGCTGGTGGATGCCGCTGTGGACGCGAAGCATCCGATGCTCGCCCAAGTGTCGGTCACCGCGCGGTCATTCGATCCGGTGCCGAAGGCGCTGCCCGACGCGCACGGCACGGCGGTTGCCTCGGTGATTGCCGAAGCAGCGCCGGGTGCGACGGTCTATGCGGCAAACGTCTTTACGCTGTCGATCGAGGGCCAAGAGATTGCGACCGCCGATTCGATCGTGCGCGGGCTCGACTGGCTCGCCAAGATGCGGATCGCAGTGATCAATCTGAGTCTCACGGGGCCGGCCAACCCGGTGCTTGAAGCTATGGTCAAAAAGCTGAACGCCCGGGGCCATATTCTGGTCGCGGCTGTCGGCAACGAAGGGCCGCACGGGGCGGCGCAATATCCGGCCGCCTATGACAAGGTCGTGGGTGTGACCGCGGTGGATGCCAAGAACCGCGTCTATCTCTACGCTAATCATGGTGACTACGTCGATTTCGCGGCGCAAGGCGTCGATTTGCGCGTGGCCGATCCGCAGGGTTCGACGGATACGGTTTCGGGGACGTCCTATGCGTCACCGATCGTTGCTGCAAAGCTTGCCGGTTCGCTCGACAAGCCCGATGCGCAGCGTGCATCCGCGGCCGTACGGGCCCTTGCGGCCCAAGCGCACGACCTCGGTGCGCCGGGCCGCGATCCGGTCTACGGCCACGGCCTGATCGACTGAGTTTGCTACTCAAGCGTCGCGTGTTGCCTTCACCAGTTTCTCGAAGTCGATGCGGGCGATCGGTTCGAGTTCCTTCGTCAGCCGTGCCGCTTGCTCGGACGCTTCGACCAAGAAGTCGAAGCCGCCGTCGCGCAGGCGCAGACCTCCGGCCAGTCTTGCGTCCAGATGCTCGCGGCGGGCGGTAGGCATGTCCGGATTCGTTTGCAACTCGGCTCGGATTTCGGTGACCTCGGCAGCCGATTCCAGTGCGCCTTCGACACCCATCATCGTGCGCAATAATGTCGTGTGTATGCGCGCGCGTAAGGCGGGATCTCGCAGTTCGAACAGACGTTCCCGGTTCCGGTCGTAGACGTCGAGTTCGCGCCGGATCATACGCAGGATCCGCATCGTGACCGGGCCGAAAGGATCGCCGATTCCGCGCGCGCGGGTCGCTGTGCCGACGGTAACCCCCAGAAGCGCCATGATCTCGCCGAAGAAGAGCGCGGCTTGGCGTTCGCGCCGGCGGGTGTCGACCCGGTGCTCGATCTGCGTACCAATGAAGCCGCCGGCCGTCGCCAGCACGGCGCCGGCCACGACCGCGGTCAGCGTGTCGAGGTTGGAAATGAAGTCGAAAGTTTCGGCCTTGAGCGGCATGGCGGGTCCCTAAAGCGTCGCTATATGTAAGGGTTCGGCGCCGGGTTGCGAAGGCGGCACTTCAGGTTTATGAAGGCGCCCCGCTATTGGGGGATCGTCTAACGGTAGGACTGCAGACTCTGACTCTGCCTGTCTAGGTTCGAATCCTAGTCCCCCAACCAGGCCGTTTCCCACAGCGGCGGCATCGGTGCGAGCCTAATCGGGCTGCGTTTTCATTTCACGGGTTCAAGTTTCAACCGCGATCAGAGCGCGTTGGCATTTTCCGCCGCCGCGCCCGTGTCGTCTTCCGCTCAGCGCGCCATCGCTTCTTGCGGTGCGTTGGCGCTGACGCGCCATACCGCGTTACCGACGTCGTCGGCGACAAGAAGGCCACCGTCCCGGTCGATCGCGACGCCGACCGGCCGGCCTTGCGCATTGCCGTCTTTGTCGACGAAGCCTGTCAGAACATCGACGGGTTTGCCGTTCGGCTTGCCGCTGGCAAAGGGCACGAACACGACTTTGTAGCCGGACAGCGGCTCGCGATTCCAAGAACCATGCTCGCCCACAAAAGCGCCGCTCGCAAAGCGAGCGGGAAGGCGCGCGCCGGATGCGAAAGTCAGGCCCAGCGGCGCAACGTGATTGCCCAGCGCGTAGTCCGGTACGATGGCTTTTTCGACCAAATCGGGCGCCGGCGGTTGGACCCGTTCGTCAATGTTGCGACCGAAGTAGCTGTACGGCCAACCGTAGAAACCGCCGTCTTTCACCGAGGTCAGATAGTCGGGCACCAGGTCGCTGCCCAGTTCGTCGCGTTCGTTGACAACGGTCCAGAGTGCGCCGGATTGCGGCTCTATCGCCATACCAACGGGATTGCGCAGACCCGACGCGAAAAGACGCGAGCGGCCCGTCGCGATATCGATCTCGATAATCCCCGCACGGCCTACTTCTTTCTCGATACCGTTCTCGGCGGCGTTGCTGTTCGAGCCGACGGACGCGTACAGTGTTCGACCGTCGCGGCTTGCGATAAGGCCCTTTGTCCAATGATGGTTGAGTGGCCCACCAGGCAGGTCGGCCAACTTCGTCCCTTTGGTGTTGATGTTGGTGTCGCCCGGGCGATAGGTAAAGCGCATCACTGCATCGGTGTTCGCGACGAAGAGATCGTTACCGACAAGCGCCATGCCAACGGGCGAGTTGAGCCCTTGCAGTAAGACCGCGCGCGTTTCCGCGACCCCGTCGTGGTCCGCATCGCGCAGCAAGGTGATGCGGTTCGCGCTTGGAACGGCGGCGCCGGCACGCTCCATGACCAGTCCTTTGAAAAAGGCTTTAATGCCTGCTCCGTCTTCGGGCCGTTCCGGAGCGTTCGTTTCGGCCACCAGAACGTCGCCATTCGTAAGCACATAGAGCCAGCGCGGATGATCGAGACCTTGGGCAAATGCCGTAACGATAAGGTCCGAGGGTGCTAAGGGCTTCACCCCTTTGGACCAACCGATGGCAGGCGCGATGTTCAGCGTTGGGATCAGCGTTTCATTTGGTGGCGGCAGCGTCGGATCGGAGCCAGTGGTTTGATCAGGCGTCAGTTCCGCCATGTCGCCGCAAGCCGCCAGCGCGCATGCCGTCGATAGAGACACGAGAGAATGGTGTTTCATGGAATCTCCTCGCTGTTGAAACGCTCCGTTTCGAGAGATTGTTCCAACGGACGCTTAGCGAGGTATTGCAGGAGTGGAACCGATACGCCGGTAGAACGTTGATCCTTCTGCGGTCCGTGTATCAACCGGATGCGACGGTATGAGGAACACGGCGGTTTTTCTGGTTTCCCGCTGCGGCCGACGAACTGGCAGTCGAGCCTTTGCCCCGTCCATGGACCGATTGTTGAGCCCGAAGAGGACCAATCATGACGGATTCCAGAAGCCAAACGCCCGCGCGCGGCGCGGCGCACGAGCGTCTGAAGGCCTTCGTGGGGACATGGCACGCGGAAGGGGACTCCTACGCCGCCGGTCAGCGCCAAGAGGATCCGCGCGGTGTAGTCGAGAAATGGATCAGTGACGAGACCGTTGAATGGCTGCCCGGCAAATTCTTCGTCGCGCAGCGTTGGGATGCCATGACCGGCGCGAATGCGTTCAAGGGCACGGGCATCATCAGCTACGACCCGGACGCCGGGCATTACATGACCCGCTCCTACGAGAACCACGGATTCATTCGTGACTACGTCACCCGCGTCGATGGCGATGTTTGGACATTTACGGGCGAAACCGAACGCGCGCGCATCGAGTTCGGCGATGGCGGCGACAAGCAAACGATCGCTTGGGAATGGAAGCCGGACGGAAAAACCTGGCTCCCCCTATGTGACCGCGTCGCCAAGCGAGCAACAAACGGCTTAGGAAAGAGCAACTCGTGAGCAAGCACGCGCTCTTCTTGCATCACCGCACCAAGCCGGGCGCTCGCGATGCGGTTCAGCAGGTTTGGCAGAAGCACATGCAGCCGGCGATCGAAGCGAACGAAGGGCACGAGGTCTATGTCTATTCGTTCGGTATCGGCCCGGACACGATCTGCGCCTTCCAGGTTTATGGCAGCGCCGAAGATGCCAATGCTTTCCTGAAGATCCCGGCCTACCTCGCTTATGAGCTGGAGGTTGCCCCGTTGCTCGACGGACCGCCGCACGTGGAAGTCCTCCGGCCGCAATGGATCAAGGGCAAGTCATTCGCGCAGCCCGGTCCGGTGAAGCTGTGAAAGGAGGAGGCGTACTAGGCTTCCGCCATCGCAATTTTCGTGATCTTGCGTGCGATGTCTTCGGGCGAGAGGATGAAATCGACGTAGCCGCTGTTGATCGCGGTTTCGGGCATATCGGGTTGTCCGGCGGTGTCGAGCTTTTGTGCGATCGTGACGCCACCGACTTCCTTTAATCCGCGCAGGGCGGCCGCGCCATCGCCGTCATAACCCGAAACGATCACGGCGATCAGTTGGCCGTCCCAATTGCGCGTCAAGGATTGCAGAAACACGGTGATCACGTCGGGCCAGCCGCGCGGTTTCGAAATCGGCGCGAGGCGAAACTCTCCGTTCTCCACGTGCAGATCGCGGCCCTCGGGGATGATGAACACGTGGTTCGGCCGAATGACCAAGCGTTCGCTGATCAGCTCCACCGGCATTTTCGTGTAGTTCGGTAGGATCTCGTGCAGGTGGGTAGCGACGCTTCTGACGTGATTGACGATGACGACGGCCACCCCCATGTCGGCAGGCAGATGTTTCAACAGCCTGATATAGGCGTCGAGCCCGCCCGCCGAGCCGCCGACGCAAACAACGGGAAAGTCCTTTGTGTATGGCTTCGAGACCACCGCGTGCCGCTCCCGCCATGTTACGTCTCTTGCAGAACGCCAGACCGGTCACAAGGTTGCGCGCAGCAAGCGGCGTATTCCAGTGCCGCACGGATTGGGCCAAATTTGAGCAGCACAAAGGGAACTGACATGCGCAAACGCAAGAATATGGCGGCGGATGGGCGGCGTTACGACATTATTCTCGTCGGGGCGACGGGGTATGTCGGGGCGTTGATTGCGGACTACCTTGCGTCGCGGGCCGGTGGCAACGCCGTCCGCTGGGCGATGGCGGGACGTAGTGCAGGCAAGCTCGACGCGGTGAAGGCCGCTCTGGGGCGGGGTGGCGAGCGGGTGGCTTCGATCGTTGCCGATACTGCCAACCGCGCCGAGATGGATGCGCTGGCGGCGCAGACGAAGGTCGTGCTGACCACGGTTGGGCCGTACGCGAAGTACGGGTCGGAGCTGGTCGCGGCGTGCGCCGCGGCGGGAACGGACTACTGCGATCTGGCAGGTGAGGCGCCCTGGATTCAAAAGATGATCGACGCGCATCAGGATGCGGCCGAGGCGTCGGGCGCGCGCATCGTGCCGTGCTGCGGGTTCGATTCCGTTCCGTCGGACCTTGGCGTGTTCTTCTTGAACGAGGAGGTGCGCAAGCGGACTGGCAAGCCGTGCGCGGCGATCCGCATGCGTGTGAAGTCGATGAAGGGCGGCGCCAGCGGCGGCACGATCGCCAGCATGATGAACCTCGTCGAAGAAGCGACGCGCGATTCCCAGGTGCGCAGCGTGTTGTCGAACCCTTACGCGCTGAACCCCAAGGGGGAACGGAAAGGTCCGCGGCAGCCCGGCACCCTTCCGGTGACCTACGATGGGACCGCCGGGTCATGGACTGCGCCGTTCGTGATGGGTGCGATCAACACGCGCATCGTGCACAGGTCGAACGCGTTGCTGAACTATGCTTACGGCCGCGACTTCCAGTACGACGAGGCGATCATGACGGGCGGCGGCGTGTTCGGCGCGCCGGCGGCGATCGCGGTGACCGGCGCCATGGGTGCGTTCGGCCTTGCGGCAGCGTTCCCGCCCACGCGCGCATTCCTGAACCGCTTCGTTCTTCCGAAGCCGGGTCAGGGCCCCTCCGCCGAACAGCGCGAGCGCGGCAGCTACGACCTGCTGTTCGCCGGTACCGCCATAGACGGGCGCGTGTTCAAGGCGCGGGTCACAGGCGATCGCGACCCGGGCTACGGCTCGACGGCCAAGATGATCGCAGAAGCGGCGATCTGCCTCTCAGAGCTACCGGACGATGTAGCGGGCGGCTTCTGGACCCCTGCGTCGGCGATGGGCGGGCCGCTGATGGAGCGGCTGGTCGAACACGCCGGTCTGACGTTCGAGATGATCGATTGATCGCACTAAAGCGAATAGGTGCAGGCTATCAGCCTGCACCTTCGCGGGCCGGTTACGGCGTACTAGCAGCCGCCATATTGGTTGCAGAGCCGCGTCTGCTCCGCTTGAACCGCCTGGAACAGCGTGAACAGCGCACTGTCCGGGTCTTGCTTGCGGTGGCGGTCTTTGAGGCTTGCGTCGGCACCGAAGTAGTAGGTGATGCCACCGAGATAACTTTCGTAGTCGTCGTCGCCCCAGGCGCCATCGACGCGGAAGGCAAGTCCCGGCAGAGCGGCAAAGCCCGGACGCCATTCGGCGCCAATGCGGCCGATCGACGTGGTCTCATCGAACGCGCCGCCGCCCGAGAGCGCGAAGTCGTCC
Source organism: Alphaproteobacteria bacterium (assembly GCA_013140995.1). Lineage (GTDB taxonomy): Bacteria > Pseudomonadota > Alphaproteobacteria > Micropepsales > Micropepsaceae > SZUA-430. Next base: position 7,416 of record JABFRX010000174.1, on the reverse strand, counting down.
GAGATGTACCACCGCAACTCGATGTCGCCGAAGGCGGTGTCGAGTGCGGCCGTATCGCTGAACTGATAACCCGCCTTGGCCATGATTGTGAGCTGGCTCAAGTAGATTTCCGCTTCCGCGCCCAGGCGGGTCGCGTCGAGGTCGAATGTGTCTTCCGACGCATAAGCGGCGAAGATGCCGAGCAAGTAACTCGACGGATCGCGTGTGAAGATGTGACCGCCGAAGCCCGTGACAGTGTCGGAGTCGTTGCCGCTAATCGCACCTTCGGCTTGGATACCCCAGCGTTCGCCGAGGGGTGCCGTCAACGCGCCGCCGAAGAACCAGCCGCCTTCGCCGTTCACGCTCGTGCCGGCGCCGGTGATCTTGACGTTCGTGGGCGAAACCGCCGGGTCGCGCGCAGCAGCGGCGTTCGCGCCAAAGCCGAACAGGGCCGCGATCGCGACCGGCTTCCAAAAGCGGCGCACGGCGCTGAGAACTTTGGAAGACCTGCGAGCCACCGAACCGTGATCGACCGGGACGAGAGCCGTCTTTGGGAGACCAAAGCCAACGCGAATCGCGGGGCACGCCGTTTGGCTCGTCGCAAATGCGGCCCCAAGTGCCTCGACGATTTGACGTTCGATGGCGGCGAGATCGCCGACCCTAAGCTTTTCGGCCCCCGCGAAGTATTTGCCGCCCAGAGAGACGAAGAGCGTGCGTGCGCCTGGCGCGAAGAAGATACCGGCGATCGAGTCTGCGAGCGACGCGCGCACCTTGTGGCTGGCGGCCACGAGCGCTTTTGCGCCCGAAATCGCTTCGGTCGGATCGTAAACGACTTCGCCGTCCCCGAACTGCGCAATCAAACGCTCTAAGCTGCGCGGCGCGGTCAGATCGCGGGCAGTATGGAAATAGACCCGCACCCGCGCCACGCCGGCGCTCGCCAGCGCGGCCAAGATCTCGGCTTTTGCCTTTGTGCGGTTGGCATTTGCACCCACGTGGACGCTCAGCGTTGAGCGCGTTTCCTGCCAAATTGCAGCGATAATTGGGACCTGAATCCCCTGAAGCACGTCATGAAAATGACGGTTCGCCTGCTGAGCGACCATACCCAAATACCCCCTGTGTGCATCCCCAGGTGGTAATTACGGTACGATCCGGACACTTGCCAAACGAAAGTGTACACTTAGCGGGTGAAGCTATTTCTTTGAATCAACCGTGTCGCGGGCAGGGCACAGGCGCTGGCGTCAGGCGCTACTATCCCTAGTTGGCGCGTTTGGTTGTTAACGCAAACGGCCACAGGCGAGGAAACCACGCAACGAAGTTTCGGCGGGCCTGGTTGAATTGCCGCTTTCTTCGTCATGGTACTTGGTCTTGAAAGGTCGATGCTCAAAGGGGAGGCGAGGGCGGTGACTGCCGCACGGCCAGGGTCTGTTCGCGACGTGCTCGCGCAAGAGCGAAGCGTCGTGCTTTCGGTCTTGGGCTATGGGCTGGCGATCAACCTGTTGGGGCTGACGTCTTCGCTCTACATGCTGCAGATCTACGACCGGGTGCTTTCGTCCTACAGCATTGAGACGTTGGTCGTGCTGTCGCTGATCGCGGCCGTGGCGTTGCTGTCGCTGGCGGGGCTGGAAGCGTTACGCAGTTCGTTGCTGCAGCGGCTTGGTGCGCGCACGGCGCACCGGCTTGGACCTTACGCGTTTCAGATCCAGCTGCGGGGTTCGGCGGGGCGCGATGCGCCGGCATTGCAGCCCCTGCGCGATGTCGAGGCGATCCGGAATTTGGTCGGCGGGCCGGTGACGGCGTCGCTGCTCGATCTGCCGTGGAGCCCGATCTACTTCATACTGCTCTATGTGCTGCATCCGGTTCTGTTCGCCGTTGCGCTGGTGGCGAGCGTGTTGATCGGTGGGGTTGCCTACCTAAATGATCGTCTGAATGCCGAAGCGTCGGCGACGGCTGCGAAGGAGAATTTGAAAGCGCTGCAATTTGCCGAAGTCGCGGCCCGCAACGGCGAGCCACTGGTCGCGATGGGGGCGGCAGACTCCGTATCGGCGCATTGGCTGAGCGCGTCCAGCAACGCGATGGAGCACAGTCTGGCGGCGACGGAGCGCGAGGCGAGTTTTCACGCGCTAGCGCGATTCCTACGCAATTCGCTGCAGATTGCGCTCCTGGGCACAGGTGCCGCGCTGACCATTGCGGGTGAGCTTTCCGGCGGCGGGTTGATCGCGGGTTCGATCTTAGGGGCACGCGCGCTTCAGCCGGTTGAGGCGGTTGTCGGCGCCTGGAAGTCCGTCTTGAGCGCGCGTCAGGCTTGGGAGCGGCTGGATGCGGCGCTGGCTTCGCTGACGAAAGAAAGCGCGACGATGCCCTTGCCGCGGCCCAGGGGCGCCTTAAGCGCGGAGAACGTGGCGCTCGTTCCGCCGGGCGGACAGCGGCCCATCTTGGCCCGCGTCTCGTTCGAGTTGGCGCCGGGCGAGCAGATGGCGATCGTGGGGCCCAGCGGCTCGGGCAAGTCGACGTTGGTGCGCGCGATCATGGGGCTGTTGCCGTGCGCCGCCGGAAACATCCGCATCGACGGTTCGGACGCCGCGGTTTGGCAGCAAGCCGATCTCGGGCAATGGATCGGCTATCTGCCGCAAGCGCCGCTCGCAATGGCGGGCACAGTCGCGCAAAACATCGCGCGCTTCGAAGACGCGCCGAGTGCTGCAATCATCGCTGCGGCCGAAGCGGCCGACGTGCACGAGATGATCCAGTCGCTGCCGAAGGGCTACGACACCGAGTTGGGGCCCGCGGGACTGCGGCTCTCGGGCGGGCAGATGCAGCGCATTGCGTTGGCGGCCGCGCTCTACGGCGACCGGCCGGTCGTGGTGCTCGACGAGCCGGAGGCGCACCTCGACAGCGAGGGCGAGGCGCATCTGCGCGCGGCGCTGCAGCGGTTGCGCGAGCGTAAGGCGACGGTCATCGTGGTTTCGCACCGGCCCGCAGCCGTGACGCTGACCGACAAGTTGCTGGTGCTGCGCGACGGGCGGGCCGAGTTCGGTCCGCGCGAAGAGATCATGGGAAAAATCATGCGCTCGGCGACGCCGGGCGGGCGCGTGTAGGGAAGGGCCGGATCATGATGTTGGCACGCGGCGCGATTGGCGGTTTCCGCAACTGGCTCAGCGGGCCTGCGACGGAGGGGCCGTTCCAGACGACGCGTGTGCGGCGCTTAAGTTCCATCTTGCTGTTCGGGTTCTTGACGGTGCTCGGTTTGTGGGCGGCATTCGTTCCGTTGAGCAGCGCGGTCGTCGCGAACGGGGTCATCGCGGTCGAGGGCAAGCGCAAAAAGGTGCAGCATCTAGAGGGTGGGATCGTCGAACGCGTCGACGTGCGCGATGGCGATGCGGTCAAGGCCGGGCAAGTGCTCGCCGTGCTGAACCAAACGGAGACGTCGGCGGCGCTGGGCGTGCTTTCGTCGGAACAGGACGCCGTGATGGCGCTGGAGGCACGCCTTCAGGCCGAGACTGCGGACGCTTCATCTGTCGCGTTTCCGCCGGACTTGATGGCGCGCAAGGACACGTCTTCCGCGAAGGCCGCGATGGAGGGCCAAGCGGTCTTGTTCGAGCAGCGGCGGCAATCGCTCGACAGTCAGATCAGCGTATTGAAGAGCCGGAAGGCGCAGTATCTTGAGGTCGTGAGCGGGCTTCAGGCGCAACTCTTGGCCGTCGAGGGGCAAACATCGTTGATCGGCCAGGAAACGGCGGCGACCGAGAAACTGTTCGAGCAGGGCCTGTCGACGCTGCCCAAGGTTCTGGCGTTGAAGCGTGCGGCGAAGTCGTTGGCGGGTCAGCGGGGCGAGCTTGCGGCGACGATCGCGCAGAACAAGCTCAAAGCGAGCGAGATCGACATGCAGATCTTGGAACTGAAGAACCAGCGGCTCGACAAGATCACGACCGAGATGCGCGAGACACAGCGCCGCCGCTTCGAACTGACGGACCGCTTGAAAGCGGCAAAAGCGCTGGTCGGCCGTATGACGATTACGGCGCCGTCGGCAGGCGTTGTCGTCGCCTCGACCATTCACGCGCCGGGGCAGGTCGTACGCGGCGGCGACACGGTGATGGAAATCGTCCCGCAAGACGACCGCCTAATCGTCGAGGCACAACTCAAGCCCGACGACGCCGACAACGTACGCGCCGGCATACCCGCGAATGTGCGCCTGATCCATTTCAAAGATGGGTTCCAACCGGTGGTGCAGGGCAAGGTCATCTCCGTGTCGGCCGATCGGCTTGTCGATGCGCGCACTGGCGTTGCCTACTACCAAGCCGAGATCGAGGTCGACCGCGCAGCTATCGATGCGGTGCTTGGCGGCGAAAAACTGCAACCCGGCTTGCCGGCCGAGGTGATGATCGGCCTTGGGTCGCATACCGCGCTCGAGTATCTACTCGCGCCGTTGAACCGCCGCCTGCAACGCGCGATGCGCGAAGAGTAGCGGCGCAATTCCCCTATAACGTGTTCGCCCAATTGGCGAATCTGTATCAGTTTAGATGAATGGAGCTCACGATTTCGCCTGCGAGCGCGTGTGTCTCCTTTTGAACGACACTCAAAGGACACGCCGGGATAGTCTTCATACATGCCATCTATGTCAGTCTCTTGACTGTGCGGCGTCCAACAGCGCGATAGTTAAGCCAGAGTGAAGTCGTGGGGACTTCGTTGGGGGGCTAACAATGTTCGCAATGCGAACGGCTGCGTTTGTGCGGCCAGTTGGAAAGACGAAAATCACAGTTATGACGGCGGCGCTTATGGCGTCAGCGTCGGTTTTTGCAACAAGCGGGCCGGCGTCGGCGGCAACCTGCAACGCAACGAGCCAAGCGACGTACGACACTTGCGTGGCGACTGCTGCGACGGGCGACGTCATCGTCGTAACGGTTGCCGTCTCGCACAATGTGGCCGTGGCGAACCCGGGTGTGACGCTTCAGGTCAACTCGGGCGCATCGATCAGCGACGGCGGGGCGTCTTTCGGCGCGGGTACGACGGCGCTTGTGATCAACAGCGGCGGCTCGGTTGCAACGTCCGGCGTCGATACGTTTGCCTCGCTTGCCGGCGGCGGCACGTTGAACACGCCTTCCTTGAGCGCGGTCGTCTTCGGCAATGCGACGAATACGAGCTTTTCCGGTACGTGGGTCGCGCCTGACCTCAACACCGCGCTCGTCAAGCAAGGTACGGGGACGCTGACGATCGACGGCATGACGGCTGCGAACGGCGACTTCTTGGAGACGCAAGGAACGATCCTGCAATCAAGCGGAAGTACGAACATCAAATCGATCGCGGTCGGCACGGGTACGGGCAACTCTGCGATCATGAACGTGACGGGCGGTACGCTGACCTTCACGGGCACTGGCCTCGTCGGCGTGCCATGCTCCTCGCAGTGTCCTGCGCTGCGCATCGGCGACTTCGGCGGTGCGGGCATCTTCAACCAATCTGCCGGTACCGTGAACATCGGCTCTGCCGGCGTTGCCGGTAGCATGAACATCGGCAACCAAGGCGGCACCGGCACATATAATATGTCGGGCGGCACGCTGAATTTGGGCGTGTTCGGCGACGTGAATAGCGCAGGACTCTACTCAGTCGGCCGCAGCACGACGAACACGCGAAACAGCGTGGGCGTGTTCAACATTTCCGGCGGCTTGGTCAGTGTGAACGCGGGCGAACTAGTCAACGGCGACCGCGACGTCATCGAAGGCGCAACGTTGGCGGCTACGAGCAGCACCACAAACCTGTCGGGTGGCATTCTGCGGGTTCGCAATGGAGCCAATCTCTGGCTCTCTGCCGCGAACAACGCCAACGCCATCGACAGCCGTTTCAACCTGAGCGGCACGGGCGTTCTCGAAATCGGCGACGGCCGCTTGCAGGACAACTACGGTGGTGGTGGCGGCGCCTATGAGTTCAATCTCAACGGCGGCACGATCCGCGTGATCGACAGCGCGTTGGTCACGTCGGTCAACGCCATATTGCTGGGCGGTTCGGCGGCGACCGGTACGCAGCTCGACACGAACGGCATCGGCTCGACGTGGAACGGCGTTCTGTCGGGCACGGGCTGGATCGTGAAGACGGGGTTGGGCACGCTGAACCTGAACGGCGTCAACACTTACACCGGCGGCACGGCATTTAACGGCGGCGTCGTGTTTGTCGATGCGGCGGCCGATCTCGGCGCCAATAGCGCGGCTATGTCGTTCAACGGCGGTACGTTGCGGCTTGGGGCTAACGGTGTTCTGGGTACGCGGACCGGCGGTACCAACGTGCTCGGCCTCGGCGGCACGATCGACACCAACGGCTTCAGCACGATCTACGACGGCAACATCACGGGCAGCGGCCAGTTGTCGGTTATCGGCGGCGGCACTTTGGATATCGGCGGCGTCAACAATGCGCACACCGGCATTCTGAGCATCGCGGGTGCAGGGACGACAGTGGTTGCCAATTTCGGTGCGCCGGACAACATCGGCGACTTGAGCGCCGTTGTAATGGGCGCGGGTACATCGCTGTTCGTTGACGGTGAAACGATCGGTTCCTTGCAGGGTGCCGGGACGGTGACCATCAGCGCTGGCGACACGATGACGACGGGCGGCAACAACAACTCCACCACTTGGACCGGCACGTTTGCTGCGACAACTGGTGGCATGACGAAGGTTGGCACGGGCCTGATGACGGTCAACGCCAACCTTGCCTATACTGGTCTTACCACGGTCAACGGCGGTGAGTTGCGTGTGAACGGCACGATGGCCGACAGTCTTCTGGTCGGTCCGGGCGGCATCTTCTCGGGTAACGCCACCATCAGCGGCAACGTCACGAACAACGGCCGTATGGCGCCGGGCAACTCGCCGGGCACGATCAACATCCTCGGCAACTACGTCGCGGGTGTTGGCGCCATCTTCGACATGGAAGTGCAGTTTGCGAACGCCGGCCTTCCGGTGAACGGAACGACCCACGACTTCGTCAACATCACGGGCTCAGCGACGGGTACGACGCTCATTAACGTCATTCCGTTCCTGCCGTCGTCGCCGGCGGCGCAGACGGCCGGCAATGGCGTCGAGCTCGTGCGGGTCGCAGGTGCGGTCGTGAGCGGCAGCCAGTTCCAGCTGGCCGCTCCGGTCGTTCAAGATGCGTATGAGTACGTCTTGACGTATCGCCCGAACTACGCGGGTGCGCTGGACGGCTGGTTCCTCACCTCGCGCGCCGGCGAAAACCTCTACGGCGAAGCGGCCATGTTCTCGGCCGGTCAAGCCGTCATCGACTCATGCTTCCGCGGCGAAGATGCGATGGCGTTCGACGGCAACGCGCACAAAGGCCGTGGCTGGGCTCGCGTAAAGACGGGCGGCGTCGAAACCGGCGCCGACACGGGCCTCGAGACCGACACGGAGTACACGTGCGGTCCCGGTGGCGCCGACGTTCGGATCGCGGACAACATGCGCC
>JABFRX010000272.1 GCA_013140995.1 Alphaproteobacteria bacterium | reverse complement strand
CGTGTAATAGTAGTAGCCGCCCGCTGCTGCGGCGAGCACGATCAGCAGCATCACAACTCTATTCATTCATTCCCTCCAGTGTGTTCCCCTCTGGCCGCGCGAGGTTCGCACGGCCTAAGCCAGACTAGCGGCTTCGCGGTTTAGCAACAAGGCGAGGGACATGTTGCACCTGCGTCAGGTCAGCCCAGTACGAAGCCCTCATATCCGTTCGCCACCACCTCCGCGCATTTCTGGCGGTAGGCGGGGACGCCCCCGACGTAGGGGAGAAACGTCCTCGGTTTGCCGGGGATGTTCGCGCCCATATACCAGGAGTTGGCTTTGGCCATCAGCGTCATCGCGCCCAGCTCGTTGACGTGGGCGATCCAGGCTTCTTCGGCGGCCTCTGTTGCTTCGAGCGTTTGCTTCTTGCGCGCGTCGAGGTCGGACAGCGCGCGGGCGATCCAGTCGACGTGGTGTTCGATCGAGGGCGGCATGTTCGTCAGCACGCTTGGGCTTTGCGGGCCGGTGATCGTGAACAGGTTCGGAAAGCCTGCGATGGTGAGGCCCAGATACGTCTTGGGACCGTAGGCCCATTTGTCTTTGATCTTTAGACCGTTCTTGCCTACGAGGTCGATCTTCGTCAGCGCGCCGGTCATGGCGTCGAAGCCGATTGCGTAGACGATGACGTCGAACGCGTGTTCGCCGCTCGCGGTGCGGATGCCCGACTTCGTGATGCGCTCGATCGGAGCTTTCGAGACGTCGATCAGCGTCACGTTCGGGCGGTTGTAGGTTTCCCAATAGCCGATGTCGACGCAGAGGCGCTTTGTGCCGACGGGATAGGTTTTCGGTGTGAGCAGGTCGGCGACCTTCGGGTCCTTGACGATGCTCTTGATCTTGCGGGCGAAGAATTCGTGGGCGACCTTGTTCGAACTCTCGTCAATGCCGGTGTCCGCAAAGCCCCCGAGCACGGCGAAGCCGCCGCGTTTCCAGCGTTCTTCGAAGATCTGTTCGACTTCGTTTGGCGGTGTTGCGGAGAGCAGGCGGTCCTGCGGGTCGATCTGGCGAACGCCGGAATTGTTCGCGAGTGCTTGGCTGCGGAAGCGTGGGCGGTTCAGTTTCCAAAGTTCTTCAATCGCGGGATCGGCGGCATGATTGTGGGCCGGCACGGTGTAGTTCGGCGTGCGCTGGAAAACGGTCAGATGCTTCGCCTGCTTCGCGATCACAGGGATCGACTGGACGGCGGACGAACCTGTGCCGATGACGGCGACGTTCTGGCCCGTGAAGTTGACCTCCTCATGCGGCCAGCGGCTGGTGAAGTAGGACTTGCCCTGGAAGTCGCCGACGCCGGGGAAGTCCGGGTCCTTCGGGATCGACAGGCAACCCGTCGCCATGATGAGTGCGCGGGCGGCGAAGTTGTCGCCCTTGTCCGTGATCACGTGCCAGCGTTTTGCCTGCTCGTTCCAGTGGGCTGCGGTGACGCGGGTGTTGAAGCGGATGTCGCGTTTCAGGTCGAACTTCTTTGCGACGTGTTCGAGGTAGGACAGGATCTCCGATTGCGGCGCGTAGCGCTCGCTCCAGCGCCACTCTTCGTCGAGCGCGCTTGAGAACGAGTAGCCGTACTCCTGGCTCTCGATGTCGACGCGCGCGCCCGGATAGCGGTTCCAGTACCACGTCCCGCCGATGCCGCCGCCTGCTTCGAGTATCACCGCGCCGGTGTTTTGGTTGCGCAGACGGTGAAGCATGTAGAGGCCGGCAAAACCTGCGCCGACGATGACGGTGTCGATGGTGGTTGGGGAGGTCATGAGGGCAAGCTCCGTGCGATGTCGTTCGCCGGAGCCTAGCCCATTGTTGCGCGAGGGCAAGCGAGACTAAGCGACCGCGTGGCCCTTCGCTTTGCGGTAATGTTGGACGATCTCGAGCGCGCTTCGGGTTTGCGGTGGGAGTTCGGCATTCGATTGGCCTAGTGGGGTCGAGCGGTCGCCCCACTTGACGAGGTGGGCGCAGAAGGTCAGGCCGCCGCCGAAGGCCGGCATCAGGAGAAGGTTCCCGGGCTTGACGCGTCCGTCTTCGATTGCTTCGCAGAGCGCGACGGGGACGGTGGCCGCGGACATGTTGCCGTAACGCTCGACGCTGACATAGACGCGGTCCATCGGTACACCGGCTTTCTTCGCGACGGCCTCGATAATGCGAAGATTCGCCTGATGCGGCACGCAGATGTCTACGTCGGCCGCGGTCTTGCCAGCGCGGCGCAGCACGTCTTCGCTCGCCATGCTCATGCCGCCGACGGCCTTCTTGAAGATTTCCTGGCCTTCGAATTGCCACTCGGTCACGCCGATCAAACGGCCGGTGTGCACGTAGTTGCCCCCCATTCCGTGGATTTGCAGGATCGCGCGCGACTCGCCGTAGCAGCCGAGGCGCTCCAGTTGAACGCCTTCGTCTTTGTCCGTGGCTTGGAGTACGACGGCGGCGCATCCGTCGCCGAACAGGACCGCGACGTTGCGGTCGTCCCAGTTCATGAACGGTGAGATCAGTTCGCCGCCGATGACGAGCGCGTTCTTGATGGCGCCGGTCTTGATCATCGCCGAGGCGGTCGAGAGGCCATAGAGGAAGCTGGTACAGGCGGTGTTCACGTCCATCGCGCCACACCCTTCGGCGCCTGGGATTCGGCGTTGGACGCCGGAGGATTGGTTTGGGCACTGCTCGTCGTGGGTCGTCGTGCCCATGACGATGAGGTCAAGGTCCTTGCCCTCAATCCCCGCACACGCGAGCGCGCGCTTGCCAGCGACTTCGGCCATGTCGGTCAAGGAGCAGTGTGCGATGCGGCGCTCTTTGATGCCGGTGCGAGAGGTGATCCAGTCGTCGGAGGTGTCGATAAAGGTCGCGATGTCGTTGTTAGACAGGATGGCGGGTGGAAGGCATTTTCCCCAGCCCGTAATGCCGGCGTTCGGCATGTGGTTCACCTTGAGGCGCATGATTTGCGATGGGGTACTGTACAACGCCTCTCGCCTGGCGGGAGAGATTCATTTGGCACTGCATGTAAAAAAGCACGCCTGAAGGCTGACGCCCCCGTCAAGGGATTCGCCCAGGAGGCGAACTGGGTTCTCCCGAAAATGTGTGGTTCGCGGGCCGCGCGCGGCCTTGTATGGTCGCGGCCGATTCAAAGGTTGGGAGACCCTATGTTTAGAGCTGTTGTTGCTTCGTTGGCGCTGCTTGTTGCGCCACCGGCTGTGGCCGTTGCTGCGCCGGCACCCGCTTCCGAACTTGCGAAGCGGATCGATATTCCGCACGAGAAATTCACGCTGGCGAACGGCCTGCGCGTGATCGTGCATACGGACCGCAAGGCACCAGTCGTTGCCGTGTCGATTTGGTACGGCGTCGGGTCGAAGCATGAGCCCAAGGGCAAGACGGGGTTTGCGCATCTGTTCGAGCATTTGATGTTCAACGGGTCGGAGAACGCACCGGGCGATTACTTCGAGCCGCTGCAGCAGGTGGGGGCGACGGACTTCAACGGGACGACGTGGCTTGACCGCACCAACTATTTCCAGACGGTGCCGACGGGTGCGTTGGAACGCGCGCTATTCTTGGAAAGCGACCGCATGGGGCATCTGCTCGGCGCGGTGACGAAGGAGAAGCTCGATAATCAGCGCGGTGTCGTGCAGAACGAGAAGCGTCAGGGCGATAACCAACCCTATGGTCTCGTCGAATATTTGCAGTTCGAGAACCTGTTCCCCGAGGGGCACCCGTATCACCATTCGACGATCGGCTCGATGGCAGATCTGGACGCGGCTAGCCTCGACGATGTGAAGCAGTGGTTCGTCGACAATTACGGGCCGAACAACGCGGTCCTGGTGCTGGCCGGCGACATCGATACGCCGACCGCGAAGACGCTGGTCGAGAAGTATTTTGGCGACATCAAGCGTGGGCCCGCGACGAAGACGGTGAAGGCGCCGGTGACGACGCTTTCTGCAGCAAAGTTCGACACAATGACGGACCGCGTCGCGACAACGCGCATCTCGCGCAGTTGGGTCGTTCCGGGCTTGAACGACAAAGACTCTACGGCACTCGACGTTGCGGCGACGGTGCTGGGCGGACTCGCGAGTTCGCGGCTCGACAATGCGCTGGTGCGCAAAGAGAAGATTGCGGTCGCGGTCACGGCCTCATTGCAGGAATTCCAGCACGCGAGCGTGTTCGAGATGACGGCCGACGTAAAGCCGGGCGTCGATGCGGCCGCGGTCGCGAAGCGGCTTGACGAAGTGTTGGCGGAGTTCCTCGCGCAAGGTCCGACGGCGGATGAAGTGAGCCGCTCAGTGGTGTCGAAGCTCAGCGGCTACATCCGCGGGATTGAGGCTGTGGGCGGCTTCGTCGGCAAGGCGGGTGTATTGGCGCAGGGCGAGTTGTTCTCTAATAATTCGAGCTACTACAAGGGCCGGCTTGCGGCGCTGGGTGCTGTCACTCCTGCAGCTGTGCAGAAGGCAGCGAAGAAGTGGCTGACGCGGCCTGTCTATTCGCTCACCGTTACTCCCGGCGAGCGGACGCTCGACGGTGGCAAGCTTGGCGGGTGGGTCGATGCGAAGGCGCCGACGCATTCCCCCGCTCACTATGTCGACCCGAACGCCGAGCAGATGCCGATGGGCATGACGACGGCGGTCGACCGGTCGAAGCTTCCGGACGTGGGCTCGCTTGCGCCGCTCGACTTCCCGGCACTGGAGCGTGGCAAGCTTTCGAACGGGATCGACGTGATCTTTGCGAAGAAGGCCGCGGTGCCTGCGGTGACCGTGTCGGTCAGTTTCGATGCAGGATATGCGGCCGATCCGAAGGCGGCGCTCGGTACGCAATCGCTGATGCTGAGCTTGATGCCGGAAGGCACCACCAGCCGCAGCAGCGTGCAGATTGCGGAAGAGAACGAGCGCTTGGGTTCGGGCCTTCAGACGGCGGCCTCGCTCGACCGGACGGCGGTGACGATGTTTGCGCTGTCGGCGAACCTCGGGCTCTCGATTGATCTGCTGGCGGACGTCGTACGCAACCCGGCATTCGAGGCGTCGGAAGTCGAACGTCTACGCTCGCAGCAGCTGTCGCGCATCTCGGCCGAGTTCAACAACCCGAACGCGATCGGTTCGCGCATCCTGTGGCCGGCGCTCTATGGCGCCGCACATCCCTATGGCCTGCCGCCAAGCGGGCTCGGCGATCCGGCGGTCGTGGCGAAGGTTTCGCGCGACGATCTGAAGGCGTTCCATGCGGCGTGGCTGCGTCCTGAGAAAGCGCGGATCGTGGTGGTCGGCGACACGACGCTGGCTGAGGTGACCGCGCAGCTCGAAAGGGCGTTCGGCAACTGGACCGTTCCGTCCTCCGCCGCAGGTACGAAGTCGTTCGACGCGGCGGTTCCGAAAGCGAAGAAGCGCATCATTCTGGTGGACCGTCCGAAGTCGCCGCAATCGGTGATCTACGGCGGTCAGGTGCTCGACGCGAAGGGCCGCGACGATCTCGTCACGCTGCTGGCGGCGAACGAGGTCTACGGCGGCAACTTCCTCGCGCGCATCAACATGAATCTGCGCGAGACGAAGGGGTGGTCCTATGGCGTGCGCAGCGGCGTCAGCTTGAACGCCGAGAGCGTGCCGTTCATCATCACGGCGCCGGTGCAAAGCGACAAGACGGGCGACTCGATGAAGGAGTTGATCGCCGATCTCACCGCTTATCTGGGTGCGAAGGGGACGACCGAGGAAGAACTTGTTCGCACCGTCAACGGCAACGTGCGCCGGTTGCCGGGCAGCTTCGAGACGACGAACGCCGTGTTCGGTGGCGTCACGACGATCCTGAACTTCGGGCGGCCGGACGACTACTACGAGCAGCTGCCTGCGAAGTATGCGGCCATGAAAGCCACCGACATGGATGCGGCTGCACGGGCGAGGTTCAATCCGGACAAGCTGCTGTGGGTCGTCGTCGGCGATGCGTCGGTCGTGAAGGCGCAGCTTGAGAGCCTGGGGATGCCGGTCGAGGTCGTGCCCGCGCCTGCCATGGGGAAGTAGCATCCGCGCCTTTTTGTAAACGGCGGTCACCTGTTGGTGCCCGCCGTTTCCATTTGACGCGTCGGATGGCGGGTTGGTGCCTACGCCACGCGTATGGTTTATGTCAGGCTCTTTCGCGAACAGCCCTGCCGGATCGATCGGCGGCATGCAGTCGTGCCATCTGGAGTCGGTGCCGATTCAGCAGCCGGTGGAACAAGAGGTTTGTAGCTAGGCGCTGCTCGTCCTTTTCTGACTTTCGATCGGCGGCTGTGGGTGCGCAGCCGCCGATTTCTTTTTTGCGCTTGACGATGTTTTATGTGATGCATATATTACGTATTGAAAATGTCACATGATGACCTGGACGATGTTTGGCGGGCTTTGGCGAACCCTTACCGGCGGCGCATTTTGGATGTGTTGCGGGAACGGCCGCGTACGACGGGGGGGCTTGCCGACGCTTTGCAAGAGAATCGGTTTCTGGTGATGCAGCATTTGAACCTGCTGCGGGCGGCTCAGCTCGTGACGGTCGAGACGCAAGGCCGCCAGCGGATCAACCACCTGAATCCGGTGCCTATTCAGCAGATCTATGAGCGCTGGGTGGGGAAGTATCAGGGGGATTGGGCGTCGGCGCTCGTGGGTCTGAAGCGTAGCGTTGAGGTGAAACAAGAAGGGCGGCGGAAAACGCGCCGCAAGTGAGGCAAGCGATATGGAAGAGCGGCAAGTTCACACGATCGAAATCAAGGCGCCGATCGCGCAGGTTTGGGCTGAGATCACGCAGCTCAAACACGTGCAGAAGCCGATGTTCAACACGGTGCTCGAGACCGACTTCAAGCCGGGATCGCGGCTGCTCTACCGCAGCGAGGACGGCAAGCGCGTGTTCATCCTGGGCGAGGTGAAGGAATGCGTGCCGCCGCGCCGACTGGTGCACACGTTCCGCTTTGTGGGCGTCGCGGAGACGCCAACGCTCGTCGAATGGACGCTGGAAGAAGCGGGCGGGGCGACGCGCGTCACCGTCGTGCATTCGCAATTCGTCGACCAGAAAAAGACGGCCGATTCCGTGCGCACGAGTTGGGTCGGTATCCTCGCCAACATCAAGGCGGTGATCGAAACGGGGAACGTGCCGCTGAAGACGCGGGTCATGCACGGGATGATGCAGGCGTTCATGTTCATGGCGCCAAAGGACACGCTGCGCGAAAACGTTCCAGAGCTGAAGGAGAAGGCATGATGCGGTGGGTGTGGTTGACGGCGCTGTTGTTCTTGGCGCCAGCAGCGGGTGCTGCGGAATACGACGCTGCGTTGGCGAAGCGGCTTGGTGCGGACGATCGCGGGATGCGCAGCTATGTGTTCGTGCTGCTCAAGACGGGTCCAAGGTCCGACGTGCCCAAGGAGGAACAACAGACGCTCTTCAAGGGTCACATGGCGAACATCCAGAAACTCGCGGCTGAGGGCAAATTGGTCGTCGCCGGGCCGTTCGGCGACAATCCGCAGAAGCTCGAAGGCATTTTCATCTTTAACCTGACGAAGGTTGAAGAGGTCGAGCCGTTGCTCAAGACGGATCCGGCGGTCGCGGCCGGTCTCCTTAGCTATGAGGTCTACCGTTGGTACGGGTCGGCGGCGGTGATGGAGATTCCGGCTATGCACCCGCGTCTCGACAAGACACGTCGCCGATAGGCGTGGTGCAACTGCACAATCGGTTGGACCACAGCGTCTTTCGTTCGTTAAGCGCTTTTCCTCTTGCGCTCCTCCGCGATTGGTAGTGACGATAGAGGGGCCCGGTGAAGAGTTGGGCGTGCCTATTCCGTTGGTTGCGCCCCCGGGCTTAGGGAGCAACTCATGGCAGACAAACAAGGTAAGGGAGGACATGGGCCGCGTTGCGTGGCCCTGGTCGGACCTCAGGGCGGCGGCAAAACCACGCTGCTCGAAAGCATGTTGTGGATCACAGGAGCGATTACTCGCAAGGGAAGCCAAGCGCAGAAGAACACCATTAGCGACGCCTCGCCCGAAGCGCGCGACCGGCTGATGAGCGTCGAGGTCACGCCTGCGACGACGACCTATTTAGGCGACCATTTTACGTTTCTCGACTGTCCCGGTTCGATCGAATTTCAGCAGGAGACGCTGAACGCCTTGGCCGGGGTCGATGCGGCCATTGTGGTGGCCGAACCCGATCCGACCAAAGCCGCCCTGCTGCAGCCGCTCTTGAAGCGGCTTTCTGATCTTCAGATCCCGCACTATCTGTTCGTCAATAAGATCGACAAGGCGCAAGGTCAGGTGCGCGATCTTTTGACCTCGTTGCAACCGGCGTCGGCGCGGCCGCTTGTGCTGCGCCAGGTGCCGATCTGGAAGGACGGGATCGTCACGGGGTTCGTCGATTTGGCGCTGGAGCGCGCGTTCGTTTATCGCGAGCATGCGGCGTCGGAAGTGGTCGCTATGCCGTCCGACATGAAGGACCGCGAGCATGAGGCGCGCTATCAGATGCTCGAAAAGCTCGCTGACTATGACGACCACTTGATGGAGGAGTTGCTCTCCGACGTCGAACCGCCGCGGGATGAGGTGTTCGCCGATCTTTCGCGTGAGCTCGCCGATGGATTGATCGTCCCGGTGCTGCTGGGTTCGGCCGAAGGCGACAACGGCGTCCGGCGTTTGCTGAAGGCGCTTCGGCATGAGGTGCCGGATGTCGCGGTTGCTGCGAAGCGGCAGGGGCTTGAGGGCAACGGCGGCGACGACCCGGTGCTGCAGATCGTGAAAACGTATCATGGTGCGGGCGGTAAGCTTTCGTTGGCGCGGGTGCTGAAAGGCGTGCTGAAAGACGGCGCGACGTTGGCAAACAGCGGTGGCGGCGAAGAGCGCTGTTCCGGCTTGTTCTCGATGCAGGGCGACAAGACGACGAAGGTGCCGGCTGCAGGTGCCGGCGATCTTGTCGCCGTCGGCCGGCTTGAGAAGGCGCAGACCGGCGACACGCTGGCGGCGCCTAGGGCCGTGAAGGCGCTGAAGCGCGGCGAGGTTCTGCCGCTCGTCTACAAGTTCGCGATCAAGGCGGCGAACCGTAACGACGACGTGAAGCTTTCGGGTGCGATCGCGAAGCTGCGCGAGGAAGACCCCGGCATCGTGTTCGAGCATGTGGCGGAGACGCACGAGGCGATCCTGCGGGGCCAGGGTGAGGTACATCTACGCACGGCGCTCGCCAAGACGGAGCGCAAGTTCGGGCTGAAGCTCGCCTCGCATACGCCGCATGTCGGCTATCGCGAAACAATCCGCAAATCGACGGAGCAACGCGGGCGGCACAAGAAGCAATCGGGTGGGCACGGCCAGTTCGGCGACGTGGTGCTGCAGATCAAACCGCTGCCGCGCGGCGGCGGGTTCGAGTTCGTGGATGACATCACGGGCGGTGTGGTGCCGCGACAGTTCATCCCTTCGGTCGAGAAGGGTATTCGCGACTTCTTGCACAAAGGGCCGCTGGGCTTTCCCGTGGTCGACGTGTCGGTGTCGTTGACGGACGGCAGCTATCACACGGTGGACTCCAGCGACGCCGCGTTCCAAATGGCGGCGAAGGCCGGCATGTCGGAGGGTATGGCGAATTGTTCGCCGGTGCTGCTCGAACCCATCATGGCGGTCGAGGCGCATACGCCGGCCGAGCACACGTCGCGCATCAACCAGATCATCACGGGCAAGCGGGGGCAGCTGCTTGGTTACGATGGGCGGGCCGGGTGGCCGGGATGGGACACCGTGCAGGCCCACATACCTGAGTCCGAACTTCAGACCTTTATCATTGAGCTCAGGTCGGCGACCCAGGGGGCGGCAACGTTCAACTACAAGTTTGACCATCTGTCGGAGTTGACCGGCAAATTGGCCGAGCAGGCGATCGCCACGCGGGCGCAGCCCGAGGCGGCCTAAGGCGCTAAACTGTGCGAGGGAGCACATCACTGCTCCCTCGCGCCGCCGTGATTGGTCCGTTGGGACGGGCGCACGTATCTACCTCCGCACACAAGGAGGACTTTCGGTGGTCAATCGTAGAACGCTTTTGGGTAACGCGACGCTGGGTGGCGCGGCTGCGGCCGTTGCCATGGCGTTTGGTTCGCGCGGGTTGCAGGCGGCCAGTGAGGCCAAGTTCGAGGTGACCAAGTCTGAGGCCGAATGGCGGCGGCTTCTGACCCCGGCGCAGTTCTATGTGTTGCGCGACCACGGGACGGAGCGCGCGGGCACGAGCCCGCTCGATCGCGAGAAGCGCAAGGGCACCTTCCATTGTGCAGGCTGCGACTTGCCGGTCTATTCCTCGGACGCGAAGTACGATAGCGGCACGGGGTGGCCGAGTTTTTGGAAGCCGCTGCCGAACGCGATCGGTACGTCGGTGGACAACTCGTTCTTCTCAACCCGGACAGAGGTTCATTGCCGGCGGTGCGGCGGGCATTTGGGCCACGTGTTCGACGACGGGCCGGCGCCGACGGGTAAGCGCTATTGTATGAACGGCGTCGCGATGACGTTCAAAGCGGCGGTGGCTTGATGCGCACGTTTGGATTTGCGCGAGTGTTTCTGCTCGCGGCGATTGCGGGCTTGGCCGTGTTCGGTTTGCGTTTTGCGGATACGGTGTTCGGTGTGCAGGCAGCGGATGCACCGAAGCCGCAAGCGGGGACGGAGGTCGCGATCTTCGCGGGCGGGTGCTTTTGGTGCGTGGAGGCGGACTTCGACAAAGTGCCGGGCGTTCTCTCGACGACGTCGGGCTATATCGGCGGAGCGAAGGCGAACCCGAGCTATGAGGCGGTGTCCTCCGGCGGTACCGGGCACACAGAGGCGGTGAAGGTCGTCTATGACCCCACGATGGTCGGTTACGACAAGCTGCTCTACGTGTTTTGGCGCAACATCGATCCGCTCACGCGCGAGGGGCAGTTCTGCGATTTCGGGACGCAGTATCGGACGGGCATCTTCTACATGAACGACGCGCAGAAGCTTGCGGCGGAGGCATCAAAGGCGGCGATCGGAAAATCCGGGCGGTTCAAGCGCCAGATCGTGACGGAGATTACCGCGGCCGGGCCGTTCTACGCGGCGGAGCCGTACCACCAGAATTTCTACAAGACCAATCCCGTGCGCTATAACCTCTACCGGTTCAATTGCGGTCGCGACGCGCGTCTTGAAGAGCTTTGGGGCAAGGAGGCGCGCGGCGGCTTCAAGTAGAGGTGCTATGTTCGCAGTCGAGAAAGTCTCAGGGACGAAGGCTGAGATTTACAAAGAGCTCGTGCGGCAGACGCGCGGGCTCCTTCACGGCGAGCGCGATCTCGTCGCCAATGCTGCGAACGTCGCGGCGTTGATCTGGCAGTTCGTGCCCGATCTCAACTGGGCGGGCTTCTATTTTCTGAAGGGCGACGAGCTTGTTCTCGGACCGTTTCAGGGTAAGCCCGCTTGCGTGCGGATTGCGGTGGGGAAGGGTGTGTGCGGAACGGCGGCAGCCCGGCGCGAGACCGTCCTCGTCGAGGATGTGCATGCTTTTCCGGGGCATATCGCATGCGATTCCGCGTCGAACTCAGAGTTGGTAGTGCCGCTGGTCAAGGACGGCGAGGTTCGCGGCGTGCTCGATCTCGATAGTTCGTTGTTCTCGCGTTTCGACGCGGAGGACCGGCGCGCGTTCGAAGCTTTGGTGGTGGCGTTCGTGGAAGGGACAGATTTCTGATGCTGGAACTCAGACCGAATTGCGAGTGCTGCGACCGCGATCTTCCGCCGTCGTCGACTGACGCGCGGATTTGTACGTTCGAGTGCACGTTTTGCGACGCGTGCGCGACGAATGTGCTGAAGGGCCGTTGTCCGAATTGCAGTGGCGATTTGGTGCGCCGGCCAATACGACCGCCCGCGGCGCTTGCGAAATTTCCGGCGTCCACGAAGCGCGTGTTGAAGACCGAAGGCTGCAAAGCAGCGTCATAGAAAAAGGCCGGACTGCAGGGGGTTGTCCGCAGCCCGGCCTCGTCACGCCTGCTGCCGATGCGCTTGGGGGAGAAGCACCGGCAGCTTATCCAGGACGAGGGGATCATCCTGGTGCCGGAGCCCAGTGTCTGGGGGAGAACTGCCCCGGCTCATCTTCAGATAGGTGCGGGGAGCGGCGATCTCAAGGAGGTCAAAATGTCCAATCGCGCGCTTGTGAAACGAGGAAATCGCGGAAGACGGCGACGCGTTTCGAGCCGCGTAGGGTTTCCGGATAGCAAAGGTAAACCTCGTAATTCGGACCGAGCGTTTCCGGCAGGATGCGCACCAGCTTGTCGTTGCCGTGTGTGAAGTAGTCGGGAAGCGCACCGAGGCCCATGCCGCTTTCGATCGCCTTGCCCATCGCCGTGATGTTGTTCACGCGCAGTTTCGCGGCACGCGGATGGCCCGGTTTGCGGCCGACTTCGGCAAGCCAGTTGACCTTAGACAGTTCCGTCGGCGCCTCGCCGTAGGTGATGAGGTCGTGCGCGTCGAGTTCGGAGACGCAATCGGGCGCGCGCTTGCGGGCGACGTAATCCGGCGAGCCGTAGATGTGATAGGCGACGTCGAAAAGCTTGCGCTGCACGAGGTCGTTCTGCACCGGCTGGCGCATGCGCAGCGCCACGTCGGCTTCGCGATGGTTCAGGTCGAGTTCGCCGTCGGCCAGCAGCAGATGCACGCTCATGTCGGGGTAGAACTCGGTGAACTTCTTCAGGCGCGGGGCGAGCCAATACGTTCCGATCCCGACAGTCGCGGTGACACGCAAATCGCCACGCGGTTGCTCGCGGCTGTCCAGCAACTGCTCCTCGACGCATTGCAGTTGTTCGAAGATCTGCTTTGTGGTTTCGAAGAGCTTGGCGCCTTGCTCGGTAAGGTTTAGGCCGCGAGCGTGCCGTTGGAACAGGGGGACTTTTAGTTCCTCTTCCAACGCGCTGATTTGGCGGCTGACGGCGGATTGGCTGAGGTCCAGTTGCTCGCCCGCATGCGTGAGACTTCCGGCCGTGGCGACGGCGTGGAAGACGCGCAGGCGGTCGAGGTCCATGCTCATTCCGCGGCGGCCTTCATGGTCTCGTGATGGGCGAGGTATTTCTCCGCCTCCAGCGCCGCCATACAGCCCATGCCGGCGGCGGTGATCGCTTGACGGAAGACGCGGTCTTTCACGTCGCCCGCCGCGAAGACGCCGGGGATGCTGGTCGCGGTCGAGTCCGGGGCAGCTTTGATGTAGCCGTCGGCGTCCATGTCGACTTGGCCTTTGAACAGTTCCGTCGCAGGCACGTGGCCGATCGCGACGAACAGGCCGTCGGCGGCGAGATCGGTCAGCGCGCCGGTGTTGACGTTCTTCAGCTTCACATTCGTGACGGATTTCGGATCGCTGGTGCCTTCGACGCTGTCGATGGCCGTATCCCAGACGACCTTGATCTTCGGGTGATTGAACAAGCGCTGCTGCAGCATCTTCTCAGCGCGCAAGCTGTTGCGGCGATGAACGAGCGTGACCTTGCTCGCGAAGTTGGTCAGGAACAGCGCTTCTTCGACCGCGGTGTTGCCGCCGCCGACAATTGCAACTTCCTTGCCGCGATAGAAGAAACCGTCGCAGGTCGCGCAAGCGGAGACGCCGTGGCCTTTGAATGCTTCTTCGGAGGGCAAGCCCAGCCAGCGGGCTTGCGCGCCGGTCGCGATGATCAACGCGTCGCAGGTGTAGGTCGTGCCGCTGTCGCCTTTGAGGCGGAATGGGCGGCTCTTCAGGTCGGCTTCGACGATGACGTCGTCGGCGAATTTCGTGCCGACGTGTTCGGCTTGCGCTTTCATTTGGTCCATGAGCCAGGGGCCCTGGATGGTTTCCGGGAAGCCCGGGTAGTTTTCGACGTCTGTCGTGATCGTCATTTGGCCGCCGGGTTGGAGGCCGGCCACGAGCAGCGGTTCCAGCATCGCGCGGGTCGCATAAATCGCGGCCGTATAGCCAGCGGGGCCGGAGCCCACAATCAGCACTTTTGAGTGAGTGGTCTTGGTCATTTATCGAGCGGTCCTCCCGTCCCATATAGGAACGCGCTTTGCTGCACCGCAAGGCTTGGGCGCGTCATCACGCAGCCTTTACCGCGGTTCTAGCCCGATTTTCCTGCGGATGAGAGCTGCTATCCGGGCCGTTTCGTTGAGCGGCTCGTACGTCCATTGCGCGATTTCGCCTGTGAATTTGCGGGCGATTCCGCGTCGCTCCAACAACTTGTGCAGATGGGTGAACTTCGGATCGCCGCCGGGCAAGTCGACGATGTAGACGGGTTTGCCGGTCGCCGCCGCCTCGACGGCCATGTTCGTCGAATCCGACGTCACGAGAATGACATCGGCGAGCGCAAGCAGGCCGAAATAGGGGTTGTCGCCGGTACCGTCCCACAGAAATGCGCCGGTGCCGGCGAGTGCGTTCGTGATGATGTTCGTTTGCGCCTCGCCCGTGCGGCGTGAGGTGGTGATCATAAGGTCGTAGCGGGGTGCGAGGTCTTTGAGCTGATCCGCGAGGTTTCGCGCATCATTTTCGTCGAAGCGATGCGACTTCGATTTGCCGCCGATTAAGACGGCGATGCGCTGACGCTTGAATGCGTCGAATTTCGCTCGCCATTGGGCTGCGGCGGCATCGAGTCTTTCGCGTGTGACGGCGTTGGGGCTACCGACGATGGCTTCGACGTTCGGGGCCTTTAGGTCATCGTGCTCCGGCGGCACGACGAGGTCGAAGTGTTTTGTGTCGATGCGCGGGTCTTGCAGTTGAACGGTGAACGTCTTGCCGCCGGAGAGCCGCTTGACGGCGAGCACGTAAGGTATCGAACGCCAGCCGCATCCGACCGCCACCTTCGGCCAAGGTGGTTCGAACGTGCTGCTCTTCGCGTCCAGCGCGCTCAACGGGCTGGGCCACATCGTGACGGGAAGCAGCGTCCACGGCAGGTGCGGGATTACGGTCTTAACCTGAACAGGCAGACCCACCGCCTCCGCTAGGCCCCGTACCTGGTTCGCCATGCCGGCACGGCCGTCGGAGATAGCCCAGGTCACGTTTTTTACCGCCGGTTCGTTCACAGTCTTTCGTGATCCTGTAATTTTATTGCTGAACTAACCGGCTGATCGCGCTAGAACGGTCCCAACGCAACTTTCTTACTCCGTCCGGACGCCTTCCATGCAGCGGATCAAACTCGACGCCATCGACCGGCGCATTCTTCACGAGCTTCAAGCCGAAGGCCGCATCACGAACGTCGAACTTTCGCACCGTGCGAAGATTTCGGCGCCGCCTTGTTTACGGCGGGTGCGCGCGTTGGAGCAACAGGGGTTCATTCGCGGCTATCACGCCGATTTGGACCCGAAGGCGCTGGGGTATGAGGTGATGGCCTTCGCGTTTGTGGGGCTGAACAGCCAGGCCGAGCCCGATCTGAAGGCGTTCGAGGCGCAGGTTCTACAATGGCCGATCGTGCGCGAGTGCTACATGATGTCGGGGGAAATCGACTTCGTACTCAAGTGCGCCGCCAAGGATTTGAGCGAGTGGCAGAGCTTCGTCACCGAGAAGCTCACGGCGGCGAAGAACGTGGCTTCGGTTAAGACGGCGCTCACGATCCGCCCTTCGAAGCGCGAGCCGGGTGTGCCGGTGGAGCTGTAGCTTCAAGAATAAATACCGCCCCACTGCGGGGTGGTATTTTTTTTGTTTCTCGTTCTCCGACGCCTATTTGAATTCCACCTTCGTGATTTCGTAGGAGCGGCCGCCGGAGGGGGTGTTGACTTCAACCCTGTCGCCGTTCGTCTTGCCGATCAATGCGCGCGCGAGCGGCGACGAGATCGAGATGCGGCCTTTGGCGAAGTCGGCTTCGAGATCGCCCACGATCTGGTACTTCGCCTTCTGATCGGTGTCTTCGTCGACGACGGTGACCGTCGCGCCGAATTTCACGACCTTGCCGGAGAGCTTCGAGACATCGATAACCTGCGCGCGCGAGATCTTATCCTCGAGCTCCATAACACGGCCTTCGATAAAGCTTTGGCGCTCCTTCGCGGAATGGTATTCCGCGTTTTCGCTGAGGTCGCCGTGCGCGCGCGCTTCCGAAATCGCCCGGATCACGGACGGGCGCTCCACCGACTTTAGGTGCTTGATCTCCGTTTCAAGGGCCTGAAAGCCCTGAGCGGTCATGGGAACTTTTTCCATAATCTCTGCTCAACTTCCGCCGCACCGAAGGACAACAAATTCGAAGGGCCTTGGTGGTGCGACCGCCCAAGGCCTCTCAAAACGGTTTGAAATTGCTCGCAAGACTGTCGCTTCTCGAGCTTGCGCGAGAGACATAGTCCCCTCGAACGCATGCCTAAGAACATAAGGGAAATGCGGCGAAATTTCAAGGTCCGATTAGTGTGATGAATCCTTTGGATTCAAGGCGTTAACGGGCGAAAGCCTGAAGCGGCGTGACGTCGAGCGTGGTGGTGCGCAGGGCCTCGATAGCCTGCACGGCGGCCAGCGAACCCGCGACCGTCGTGTAATAGGGGATCTTCTGCATCAGGGCGGTGCGCCGGATCGAGAGCGAGTCCTTCAACGCCTGCGCGCCTTCGGTCGTGTTGAAGACGAGATCGACGCTGCCGTCCTTCATCGCGTCCACGATATGCGGGCGGCCCTCATAGACTTTGTTGATGCGCGCAACGTTGACGCCCACCTTGTGGAGATAGTCGGCCGTACCGCCGGTTGCGATAATCTTGAAGCCGAGGGTTATCAAGCGCTTGGCGATGCCGGCCGCTTTCTCCTTGTCGGCGTCGCGGACGGAGAGGAACACCGTACCCTTGTCCGGCAGCGTCAGGCCCGCCGCGATCTGGCTCTTGGCGAACGCGCGCTCGAACGTGACGTCGATGCCCATGACCTCGCCGGTGGACTTCATCTCCGGCCCCAAGATCACATCGACGCCGGGGAAGCGGGCGAACGGCAGCACGGCCTCCTTGACGGAGATGTGGGTTGGGGCCGGGTCTTTGAGGTTGAACGAGGCGAGCTTCTCGCCGGCCATCACGCGCGAAGCAATCGCCGCAACCGGAATGCCGACGGCCTTGGCCACGAACGGCACGGTGCGGCTGGCCCGCGGGTTCACTTCCAGGACATAGATTTCACCGTCCTGGATCGCGAATTGGACGTTCATGAGGCCGAGCACGTTGAGTTCGCGGGCAAGCGCGGCCGTCTGGCGCTTGATCTCGTCGATCGTGTCGCGGTCGAGCGACCAGGGCGGGATGGAGCACGCGCTGTCGCCGGAGTGTACGCCGGCCTCCTCGATATGTTCCATGATGCCGGCGATGAAGACGGTGTTCGCGTCGGCGATGGCATCGACGTCGACTTCGATGGCGTTGCGCAAATATTGGTCGATCAGCACGGGGTCGTCGCCCGAGATTTTGAAGACGTCGGTTTGAGCCAGCGTCTCTTCCATATGCTCTTCGTCGCGCACGATCGCCATGCCGCGGCCGCCGAGTACGAACGAGGGGCGGATCACGACGGGGTAGCCGACCTCGCGCGCCGCAGCGAGCGCTTCGTCTGTGGTGAGTGCGGTGCGGTTCACCGGCTGCTTCAAACCGATGTTGTCGATCAGCGTTTGGAAGCGTTTGCGATCTTCGGCAGTGCTGATCGCGTCGGGTTGCGTGCCCATGATCGGGATTTTCGCGGCTTCGAGAGCGGCGGCGAGTTTCAGCGGCGTCTGGCCGCCGAACTGGCAGATGACGCCCGCGACCTCGCCGTTCGCTTGTTCGGTGCGGATCAGTTCGACGACGTCTTCGGCGGTCAGCGGTTCGAAGTAGAGGCGATCGGCAGTGTCGTAGTCGGTCGAGACGGTTTCGGGATTGCAGTTGACCATGATGGTTTCGAAGCCTGCCGCTTTCAGCGCGAACGCGGCGTGGCAGCAGCAGTAATCGAACTCGATGCCTTGGCCGATGCGGTTCGGGCCGCCGCCCAAGATGACGGCTTTCTTACGCGCGGTCGGTTCGCTTTCGCATTCGACGTGGCCGGCAAGCGGGGCTTCGTAGGTCGAGTACATGTAAGGCGTGAGCGCGCGGAACTCGGCGGCGCAGGTGTCGATGCGCTTGAAAACGGGCGTCACGCTGAGGCGGCGGCGAGCGCCTGCGACTTCGCTTTCGCGCTTGTTGGTGAGCTTCGCCAGCCGTGCGTCGGAGAAACCCTGCGATTTCAGTTCGCGCATGCCGTCTTCGTCGTCCGGCAAACCGTGCTCGCGGACGCGCTCTTCGGCTTTGACGATGTCTTCGATTTGATCGAGGAACCACGGGTCGATCTTCGAGGCTGCGAACACTTCGTTGACTGTGAGGCCGAGGCGGAACGCTTGCGCTACCACAAGAATGCGGTCCGGCGTCGCTTTGGCGAGTGCCGCGATGACGGCGTTCTTGTCGTCGCCCGAGCGCAAGCCCGGGATATCGATCTCGTCGAAGCCGGTGAGATTGGTTTCGAGCGACCGCAGTGCCTTTTGCATGGACTCGGCGAACGTGCGGCCGATCGCCATCGCCTCGCCGACCGACTTCATCGAGGTCGTGAGAATGGCCTCGGCGCCCGGAAATTTTTCGAACGCGAAGCGCGGGATTTTGGTTACGACATAGTCGAGCGTCGGCTCGAACGAGGCGGGTGTCGCTTTCGTGATGTCGTTCGTGAGTTCGTCGAGCGTGTAGCCGACCGCCAGGCGCGCTGCGACTTTTGCGATCGGGAAGCCGGTTGCTTTCGACGCAAGCGCGGAGGAGCGCGACACACGCGGGTTCATCTCGATGACGACGAGGCGGCCGTCCTTCGGGTTGACCGCGAATTGCACGTTCGAGCCGCCGGTTTCGACGCCGATCTCGCGCAGCACCGCGATCGAGGCGTTGCGCATGATCTGGTATTCTTTGTCGGTCAGCGTCAGCGCGGGGGCGACGGTGATGGAATCGCCGGTGTGCACGCCCATCGGGTCGATGTTCTCGATCGAGCAGATGATGATGCAGTTGTCGGCCTTGTCGCGCACGACCTCCATCTCGAACTCTTTCCAGCCGAGCACGGATTCTTCGATCAGCACGGACTTGACCGGCGAGGCGTCGAGGCCGCGCTCGACGATTTCGATGAGCTCTTCTTTGTTGTAGGCGATGCCGCCGCCCTGGCCGCCCAGCGTGAACGACGGGCGAATAATCGCGGGCAGCCCCACGTGATCGATCGCGGCCAGCGCCTCGTCCTTCGTCGTCGCGATGCGGGAGCGCGGGCATTCGAGGCCGATCTTCTCCATCGCCTCGCGGAACAACAGGCGGTCTTCGGCCTTCGCGATCGCCTCGGGTTGCGCGCCGATCATCTCGACGTCGTACTTCTTCAGCGTGCCCGCTTTGTGCAGGTCGAGCGCGCAGTTCAGCGCGGTCTGGCCGCCCATGGTGGGCAGCAGTGCCATGCGCGCGCGCGGATGCTCCTTGCGCTCGCGGGCGATGATTTTGGCCACGAACTCCGGTGTGATCGGTTCGATATAGGTCGCGTCCGCGAGTTCCGGATCCGTCATGATCGTCGCCGGGTTCGAATTCACGAGGACGATGCGATAACCCTCCGCACGCAGCGCACGGCACGCCTGAACGCCGGAGTAGTCGAACTCGCACGCCTGGCCGATGACGATGGGGCCGGCGCCGATGATCAGGATCGTGTCGATGTCCGTGCGTTTGGGCATCAGACGTGCTCCAATTCCTGCAGTTCCCCTGCAATGTTTTTACGCGCTTGCTCCGCGTATTCGCCTTCGAAGATGCCGGTGCGGAAGATGCGCGAGGCGGCAAGCGTCTTTTTCAGGAACGCGCCGCGGCCGGCTTTCCAGCCCGCCTCGTCCACGTGCGCGTACTCGGCGCGGACGTCGCTGACATATTGACGGTAGGCGGCGTCGGCGCTTCCTAAGATCGAGAAGTCGGCGTCGAGGAAGATGTCGTCGTCGTAGTCGCGGCCGCCGGCGGTATGGTTCTTGGTTGCCAGGATCAGCTGCACGACATGGCTCTTGAGCGCGCCGTCCGCACCCAGATCGTCGAGTTCCTTCATCGCGCGCTCGGCGCTCTTGGCCTCGTTGTCTTGGCGGCGCGGGTCGTAGACGATGTCGTGATACCAGGCGGCGAACGCGACGCGCGGCCCGTCGCCGATCTCTTCGCCATGCGTCTCCAGCGTATCGAACAGCTGCGTCAAATGGGCGAGCGTATGATAGTGCCGCTGCGGCTCCGAATACGACGCACAAAGCCGCTCGAACGTACGCCCCACGACCTCGGCGTTAAAGTTGCCAAGCATCTGCACATGCGTGCGCCAGCGGGCTTTGAGCGCATCGATCACCGCCGCTCCTCCATCGCCCTTGCGAAGCGATCGAACAGGTATTGGCTGTCGTGGGGGCCGGGGGAGGCTTCCGGGTGATACTGCACTGAGAACACTGGGCGGCCTTCGAGGGCCAAACCGCAGTTCGTGTTGTCGAACAGGGAGATGTGAGTTTCCTTCACGCCGCGCGGGAGCGTAGCCGTGTCCACGGTGAAGCCGTGGTTCATTGAGACGATTTCGACTTTGCCGGTGGCTAAGTCTTTCACCGGGTGGTTTGCGCCGTGGTGGCCTTGGCGCATCTTTTTTGTTTTCGCGCCGAGTGCGAGCGCCAGCATTTGGTGGCCGAGGCAGATGCCGAACACGGGCACGCCGCTGTCTACGAGTTTCTTGATCACGGGTCCGGCGTAGGCGCCGGTTGCGGCGGGGTCGCCGGGGCCGTTCGAGAGGACGACGCCGTCGGGCTTCATGTGCGCGATGGCTTCGTAGGTCGTGTCGGCGGGCACGACCGTCAGGCGCGCGCCGACGCTGGACAGCGAGCGCAGGATGTTGCGCTTCACGCCGTAGTCGATGACGACGACGTTGAAGCGCGTCTTGCGCTGCGGTTTGTAGCCTTGCCCCCAAGCCCAGCGTTGTTCGTCCAGCGTCCAGATTTGGCGCGCGGTGACGTCTTTCGCGAGGTCCATGCCTTCGAGGCCGGGCCAGCTTGCGGCCTCTTTCTTCAACGCGTCCAAGTCGAACGTACCGGTCGCGTCGTGCGCGATGACGCCGTTCGGCATGCCGTTCTCGCGGATCAGGCGCGTGAGGCGGCGGGTGTCGATGCCGCTCAAGGCCACGATGTTGTGGCGCTTCAGCCAAATGTCGAGATGGCCCGCGTTGCGGTAGTTCGACGGGTCGGTGATCGAGGCTTTCACGATCAGGCCGCGCGCGGCGGGCGTCGTCGTTTCGACGTCTTCCGCGTTCGTGCCGACATTGCCGATGTGGGGAAACGTGAAGCAGACGATTTGGGCTGCGTAGGAGGGGTCGGTCAGGATTTCCTGATAGCCCGTCATTGCGGTGTTGAAGCAGACCTCGCCGACCGCGTGGCCGGTTGCGCCCAAGCCAAAACCCTCAAAAGCCGTGCCGTCGGCGAGCACGAGCGCGCCCGTGATTCGTTTCCGCGCGCGGGCAGGGCCCATCTCGCGGGGGCTGGAGGTCATGGTCATGTCGGTTCGCGGCTTTGCGGGGGCTGGCGGTGTGAGCCCGCAAATTCGCGGGACCATATGGGAGCCGATTTGCTGGCGTCAAGAAATGCGAGGGCGTGCTTCCACAAGGCAGATCACGTTTCCCGGCCAAAGGGTTAGGCTTTGCGCTGGGTGCGGCTGTATGTTGCTGGTCGATGGTCAACAACTAGCTTGTCATCCCGGACGCTAGCGAAGCCCGCTGCGGCACGCGGCTCCGCTCCGCTTAGCCGGGATGACAGCGATTTTGGATTTTGAGGATTGGTTGATGCTCCGGGAAAAATTCAATGCGGCCTTGAAGGAGGCCATGCTGGCTAAGGATCAGCGGCGGGTTGGGACGGTGCGGTTGATTTTGGCGGCACTAAAGGACAAGGACATCGAGGCACGCGGGCTCGGCCGCGAAGCGACGACCGAGGACGAGATCCTTGGGCTGTTGCAGAAGATGATCAAGCAGCGCATCGAGTCGATCGAGACCTACGACAAGCACGGGCGGCCGGAACTCGCCGCGCAGGAGCGCGAGGAGAAGGCGATCATCGAAAGCTACCTGCCGGCGCAAATGTCCGCCGACGACGTGCGCGCGGCGATTAAGGCTGCCGTGGCCGCGACCGGGGCTGCTTCAGTCAAGGACATGGGCAAGGTGATGGCCGAGCTTAAGGTCAAGTTCGCGGGGAAGATGGATTTCTCGAAAGCGAACGTGGTGGTGAAAGAGGTTTTGACGGGCGGCGGCTAGCTCAACTCGTCAAAAAAGATCGTCATGGCCGGGCTTGACCCGGCCACCCAGGGCCGCAAGTACGGAGGTTGTCATGTTGGGTAGCGAGCGCGTTGGCGACGGTTCGAGGACGTGCGCTCGCATGTTTGCGCTTGTGACCCTGGGTGGCCGGGTCAAGCCCGGCCATGACGAACTTTTTTGTTGAGCGGCGATGCGCTTCACCCCGCGATTTCTGGATGAGTTGCGTGATCGGGTTTCGATCACCGATGTGATCTCGCGGAAGGTGAAGCTTGTCCGGAAGGGGCGGAGCCATCTGGGGCTTTGTCCGTTTCACAACGAGAAATCACCGTCGTTCAATGTGTCCGCTGAGAAGGGTTTCTATCACTGCTTCGGTTGCGGCGTGAACGGAAACGCCATCACGTTTGTGATGGAAACTGAAGGCCTTTCGTTTCCCGAAGCGGTCGAGAAGCTCGCCGGCGATATCGGGTTGGAACTGCCGCCCCGTGACGCGCGCGACGACGAACGCGAGCAGGCAAGGCGTTCGCTTTACGATGTGATGGAATTCGCCGCCGCGTTTTTTGAACGCGAGTTGCAGGGCGCGCGCGGTGCGAAGGCGCGGGCGTATCTCGACGGGCGGCAGTTGACGGGACCCAAGGTTGAGCCGTTCCGCTTGGGCTTCGCGCCGGATTCGCGCAGCGCGTTGAAAGAGCATCTCGCCGCGAAAGACGTCACCGTCGAGGAGATGGTTGAGGCGGGGCTTCTGGTCGCGCCCGACGACGGCGGTGCGCCGTACGACCGGTTTCGCGGGCGGGTGATCTTTCCCATCATCGATGCGAAGGGCCGGGTGATCGCGTTCGGCGGGCGGACGCTCGATCCCGACGGTAAGCCGAAATACCTGAACTCGCCGGAGACGCCGCTCTTCAAGAAGAGCACGGTGCTGTTCAACTTCGGCCCCGCGCGCAAGGCGTGCGCGACCGGCGCGACGCTGATCGCGGTCGAGGGATATGTCGACGTGATCGCGCTCGTTGCCGCGGGTTTCGAGGGCGCAGTCGCGCCGCTCGGCACCGCGCTCACCGAAGACCATTTGCAGATGATGTGGCGGATCGCGCCGGAGCCGGTGCTTTGCTTCGACGGCGACGCGGCAGGGATCAAAGCGGCGCAGCGCGGGATCGACCTCGCGCTGCCGCTGCTGGAGCCCGGACAGTCGCTGCGCTTTGCGCTGTTGCCGGGCGGCCAAGACCCGGACGATCTGATCCGCGCGCAAGGGGCGGGCGCGATGCAGACGGTGCTGAATGATGCCGTCGGCCTTGCCGACATGCTGTGGCGGCGGGAGATCGAGAACGCGGACCTCGCGACTCCGGAACGGCGCGCTGGCGCCGAGCGCAACCTATTGAAGCACATTGACGGCATCACCGAGCCGAAGGTGCGCGAGCATTACCGCACCGCGATGCGCGAGAAGCTGCGCGCGCTGTTCCAACCGGGCGAGGCGCAGCGCCAAGGCGGGCCCCAAGGCCGCCGCGAGCCGTGGTCTCCGAACCGCTTCCAACCCCGGGGGGCCTTCAAGCCCGAGCGGCCTGGCGCACGCCCCACCTGGACCCCGCCGGTCAGCGATGCGGTGCGGCGTTCGGCAGCAGGTCGGAGCCAGGCCCTGTCCCACACGGTCAGCGAGCCGTCGGCGGCGGCGCTAATCCTTGCCGCCATGAACCATCCGTTCCTGCTCGAGGAGCACTCGGAGGCCTTCGCGAACCTGCCGATTTCCGAGGCAAATCTTGACAAAATCAGGAGCGAACTCCTACATGCCGCGTCTTTGGAACATTCCCTTGACAGTCAAGGCTTACGCGACCACCTCAAGCTCCAGGGGCTTGGGGAGGCTTGTGAGCGGTTGGAGCGGCGGCCCATGCTCAAATCCATGGCCATGACGCGGCGCGATACGGCACATGTCGTGGTGCAGCGGGAGTTCCAACATGCGCTCGCGAGGCACCGCAAGCTCACCGAGCTTGAGACCGAGCACGCGCAAGCGGCCGAAGCATTGAGGCGCGAAATGACGGACGAGAACTTGGCAAGACTTCGCGCAATTACCGACGAACTGAAATCGACGATTGGGGCGGAAGCGGGTCCGCCTGATGCTTTCTAGACCATAGGGTAGGAGGGTTCGGTTGCGTGGGATGCCACGTCCGGGCCTTGGAGCTTTTTGCATTTACCGACAACGCCGTGACGAAGACGCAGATGCCAGATCGCAAAGCAGCAACAGCAACCAAAGACAAGAAGCCCGAGAAGAAGGGTGCGAAGCCGCCTGCGAAGGTGACTGCGAAAGTTGAAGCGAAAAAGCCTCAAGACCTCAAATCCATCCTGAGGGCGATGGTCAAGCCGCTGCCGCCGACGAAGCCGAAACCTCCTAAGGTGACAGCTTCCGCGGTTGGGAACGGCGCTGCAAAATCCTCGCCCTCTCACCCATCCGGACAAACAATGACAAAAACGACGACGACCGCCGTCAAGGCGGCGCAGCGGCCCGGCGTTCAATCGGGCAAAGCTGGCGCGAAGGGCCAGAAGGGCGACGGCGAGGGCCAGACCGAGGAACGCGGCGATCCGCTGCTCGATCTGACGGATGCTGCGGTCAAAAAGATGATCGCGCGCGCCAAGCAGCGCGGCTTCATCACGCTCGACGAGCTCAACAAAGTGATGCCGTCGGAGCAGGTATCGTCGGAGCAGATCGAAGACACGATGTCGATGCTCTCGGACATGGGCATCAACGTCGTCGAGACGGAAGAGAAAGAAGAAGAGGGTGAGGGCGGCGCCGTCGCGATGGCGCAGGAAGAATCCGCCGTCACGAAGGTCGAGACCGAGGCGGTCGAACGTACCGACGATCCCGTGCGCATGTATCTGCGCGAGATGGGCTCGGTCGAGCTGCTCTCGCGTGAGGGCGAAATCGCGATCGCCAAGCGCATCGAGGCCGGCCGCGAGCTCATGATCGGCGCGCTGTGCGAAAGCCCGCTGACATTCGAAGCGATCATGGTTTGGCGCGACGAACTGAACGAGGGCAAGATTCTGCTCCGCGACATCATCGATCTGGAAGCGACCTACGGCGGCGGCCCGGAAGCGAAAGCGATGGCGGCCGAGGGTGGCATCGTGGTGCCGCCGGAACTTGGCGGCGCGGCTCCGGTCCCCGGCGCACCGAGGCCGTTCATGGCACCGAAGCCATTCGTACCGCCCAAGCCCGTGCTGCGCGTTGTGCCGGCGCCGGCACCCAGGCCGGTCGAGCGCAAGATCGATCCCGACGACATCACCGCCGTCGAAGCGCCGACCCGTGTCGAGGAAGAGGCACCGGAGGAAGACGAAGCGGGCCTCTCGCTCGCCGCGATGGAAGCGGCGCTGAAGCCGAAGATCTTGGAAACGTTCGACGAGATCGCCAACCGCTACAAGAAGCTCGGCAAGCTGCAGGACGCCGAGGTCGAGGCGCATCTTTCGTCGGAAGAATTGTCGACGAGCCAGGACCGGCGCTTCAAGAAGCTTAAGAACGAGACGGTCGAGCATGTGAAGAGCCTCAGGTTGAACAACAACCGGATCGAGGCGTTGGTCGAGCAGATGTATTCGATCAACAAGCGCATGATCATGATCGAGTCGCGGTTGCTCAGGCTTGCGGAATCGCACGGTGTCGCGCGCGAAGACTTTTTGAAGGAATACGAGGGCGAAGAGCTCGATCCGAACTGGATCCGCCGTGTCGCGCGGTTGACGCGCCGGGGCTGGAAGGAGTTCGCTTCCGACGAGCGCGATCGCGCGCGCGATCTGCGCATGGAAATCCAGACGCAGGCGCAGGAAATGCGTCAGCCGATCACCGAGTTCAAGCGCATCGTCCGCACGGTGCAAAAGGGCGAGCGCGAAGCACGCCAGGCTAAGAAGGAAATGGTCGAGGCGAACCTGCGCCTCGTGATCTCGATCGCGAAGAAATATACGAACCGCGGCCTGCAGTTCCTGGACCTTATTCAGGAAGGCAATATCGGGTTGATGAAAGCGGTCGATAAGTTCGAGTATCGGCGCGGCTACAAGTTCTCGACCTATGCCACGTGGTGGATCCGCCAGGCGATCACGCGCTCGATCGCCGATCAGGCGCGCACGATCCGCATTCCGGTCCACATGATCGAGACGATCAACAAGCTGGTGCGCACGTCGCGCCAGATGCTGCACGAAATCGGCCGGGAACCGACGCCCGAAGAGCTCGCCGAAAAGCTCGCCATGCCGCTCGAAAAGGTGCGCAAGGTTTTGAAGATGGCGAAGGAGCCGATCTCTCTCGAAACGCCGATCGGCGACGAGGAAGATTCGCATCTGGGCGACTTCATTCCGGATACGAACGCGGTGCTTCCGATCGATGCCGCGATCCAGTC
>JABFRX010000096.1 GCA_013140995.1 Alphaproteobacteria bacterium | reverse complement strand
ATGTTGATGTTAAGCGCTGTCATGTCGAACCTCCCCGGGCCGACTGTCGACCACCAAGAAAGGGGAACACGCTAGACTCCGCGCGGGAATTATTCCGTATACAGAGGAATATGCGACACGTGACCACAAGGTAACCACACGTTGCCAGTCGGCCGTTGAGCGGCCGTCTCGGCCGATCTGACCCCCGCATCGCTGAACGGAGGGTCGCACCACGGACCGCGCCGACCAGTCGCACGAAGCCCGAAAGGCCAAGGCGCCGAACGGTGACGCCGTGACGCCGCGACCGCGCACCGCGCCGCGTCTCGGCACCATACTACCCCCACCCTCCTCCCTCCTCCTCCTTCTGGGTTGCGGGAGGCGCGCACGTACAGCGCGAGCCAGCGTCACCTGCAACACGAACTGGCGGGTCATTATTTTCCCCCACGCCCGGACGTCTTCGGATGTTTCCTTTTTGCCGAGCTCCTATTCGCCTTCTTCCGCAGGGGTCGCTTCGGACCTGTTGGTAGTCGTTTCGTCGCTTGAGTCTCGGGCGACTTTTCGGCCGCCGCGCTGCTCGCGCTCTTGGCGGCGTCCATAGTCGCTTGCGCAGCACCTGGAACTATTTGGATGTCGAACACTCGTCGGTTGACAGTCTCGCGTGCCGCGTGGCCTCGATCGACTTCAGCGAGTTCCAGAAGCTGCGTCGGGTCTTGATCTGCCCTCCAGATCTTCACCCGCTTGCCCTTGTTCGAGCGCTCAGTGAGATCGACCAACAGACCCTGCTTGCGCAGCGCGGGTGCGAGGCGCGCCAGGTGGCGGCTCAGCAATGCAGGGCTCTTCGGCGTAGACTTGTCTTGCTGGTTCCAGAATGGCGAGAGTGCATCAAAGAGCGCACCAACATACCCAACGATGCCGAACTTTTCGGTAAGGCGCATAATGTCGATGATGATGCGGTCATTCATTACCCGATCGAAGCCCGCCTCAAGTTGTGCAGACTTGATTGCTTCGAGCACTAGGCCGGGTCGGAGCCCCGTCGCGGGTTCGGCCGCCACTAACCACGCAGCGCTGTCGGCCATGCGAATATCGGTCGGCGCCGAAACCGACGCCTCATTCCGAAGGGCACAAGACACACAATCGAATAAGAAACCCAGCAAGCGAGGGCGGATGCATTCGTACTCCTCAAGCATCACCTTCTCGGGCCGGCGCTCACCGTCCGGCATCGCGCGAAGCCGCAGTGGTATCGCTCGGTCCAATAGGTCGGGGCGATGCGCGAAGTCGGCAATGCCGTTGATGATGAACGGGCGCGCGAACGTGAATACGCGCAGTTGGTCATCGGTGTAATACTTCCGTGCGGCAATGCCGCCGCCAGTCGCAAGCGAGCAAAGCGCGTCCGAGATGTCGTTCTTCATGCCGGATGCGTTGTCATACGTGATGAGAAAGTTTTCTTGAGCATGCAGCATCAGGTCGCGCTCGTTGTCCGCGAGCCTTAATTTGGGTGACGCATGCGGATCGATCGTCTGCCGGATCATGGTCGACGCGACGCTCTTGCCGCTTCCCTGCTCCCCTTCGATCGCGAGCCACATATACGGACCAGTCGGCCGCAAGCAATTCAGCATGAAAGCCAACACTAGAGCGGCGGAACTGTCGTCAAGACCAAGAAGGGTTCGAAAGCCGTTGAAATCACCGGGCGCTGGATCCGGCATGCCCTGAAAGCCAGGCGGCCGGTAGAACTTGAACGGACAGTCGTGCGTTAGACTCCAGCCAACGGAGTCGATTCTTGCGACCAAAGCGTCTTCCCGCCCAAGGTCAACGAAAACGACCCCAGGCCCGCCGGCAACGCGTAGGTATAGCCGTTCCTTTGGACGGTCGAACCTCGCAATCGCATCAAGTGTGCCGACGCCGCTCTGCAGCGTTTGCGTGGATATGGCGGTGCCATTGGCCACATAGTGGAGTTTACGCAGCCATTGCTTGCCAATCTCGGACTCGAGCAGCAGATTCCGCGTACCGCCCGCCGGCAGTCTTTCTGAGATGAAACCGCGATTGAGCTGATCCTGGAAAAGCTCGACGTTACTCTCAAGGACGAGCGCCAGCAGGTCCTTCTTTTTGGTCCGGGCATCTAGGCCTTTGCTGGCAAAGCCTTTGCGCTCGGCACTCTCAATCCACTCGTCCAGCTCACGCAGCGAGTCCCCATCATACGCTTCGGGCAAAAGGCTCTTGAAAATCGTACCAATTTCATCAGCGCCGCAGCCCAATGCAACGAGCATTGCAACGAACGCGACGCCGGCGTCGTGCGTTGTGACACCACTGACGATCGCCCGGACATGGGGCGAGGCAATTACCTTCTTCAGCAAATTTAGTTTGCGGGCCGTCAGTTCCGGAAGTTCGGCAAGCTGGCAATGCAATAGCGGCTTGCCCTCCCACACGTATGGTTTTTTCGTGTCCGGATGAATGCTGGGCGGTAGTAAAGTCGAGCGACCATTGATCAGAATATCCGCACCGACCTTGTTCGTTGCGTCGCGAAGCTGCTTCGATTTCAGTCCTTCGCTCTTTACTACCACACAAAAGAACGTGATCCCCTTCTTTCCACGCTTGGCGCTAGGGCAGTTGCCGAGAATCTCCCGCGCGACAGAAACAAACGCGTCGTCGTCGATATCGGCCGCCGCAATCAGTATGCCAGGCTCAATCTCCGTCCCAGTCAGCAACGTCAGTCCTCGTTCGCCGTAGCGATTCAACCACTCAAGGCGCTTTTCCGCTTTCGGTGGGCCGCTGCCGTAGCTGGCCCAACTTTCTATCTCCTTGGCCGGCCGCTTCTCGTTGTGCTCGGTGGGAAGCACGCAGAAGCCCGCTGCGTAGTAATCGGGTGCGAGGTCGCCAAATATTCTCCTAGTCATTGCCGAACCCCTCCAAGCACCTTGCAAACGGCAAAAGCGACGTCACATAAATTCGCGACACGCTGCCCCGAAGCATCGACTGTTGTTGGGAAGAGGCCCAAGTTGGCCGTCGCCGTAACCACTGCGGACGGCACCCCCAACTCTTTAGCTGCCAGTTCTAGTGGGAGACGGCGCATTGACCGCTCAAGCGCGTGATTAGCGTTGAGATTGGCCGTCATTGAACACCTCCATCGCGTGAAGCGTTAATGGCGGCGTCGACTTCCGAGAGGCGGCAAAGTGCGCGTCCATTGCCGACGCGATAAATAGGAAACGCGCCCTGCTTAGCGGCCTTACGGAGCTTGAAGATCGGAATATTGCGAGCCGCGCCGGCGGCCTTAAGCGTTAGAAGCGGTTCGCCGGGTACGACACCTGCTTCGAACACGCCCACAAGCGTTGTTACAGCCGCCGGAGTTACGTCCGCAGCTGATTGCAGCAATTGCTTTTTGTACATCTCTTTTACCTTCCGTGAGCGGCGCTTAATTGCGCTGCATGCCGGATAGGTCGAGTAATCGCCGCGTTTAGTCTCCCGCCCCCCTGGCGGGGGGTTGACATTATCTTTTCTTGAAGGAGCTAGCCTTCAGCGGTGGCAGAAACGGGCGAATTTCTTCTTCAAACTTAAGGAGTTTCTCGAGCGTCGCCATAGTCAGATCTCGGAAGCGTTTCGTCAGTTCCTGATCCTCAAGTTTCGCGTCATCCGTAGGCCGACACAATTCAAACCGCTGATTGTTGGCTTTGCTTTCCGTCAACATTTGACCGAACCATTGCGGCTCGAAATCGGGCCAAGGGTTTGTTAGCCCGTACCTTATGTGCTGACAAAGCAAGGCAAGCTCTTCGGCAGCGTCCTCTCGATCTCTCGGGCGAAGGGATTTTGCATTATGCTTCATCCAGAGAGCGTACCAGTACTCCTGCAGCTTCAGACTTCCAGAATTCCCGCGGGAGATGTTGCGCAGCTTCATCGAAGCGAAACTCTCGCCCTTCGGGACGCGTTTTTTGTTGGCGTTATCCTCCGCCATCATCGCGATGCGCTCTTCGTCGGCGATGTACTCCGCCGTCATCAGCCCCGTAAGCCGACCATATAATGTGTGCATCCATCCCCAAGTCTGAAGGAACTGAGGATGCAGTCGCCGGGACTGGATGGATTCCTCAATCACTTTTCTCGACTTTACATCCCACGGCGGTCGAGCTCGGTCGCTGGTTTCGAGGCCATTCCACTCAACCACAATTTCTTCGAACAGACTAAGGTGTTGCTCATCATAAAACACGTAGCCCCGCTCGATTTGGTGGAGCAAAGAACTTTTGAACTTCCCCTGCGTAGCAACGCTCAGCCTGAAACGCTCAAGATCGTCCTCCGTCGTGCACTTCACGTCATCGAGAACTCCGGCAACCAGGCGATACTCATATTCGACTGTATCCCAATCAATCACTCCCTCTTGTGTGCTTCCAGACATGCTGCCTCCCAGATTAATCCACCTATGCCCTAGCTGACGTATTTATAACCGCGCAAAATCATCACGCCGAAAATACAATTATGACTGAGACTGATATTACCTGCCGCACAGTTCGATCCTGAATCCGTCAGATCCGTCAGATCCGTCAGCCGATGGGGACAGGGATCTGGAGACCGCGTAAGACGGCCCCGCCTTAGCCTTACGTAACTCCCGCGCAACATCCGCCAGAAACCCGTCAGCGCTCCGTCAGTTCGCTCGATCGCGCCTAAGTTCGGGCGGCCCGTAAGATTACCCTGGTCTGCGCGCAGGGCGCGCCAAAAGTTCTTCAGGGCTTACCTGCAATGCTTTCGCAACTCGCTCGACCACGTCCAGGCTAGCGCTGTTCACCGAGCGCTCCAGGTCGCTCATGTAGCCCCGACTAACTTTTGCTGCGTCAGCAAGCGCTTCTTGCGACAGCTTCCTGCGGGCCCGCCAAATACGCACGTTTCTCGCAAAAATATCTCGGAGCATCATGCCCCGAAATCAAACTAATGTCGTATATAGGGGACACCCGATATAGGGGACAATCGTCAATCGTGACGCGCCCAGAATTCGAAATTGCAAGATGAAAGAACAGTACGCAGGAGACATCAACGACTACCGCAAGTTCGCGATCCTGCGCCGCCTTCGCGACGACGGCCGAACTCGCATTGGCGTTTGTTGGATGCTCACCCCTCCCGACGGTCGCAATGACGGTGCGAGAACGCAGTTCCTCCAACAACCAAATGTGTGGCGCCGTTACGACCCAGAACTACATGACAAGCTCAATGCGCTCGCTACAACGGGGTCGACCGAACCAAATTTTTGGAGAAAAGCGGCATACTCGGCGGAGCCGAATTCTTCTCTGAATTTGTGCCGACAAGCCCCAACATCAGGGCGGCGTACATGTGCGAAGCGCTTGAGAGACTGCGTCGCTGCCAGCTCGTTTTCTTTGATCCTGACAATGGACTTCACGTGACATCAGTTGCGATTGGGGCCGCGCGACGTCACCCAAGTATATCTACCGAAGCGAAGTCCTCGCGGCGTACGAGCGCGGACATAGTATTCTGATCTATCAGCACTTTCCTCGCGAGGACCACAAGTCGTTCATGTCACGCGCGGTGGAAGAACTCTGCCGTCTGTGCCGCCGCAGCCAAGTGTGGTGCTTCGAGACTGCCGACGTTGCCTTTCTGCTGGTCGTTCACTCGGCGCACCACGAGATCATCGGGACGATTGCTGCGAACATTACCAACGACTGGGATGCGGCCTTCGTCGTGGCTCACGGCCCTGCTACAAGCGCCTAGTCCCGCAGCCTTTTGAAGCAGCTATTCAGCTTCAACCGCTTCAGCTTCTCGCACTCGATGATCCGCGTGTCTTCGTTGCGCGGCGGAATCATCACCATGAACGCGCGGCCGTCGGCACATTGGTCGCTCGAGAACGCGCGCCCTTTCGCCGGACCTCGCTTCGCGATCCCGTTGAAGAATGTTCGAGCCACGTGGCAACTGTCAGCAATCAAGAACTGAAGCACATCGCGACGCACTTGGTCCGAGCCGTTCACCAGCCGATCGTTGAGTTCATTGTTAGACGCAGCTCCAGCTGTAGCCATCGCTACTAAACCGACTACCTCCAGACCAATTCGCAATCGCATTTGCAGTCTCCTGTCGCGGAAAAAATCGCGCAGGAAAACACGGCGACAAATCTGCACACAAGGTGACCACGGGGTACGACGCGCGTCGTTGATTTGATCTGTGTTTGCAGCGTGGTTGCAGTTTCTAGAGTTCGATGCTTTCCAAACTCATTCATGGGATTTCACTGCAGTTCAAGTCTCGAAGCATGCTCGACGCCTCAGAGACCACGTTCTTCCGCGCACGGGAGCGCATTGGAGCGCACTGCAATGAATTAGTTGTACGTCCTTCCCGTCACGATCCCATCATGGATAGAGTCATTGCGCCGGCTACGACCGATCAGCGCTTTCAAGAAGTGACCCATCAAAATCGACTCGTGTCACCGGCGAATCTTGAAGAACCGCACCACCAACAGGCGTGGAGCCCTACCGTGCTCTCCGGTTTGACAATCTGCAGGAGAGCGGATCGCGAGCTAGACGCTCGAAAGCGCGACGAGCACCGTGCAAACTTGCCACGAACGAAATCTATCTGGGCGGGGCTAACGCCTCGGCGAGTGAACGTCGACATCCGATGTCATAGTGCGAAGCCATGCGCGCTACGTCTTTGCAAAAACCGGCAGTGCAAACGCGCTCCCCAAACAGTGTAAACCGCTGGACACCGGGACGCTTGCTTCACTTCGATTTTCGTTCACGCTCAGATCAGAGCCAAATCGCCGGGAATGAACCCTTTTCAATTCTGTCCTCGCGTGCGCGCCGCTCGATCGAACGTCTCGAAGGCGACCTGGCAAAGGAACGGGCGGTACGCAGAGCATTTGACTTTGACGCGACGATGTCAGCCATTCGCTCATTGCCTGCGCTCTTCATGAGCCGAGCGTCAAATTTGATCGCTGTTCGCGGCCCTGAATTGAGCGAGCTCTGGGAGCGGGAAGCTGCGGCGCGCGCAGATCTCGCGAGCTTCAAGAGGCAGCACGGTCTTGATCGCGAAGCGCAAGAGCAACATCACGCCATTACGAGCGCTTTGCTTGTAACCTTGATTATCGTGGCCGAAACGTTGCTAAACATTGCAAACTTCGCCGAAGCAAGCGCGGCAGGTCTTTTGGGTGGCCTATATATCGCCGCCTCGATATCGATCATCAACGCGCTTTCAGCGATTTGCATAGCCGTCCCTTGCTGGAGGTTCCTGCATCACAGGGATCGCCAAACCCAATATTTGGGTGTGGCGGGTTTGGTCGCCATCGGCGCACTCGTCACACTCGTAAATCTCGTGGCGGGGCACTATCGCGCGCGCATAGAAGTCGACCCTGTGACCGCGCCTCAAGCTGCTTGGGAACACTTCGCAAACCATCCTTTTGGAATATCGTCCGTTCAGGCCTGGTTATTGACCGTTATTGGCATCATCGGGTTTGCAGCGATCACCCGGAAAGTCTTCGGATCGACCGATCCGTATCCGGGGTTCGGCCGGGTACAGCGTGTGTGGTCCGAGGCCCGTGCTGACGCTATTGCGGTGCGGGGTGATGTTTTGCGCGAATTCGAGTCGCTGTTTGAGGCGGCAGAGCGCGAACGTCAGGGGTTGGTTGCAAGCGCACAGCAGTCGTTCTCGCGGTATGAGGAAAGTTTTGGAGCATCGCAGCGTCTCGCGAGGCGATTGGCCGCGCTTCAGGCGCGGGCAATGCGCCGCGCGAGAGCAGTGTCAAGCGCCGCGGCGGCGCAGACAATTGGATCAGCCGATTTCGGTGATCCGAGGGAAGAGATGGACGAACTGCGCCGCGTGAAGGTTTGTCTCAAGAGGCTGAGCGAACGCGACGCCGATGCAGTCAAGCAAGAGCTGTTGCAGGTGTTCACTGCCGAACGCAGGTCGCTTCAGGAATTGCTTGATGCGCAAAAGAGCAGTTTCGCTGTTCAGGAGGACAGGAGGTAGAATCCCATGCGAAGCCGCGGCCCTTTCCACCGAATGTCGCGCCGGGATCGCGTGGCCCTCATCGCGGCTGGCACTGCTCTCGCTGTGGCGTTAGGTGCAGCCGGCGCGTTCTTGCCAAGCCTTCTGACAAAGCCGGGAAATGACGCCGCCTCGCTTTGCCCAGCCGATGGCCCCAAGGGAGTGACATTGGTTGTCATCGACTCCACGGATGCGCTTGCCCCGAATGAACGGCGAGCAATCAGCGACGAAGTCGCGAACATAGTCGGCGGGCTGTCCGTCGGCGAGTTGATTTCGGTTCACTTCTTGGATTCGACAACGCAGAGCGGG
Source organism: Alphaproteobacteria bacterium (assembly GCA_013140995.1). Taxonomy (GTDB): domain Bacteria; phylum Pseudomonadota; class Alphaproteobacteria; order Micropepsales; family Micropepsaceae; genus SZUA-430. Next base: position 18,417 of record JABFRX010000096.1, on the reverse strand, counting down.
CTGTCCGACGCCACGTTTCACAAGTGCAAACCACGGAATGGTCAGTCGGCAAACTTTGTTAATGAAAACCCAAGATTCGTCCAAAAAGTCTACGAAGAAGAATTCGAGCGCCCGCTGCTCGCCGCAGCAGCAAGTGCTCAAGCGAACGGCGGAGCGCTAGCGCAGACTTCCCCCATTATCGAGGCGATCTTCGACGCTTCGCGGATGTCATGGTTTGAGGATGCCGTAGGTCATCGCCGGCTGGTCATATTCTCCGACCTGCTCCAGAACAGCCCAATTCTAAGGCAATATAGGAATCCGACCGCCTACGCGACATTTGCAGCTTCGGATCGAACCGGTGTTGCCGCTCCTGAATTGTCCGGCGTCGACGTCGAAGTGTTCAAAATCGCGCGCAGCGACGACCGGGGTGGTGGGCAGCAAACCGCCATGCACGAAAAATTCTGGCAGGATTACTTCGCTGCGGCACATGTCCGGTCGCTTAAGATCAGACGCATCCGATAGCATCGACTGTGTTACTTCGAATAATGCAGAAGTAGGTCGGCCAACAAGTAGATCGTGCCGTTGAACGTAAACTCCAACCCGGCAGATGTCGGAGTGATGGAAAGGTTTGTCGTTCCAACGTGCTTGAGTTCGTACGCGCCCGTCTGCTGATCGACGAGCAACGCGAACGCGTCGTCCGGGGCGGCATACTCGCCCGGCTGATAGCCGATGCGAGCGCGATAGGGGAGGCGTTCGCGGTCTGCCGCTCGGAACTGTGTCGCTGGATCCTGCGTACCGCTCGCATTGATCAAGGCATTCCAGTCGTCAGGAAAGTCATGACGCATGGACAGCAGCAATTCCGGCGGGTTCGCGACTGTTGCCGCGCTTGCCTCACCCGCTTCGGCATCGCGAAATATCTTACCCCCCTCCTGAGCTGTATAGCGTATATGTAAGACGGCATCCGAAACAGTGGTGATGTCGAGTTGCAACTCACTCAAGATTGTTAGACGAAACTGCGCGATGACGCCGCATCCCTCGAAGGGAAGGTAGCGCGGGTCTTGCAAGTTCGGCTCGAAGAGGCCGGCGTCATTCAACCCGCTGCTGGTCACGATCGATTGCAGCGCATCAAAGCGACGGTCGGGCACGGCAAGAAAATCCGGCGTTTCGCGTATCTCGTGGCTAAGCAACGTCAGCTTGCAATGGAGGGGGGTATAAGGTCCGACGACGCAAGGGATCGATACTGCAATCGACTTGATCCTGCGCTTGTAGAGGCCGGGAGCGTCCATTTGAAACAGCCATTCCGGCAGCTTGAACTCGCACGGCTTGTTCTGCTCGTTTTGCACCAAATCCATTAGAGCTTCGGGATCGAGCAGACGTAACGATATGTCACGTTTGAGCTCATACGTTCGTTCGTTCCGCGCCATGTATTCGGAGTCGAGATAACGCAGATCCTGCCCCAGCATTTCGCCGGCGAGCAGGCCTTTTCTTCCGGGTTCCCAATGGGAGGAGCCGATCGGGTGGTCGGGCGTCCCGATTTCATATTCGAAGGCGCGTTGGGCTTGCTTGGCCAAGTTGCGCGCGAGTTGGTACGCCTCGCGGTGAAGGCGTAAGAGCTGCGATCCCATCCACTCATAGAGATCTTCGTTGCTGAACTTGGATTTCATGAACTCGAACGTCTCTTTGGCATGCTCGATCTGCAGGTCCAAGTTGGCCTGCTCCTGCTCAGCGATTGCGACGCGGATCTCGGCCGCAACGATCTGCTTTTCGATCTGCTTCAGTTCGGCCTGCGCAAGTTTAATTTGATCCTGCCATTCCTCCCAGCGGCGCTTGACGGATGCGTTGTCGGCGGCCTCGATGGATTTGTTTCGGAATGCCTCGGCGACGCCACCTGCAGCCATCGCCGTTAGATCTGCGGCGTATGCGAGTTTTGTCCCCCCGATTGCTTTCACGAGCGGAAATGGCCCAACGTAGGCATCCGGAATGTTGGAAAGAATTGCTCCGAGCATCGCCGCGCCCTTCTGGACCCACATCCAGTCTTCGGACTTCTTTCGATGCTTGTTAGCGTCCTCCTCTTCCGGAAGGCGGTATTGGCGGTTTTGGTAATTCTGAAGCCGTGTGTCCGTCACCTTGCGGCTCTCGAGCGTGCTTGCGAGCTGCTGTTTCGCCTCTTCGAGCTGGCGCGAGCGCACGTTGCGTGTCGCCTTCTGCAGCGAAATCTCCTGTTGACTGCGCAGCTGCGCCATCGCTTCCGAGTCCCGCTTCTCGAGCGCGGAAAGAAGCGAGCCGCCGAACGATTTCACTTCCGCCGCGAACTCGTTGGCCTTCTGAAGCATGAACGTGAACCGGTAGTGCGGCGGAGGCGCATTGAGCCCCGCGACGACCTCAGACAGATCTAAACCCGCGGCGCGCGCCCTAACAAGGAGTCCGGGGTCAATCGGCGGCTGGAATAGCGCCAGTTCGCGAAATTCGCCTTTGATGTTCATGCAGTGGCGAATCTTAAACAAACGATCGGCAATGGTGTCCCACAGGCCAAGAAGTTGCGGGTTATCCGGGATGCAAAAATAGAGCGACCTCGCGAGAGGCTCTGGTCGCGGCCTTGGCGACCTGTCGCCGCGCCCGCCGATCGGCGGTACGGGCGGTCTTCCCGGCCTGCCCGGGGTGGGTACAGGCGAGGTGGAAGGCGGTCGCGGCGCGCCTTCGTCGAACACTTGTAATATCGGAAGTGCGCTTTCCACGGCGATGGCGGCGTTCGAAAAGGCGTCAAGGCCGCTTGCCAGCAATTCAGCGAAGGTCTTCGGTTTGCTGTCGGGACGCTCGACCAGATCAGGTTTTCGTCCCAACATCTGGGCGGCGATCATGTAAAGCTGAATCGCCTCGTTGATCGATTCGCGCGTGTCCTGGGTGAACAACGCGTCGCCCCACTCGATAAGAACCTCGATGTAGGTCGTGAACACCCAAAGCATGTAGGCGAGCGGCCGCATCGCGGCGATGCCGTGAGGGTCGAAGGGATCCGCGCGCCACGCGGCGATCTGCCCCATCATCGAGAATTTGAATTCGAGGCTGCTCGATGTCACGCCGCTCATTGCTTCCATCAGCCGCCGGATCGAGGCAGTCGACTGGAGCTCGTGAAACGGACGAAACATCCAAAATCGCTTAGGATCGCTCACCTCCGCCATGGTCGTCGGATCGAAAAGGTAGCGAAGCCACTTGAGCGCCTTTTCGAACTTGCCCTCGGCGCGAAGCCGTTCGACGGCCAACGTCGGGATGTGGAAGAAGATTTCCCAGTAGTACGCAGAGACAGGCGATAAGCGATCGAAATCGATGTAGTCTTCCGGCAGTGGCGCCGTAACCTCGGCGGTTCTCTTGTATCGCAACGCAAAGTCCCCGACCGGCGACGTCGGCCGCGCCCGGAATGGATCGAACGCAACTTGTTGGCGCCGCAATGGATCGCCAACCGGCGGCGCCAGAAGCGCGTCGACGCCTCCCCAATTCAGCTTGGCGATCAAGTGCTGCGCGCCCGCGATTCTGAACGTCTCGAAACGGTAGCCCCCGTGATAGTCGTACGGCGGCGCGCCGTCCGGGTCTTCCTTGTATCCACCGAAATAGGTCGCGAAATAACAACGCTCTGAGTCTTCGAAAAAGAATGGATCCTTAAAGAGGTGGTGTCGGTTCTGTTGCGCGAACACGAGGTTGTAAGTCGGCGTGTCATCGAGGAGCGATTGCGGTGTTGCCTCATTCGGCACTGGAGACTTCTTGGTAAAGAGTTTAATCGGAATAGTCCCGCCCGTGCCCCATCCGCGGCCTCTAGTGTTTTGGATGATCGGCGCCAATTTCATTCCCACGGGACGCGTCAGATGAGGTCTAAGGTGCACCCCCTTCTCGGGCGGAGCCGGCTCGACATTTGGGTCGTAGTCCGCCTCGGTGCGCGAAACATAAGACGCACTCAGCCGTAGACCGTCTTCGTACGCTGCCAGAGCGTAACCAAATGGCGGAAAGAACCATGTATAGTCAAATTTCCTGCGTACTCTGATTAGAAGATCGATAGGGTGGTCCGGTGCGATCGTGTTCAGCTGACCCGTGTCTGGATACGCGCAAAAGAAAAAGTCTTCGATGTTCATGGTGACGGGATGATAGTGTGACGTCTCTAGATAGCTTGGACCTTGTACGACCGTTCGTTGAATCATCTTTCCTGCCAGATAATTGAACACCCCGACGCCCGCATTTGGTCCACAGAGGATTGGCGTGGAAATGCGCTGTTTGCTGCGCCACTTCCCGGACCGAAGGCGTGTGAAGTTAAAGGACAGCTCAAAATAGTCGGCGCCGTTTAACTGCCGGTTGACGAAAGTCGGCCAAAAGACATGGAGTGACCTGTTCCAGACGATCGGGATCACATGGTCGCTTTCGATGTCGTGCTCGATCTCGCTCCAGGGCGTCCAGCCAGCGCCTGCCTTGCGCGTTCGATAAAAGTGTCGATTGGGTTGAACCGGTGTGCGGCCGAAGGCATGCAGATCGTGGGATACGGGATCGTAAGGTCCGATCCCCGGGCCGTAGCAAAAGCCGCGAATGTTCAGCTGCGAGACCTCGTCCACCTTCTTCAAATACGTCGCCAGTGCTTCTTCGATGTGTGCCTCGTTGAGCTCGCCTTGCGAGAGCTCCTCTTCGAATTCCTTGAAGAAGGGCGTCTTATCGAGGCGCAACGATGCTTCGATCCAGTTCTCCGGATAGAGAAAGACCTTTCGCGCAGCCTCCCACACGCGGTAATTCCCTCGCCACTCCCATTCCTTCGCCGCTGCCTCTGCGTCGTGAGGAGACACGCCTTCCTCGAGGCCAAGGAAGATGCGCTGGATGAACAGCTGAACGGTGTTCGTCGCGAGGACCAGGCGCGACGTCTTCATGCAAGACGACATCTCGACGTCGATCAGGAAGTGCGTATAGAGATCCGCGCTCGACTCGAGCTGTGCGTAGCGCCCAAGAAGGTAATCGACAAGGCGGTCACGGCGCGTCTCGCGGAGCGGATCGTGCACGGCCTTCAGGGCGGCGTCCCACTTCGCCTCGTCGTCATGCCGGTTTCGCCATGCAGCTCTCACGAGGCCGGGCAGAGCCTTGTCCGCCGGATACGCAGCGAAGTCGATCGCCTGCTGGAACGCGAGGTTCCATTTCTTGAGCCGATCCAGGACGTCCAATGCTGTCAGTGCCAGTTCAGCGACGCTGTTCTCAAGGCTGGTGTTGTCGAAGTGCGCCAGCACCAGCTCGATGTCGGCGCCAATCGGCTTCGGATCGACGAGCGACGCGTTCATCAGCTTTGTGGCGAGGGCCGAGGTAGTAGTGAGAGAGCTAAAATTCGACGCGGCCCCGACGTCCGCCAGGAGGGAGGTCAATGCGTCCAGTGTCAGGTCCAAACGCGTGCCCAACTCTAAGCCCCGCACGAGGTTGCGCCAGCCCTCCGCCCCCGCTTGCCGTGTAATCGCGTCGTTGTGATCGAACAGATCGAACCACGCGAACGCCGATGCGTTTGGCGCCACGCCCAGCTGTCCGTCGCCCATCTTCGACGAGAAGGACTTCAAGGACTCGAGTGGGGCGTCGACGAGCTTGAGCCAAACAAGCCTGTACACGACCACCGCCGCATGACGGATGACCGCGTCGCATTGGCTCGGTTCGCTGACCAGAGTCGCGTTAGCGGCAGGAAGCAGATAGCCCAGACCATTTTGCCCTGAGAGCGCGCCGCCACGCATGGTCAGCAGCGCCGTACGCACCCGCTCCGCTTCATGACCGAAAAGCTCGCTCAAGACGGTAAGCAGCGCTTGCTCAAGTCTCTTTTGCAGCACGCCCATGGCGCTGCGTTTGGCGATCTCGGTTCTGACCTCGAACCTTGTCCGCGCGCCTGCCCCGTTCGGATAGTTCGGGTTGCTCACGGCAGCCCCGACATCGAACCCCGATTGAGGCGGCAGCTTTTCCGCAAGGAACGCCGGGCCGTCGAACGACGTGATGCCGTCCGCCAACGTTTTGGGAATCGCGGCCTCGTCCCTCTTGACCAGCGCCTGGATAATGGCGGCGTCTTCCGGGCTGTACAGCGTCGCCATCGCCTCCTCGAAGAGGAGGTCGATTTGCGTGGCCTCGTCCGGCGTGTACTCTCCCGACGACGGAAGGGCCGGAACAACTGGCTTGTTCTTGATCAGTGTATCGAAGAGACCATCCTTCGCGTAGAGGCGGGTCTTTGCCGCGTCGATTTGATTCTGCGAAATCAGAAAATCGCCGGCCTGGTCCTCGCCGTAGATCAACAACGAGAGTTTTTCCGGCGTCAGCTGATGACCGCGCATCCAATCGAGAAAGTCGAGGAAGTCGAGCGCCTGCTCGGGCGTCCAGTTGAAAAAGTCCGCCGTGTGAAACTCGGAATAACGGCGCAGATCCGAAACGGATAGACCGGTCGCCCTCGCGAACGTGCGTACACGATAGAGCGCGCTCAGCGTGGGAAGGTCGAGCGAAGACGCGTCGAGCCACGCAACCGCCGCGTCGTACCCCTCCGGTTCGTACCCCAGCGACTCGCGCAAGAGAGTCAAATTCGAGTCTGTCGCCGTGGCGAGCGTCATCGGGTTTGACAGTCCGCGTGCCGATGCGTTACCGGCTTGGACCAGGGCGAACATCGCGATGACGCGATCCTTGCCCGGCTTTTCCAGAAAGGACGCGCGGTACCATTCCGACGGTTCTGAGCTTGCGTAAGCAGGGATGTAGCCGAACCAGCCGATAATGTCGGCGACAGGTGCGTCGAAGCGCGCGCGAATGCGCTCGAATTGCGCGAGGCGTTCGAGGAACTTCATGCTCACAGGATCGCTCTCGGCCGGATCGCGCAGGGCGATCAAAGCCTCGTTGACCTCCCAGAACGACCAACCCAACGCAGCGCGCAATCGCGCCAGACGGTGCAAGCGCGAGCCGTGCGCCGCCGTCAATGCCGGCAAAAAGCGCGCCTTGGAGAGGTCGCAGAGGTCCCTCGGGTCGAATACGATCTCGATTTTGGCGGCGTTGGCCACGATGCGCCCGGAGACGTATTCGGTCGCCAACGCCTCGAGCAGCGTTTTCTGATCGAGCCCGCTTTTCTTGATCCAGTCTTCGACGAACGCGGTGGTGCTGAATTGCGCAAACGACTGGCCCGTCAAGCCCCAACACTGCTCCAGCGAAGGAAGCGGCGGCCCGTGCGAGAACTGGGAAATGATGTCGAATTGGCTCTCGTTCAGCGTGAGGGTTTCTGCGGCCGTGCGCCACGTCTCTTGGGCGACGTCGAGTTTCTCGCTGAGCGCGATCAGCTCTCGCCGCTCCACGCCCATCGCGCGCAGATAGCGCCGGACCTGCTCAAGCCAAAGGTTGAACGGCAGCGTCCACGGATAATACGCACCGAGCAGACCGGTGTTCCCGTACGCCGTATCCGCATGCGGCAGTTGCGCGAGCGGTGGCCGGCTGAAATATTCGCCGTCCGCCAGCAGATCGGGTGTCTCCCACGTCGTCTGGTAGCGCAGCGTCGACAGATCGTCGGGCTGCCACGCAACGACGTATTCTAGAATCTCCAGCACGAGATCGATGTGCGGAAGAAGCGTGTGTGTGTTCTCGCAGGAGAGTTCCAGGTTTGCGATGTCGCCTCTGCGCGCCATGAGGGCGTGATACCCGGATTGAAACCCAACGGCGGCGAAATCCCGCAGGAGCCAGGTCAGGAGGTCGGCAAGGTACGCTGCGGCGGAGTACACCGACCGGCAGTGGATGCACTTGCAGGAATCCATCGAGCCGAATAGGGCTTCCAGCGAGGAGAGGTCATCGGTTTGGAACGGGTAGGCCGCAAGAACGGGACCCGGCAGCCCTTTGCCGAAGTTGCGATGCTGAAGCAGTTCGATCATCGCGGCGTTCGTCAACTGATCTACTTCGAGCGCCCTTTGGAAGATAGCGCGCCCCATCTCCATGGGGACGAGACCGTCAGTGTCTGTTGCAAACCGCCGCTCGCCCATTGACGCGATTTGATGCGCCGAACCGATCCCAGCTTTCATCAGCCCCGCGGCGGCGTCCGCCGATTGACGCAAAGGCGCAAGACGCGAGAGACGCTGCGTGCGCTCGATCAACTCAAACTCAGCCGGCGCAAGTACAACGCGCTTGTCGCCTGTGTTCCGAGCTTTGCCCGCCGGCCTGAAAAAGGCCCCGGCGGGCTTTGCGAACATGTCAAATTGAGGGTGCGCCGCGAGGATATCGGCTGCCTGTGTGATTTCGGGTGGCGCAGAATTCACTTTGGCGACGCGGATCAGGAAGGCGCGCGTGGGCGCGGCGCGATGCACATCGTCGAGCAGAGCTTCGGCGAAGGCACGGTCGGGATCCGGCAGATCCTTGTAGCGAAGCGGCGCACCACCGGCCCCGCGCACGATCGCGGCCAGCTCCTCGGGCTCGAAGGCTGCGATCTGCGCCGTGTGTTCCATTTTGCCGCCCGGCGACGCCTTGAGCAGCGCTTCAACTAGATCGGGTCGCTGATCGGTGAGCGCGGTCAATCCCCCGACAACGCGAATCTGACGCTTCTCTTCGGTGGAGAAATCCCCGCTGCGGTCGAGTTGTTTCAGGAAGCTGCGAAAATCACGCGACTCCTTGTGTAGCTTCGCGAGCTTCAACTGTTTCGCACGACCCGCGACGGCAAGACCGGCCGCCTGCGCATTTGGATCGCCTTCCTGTTTGGTGTCGAACAAAACGGAAGAAGCGGCTGCGGAGGTTTTCAGGGCAAAGAAGTCCTGCAGCGAGACCTGCCATTCCCGGCCGCCGTCCTTGAAGCGCCACGGCGGCGTCCCGATAATGTCGTCGGCGGTCGCGGCTTTGACCAACTCGCGATGCTCATCGTCGCTTTGCAGAAAGAGGGCCGCCAGGGTGGGAGCCGCGCGGTCGCGCGTAAAGACGAAGAAGAGCGGAAGAAAGTGCGCCGCCCCGGGACCCGTAAGGTTGGACAGAGACGCCACCAATTGCGCCGCGCGCTCGAGATGCGCGGCATGTTCCGGGTCGAGGTGAGCGCGTTCCGCCAAACCTTGACACTGGTCGGGCGTGAGTGCTGCGAGAGGCAAGTCTTCAAGGTGAGGCGATACAGCCGCCATCAGCCGTTCGAACAGCGGCTGGTGTATGATCGGATCGGCGACCTCGATATGGATGCTGCGCTTGCCCGGCTCGGCCGAAAACTCGTGCGAGACGAACAGCGGACGGGCGCTATCTCTCCTTTCCGCTGCGACCTCGAGCCTTAGCGGCGCGGGGCCTGCGGGCGCCTCGAACGCGACACTGTAGGCGGCCTTCGCCGGAATGGTCGTTTCCAAGACGACCGTGTCGCCGCGCAAGCGAATCTGCACGACGCGCAAGAACAGCGTGTCACCGACCCTGTCCCGCGCGGCATAGCGAATGTCGCCAAAGAGCGTGAGGGTCTTGCTGGTTTCCTTTGACGGCTCGTCCGATGGTGGCGACGGCGCCGGTTCCGGCTCAGGCTGGGGTTCTGGTTTCGGTTCTGGTTCTGTTTCCGGCGTAGGCTCCGCGGGACCCTCGGTTTCGGGTTGGTCGCCGACGGCGGGGAGCGCAAATGAATCTCCCGCCTCAACCGCGACCTCGCCGATCGTGAGATCGCACTCCACTTCTGTCCCTGGCTGTGTGACGACCCTCGATGCCAGAACGGTCTGGTGTTCGGCATTATACCCGTAGCGCAAGAGGAAGGCGCCGTCTGCGCCCGTCACTGACAATGGCGCGTGGAGCCAAAAGCGGCCGGCGCTGTCGATCGGGCAAGACGCGAGCGGTGTGGCGTCGTTCTTGGTATCGAACAATTCAACCGACTGGGAGTCTGTCGCGCCACGAACCTGCCCGAAGATGAGGCGCCCGACACGGACATCGCAGCGCGCTTCGCCGTTACGCCATGTGAGCTCGAAACATGCAGCTGCAGTTCCTGTAACCAGCCACCGGACTCTGACACGGCAGCGAAGTTGTCCGCTTTCTGTGTCGTAGCCACCCGGCAGGTGCAGCGTGCCTGCGGCGCCTCCATCGGGACCGATCAGAAAACGTTGGGACTTTCCCTGCCTGTCGGCGTTGGTCCAAATACAAAGGAGTCCACGGCGACGGAGAGGTATCTCCCCTCCGACCAACTCGATGCGCGCGGTGAGATGGATCGCCCCCATGGTACGCCTGATGGTGTGCTGAAGCTTAGGAGGAATGGCGCGGGGTGGCAGTGACCGGATCTTGTTTTCATTGAGCTTGTAGTGTTTCAGTCACAACGAGAACATTTGCATACTCACCGCGAACTTCGTTCGTAGGTTGATTTGAGAAGACTTCAATTGTTCTCGTTTTCAGAGTGTTGCTCTCCATTCGAACGACATTCATCGTCTTCGTTCGTCGGCGCGTTGTGCTACATCGCGAAGCTTCGCCTCAGACTACCTTGCGTCATAGCAGCGGTCGGGTTCGATTGCGCGCGAGTGTTGGAAGAAAGCCACTACGCGACTTTCAGCGGCGCCTTATGATTGCTCCCGGGGGACTGCCGTGACGAACGAGCGACAGGGGCCGACTGGCAGGGAAGCAACGACCGCCGCTTCGCAGACGCACGCGCCAAAACAAGCTGCGCAGCGTGATGCCCCTCGACGTGCCCGTGAGTTCACGGAGTTCGCTCCGAAACTGGCACTTCCGAAGGCTGGCGGTGCGATACGAAGCATCGGGGAGAAATTCTCCGTCAATGCCGCAACAGGCGCGGGGTCGGTCAGCGTGCCGATTAGTGCGCCGCAAATGCGCGGTGCGCCGGAGCTCGTGCTTTCCTACGACTCGGGTTCAGGCAATGGACCGTTCGGCCTCGGTTGGTCGCTTTCGAGCGCGAGCATTTCGCTCAAGACCGATCGCGGGCTGCCGCTTTACGAGAAATCGGACATTTTCATCATGTCCAGCGCGGAGGATCTGCAGCGGAAGCTTCTGTACGCGCCGCCGGCAGGTTCAGGTCAGGCGGCCTCGTGGACCGTCGACGAGCACACGGACGGTGGCTACCGGGTCACGCGTTATCGCCCGCGAACCGAAGGCGATTTCAACCGCATCGAGCTGCGCGTGAGCCTAACGGATCCAGCGCAGAGCTGGTGGCTTGCAGTCTCTAAGGACAATGTTCGGAGCTTTTTCGGGCGCTACCCGTCGGGCGCATACCCTGACAACAGCGCGACCATCGCCGACCCGAAGTCACCGTACCGGATTTTCTCCTGGCTCTTGACCGAGGTGGTGCAACCCAACGGCGCGCGATCGCTGTTCGAGTACAAGACGGAGGATAATGCCAACGTTCGCAACGATCCGGCCGAGGACCTGCGTCGGCTCACTCCTCAGCCGCAGAAATACCTAAAGCGTGTCTACTACGGGAATCCGCCTGTGGGCGCGAAGACCAGCGCTTGGGCTTGCACGCTCGTCTTCGACTATGGTGAGCACGACGCCCAAAATCCAGACATTGCAGACAGTGCCCCGTGGGAGCATCGCCCGGACTCGTTTTCACGATGCCGGTCGAGGTTCGAGGTTCGAACGAGGCGGCTCTGCAAGCGCATCCTTTGCTTCCAGGATTTCGAGTCTCTGGGGCCTAGTCCAGTGCTGACGCGCAGCACCGAATTCACCTACGATCTTGATCCGGTCGGATCACGCCTCGTCAAGGTCACGCACAAGGGGTTTGCGCAGGAAGGCGGCGCCCTTGTTGAACTCAGCGCGCCGCCCATCACATTCGACTATTCGACGGTAAAGCCCGCCGACGCCATGCAATTTATCAAAGGCGAGAGCGCGCGGAATGTCCCGCAAGGCGTGACGACGCCCTATTCGTTTGCGGACATCGATGGCGAAGGCCTTCCCGGCGTGTTGAGCGAGTACGCAGACGGTTGGCGTTACAAGCGCAACCTCGGCAACGGCGAGTTCGGCGGCTTGGAGGTCTTGGCGAAGCGGCCAGCGTGGGCAAGCTTCGGGAACGGCTCGCGAGTTGCCGCCATTGAAAGCGACGGTCAACCTTACGTGGTCGCGTATGCGGGACCGCTGACCGGATTTTCGGCGCGGGAGAATGATGGTGAGTGGGCGCCGTTCAGGCCGTTCGAGAAGAATGCCGTGGTCGACTTCAACGCATCCGACGTGCGCCACATCGATCTCGACGGAGACGGGAAGGTCGACATCGCAATTCTGCGCGACGATGAAATCGTCTGGCGAAAGAACGAGGGGAAGCTCGGCTACACCGAAGAGAAACGCGCTGGCGTCGGCGACAACGAACTGCGCGGACCCCGCCGCGTCTTCTTGAACAACCTAGAGTCCATTTTTACAACCGACATGACCGGTGACGGGCTTGAGGACATCGTCCGCATCCGCAACGGGAACGTCACCTATTGGCCGAATCTGGGCTACGGCCGCTTTGGCGAAAAAGTCGTGATGAACTTTGCGCCGATCTTCGACGCCGAGGATCGGTTTTCGGCGGCGCGCATCAAACTCGGCGACATCGACGGGTCGGGCACCACCGACATTCTCTACGTTGGCGCGGAAGGCGCGTCTTACTGGATAAATCAGTCGGGTAACCAGTTCGGCGCAGCGAAAGTCTTGCCGACGTTTCCCTGCGACGACGGCTTCTCCGACGCAACGCTCGCGGACCTGCTCGGCAACGGCACCAGTTGCCTCGTATGGTCGACGGCGTTGCCGGCGCATGCGGGCGCACCATGGCGCTACCTGGATCTGATGGGCGGCAAGCCGTATCTGCTCACGCGCGTCAACAATGGCACCGGCGCCGAGACGCGGCTCTCTTACAAGGCGTCGACCTACTACTATCTTCGCGATCGGCGCCTGGGAAAGCCATGGGCGACGAAGCTGCCGTTTCCGGTGCATGTGGTCGATCGCGTCGAGGCAGAGGACCTGATCACCGGCAACGTTCACGTCAAGCGCTACGCCTATCATCACGGCTACTACGACCGGCCGGAGCGAGAGTTTCGTGGCTTCGGCTGCGTCGAGGAGTGGGCCACGGAGGGGAAGGCTTCGCATGGCGCCGAGCTGTTCCACAGACCGCCCATTCTATCACGCAGCTGGTATCACACCGGCGCGTGGAGCGAGTTGCGAAAGCTGTCGACGCAGTTCAAACACGAATATGCGGCACTCCAGCCTGAATATGAGCTTTCCGACAGTGTCATCGATTTCACCGACGCCGAGGTCGGTGACAGCACAGCAGCGTACTCTGCCAAGGAACTGCGCGAGGCCAGACGCGCGTTGCGCGGCCACTTGCTGCGGCAAGAGATCTACCAATGCGACGACCCAGTCGACCCATTGGAGTTTCCGACCCCTCACGCAAATCCGTATACGCTCGTGGAGCATCGCTACGCCGTTCGCCGCTTGCAGCCGATTGCCGGGGGCAATGAGCATGCGGTCTTCCTCGCCGGCGAACTCGAAGCGCTGACGCGCCACTACGAGGAGCAGCCGGACGATGCACGCATCACTCAGGAGTTGACGCTGAAGTCGAACGACTATGGCGAGAAGCTCCGCGCGGCCTCGATTGCCTATCCGCGCGAACCTGCTGCAAACGGCGTCATTCCTGAGCAGCTGCGTACGCGCATCTCCGTCAATGAAACCGACTTCATCGACACCGACTCCGGCGAGACGGACTTCTCCGAGAATGCCTGGCGCCGTATAGGCGCACTAAAAGCTGCCCGCGGTTGGGAACTCGAAACCGGACCGCCGGGCGGCGCGCTATACAACATCGCCACGTTGAATGCGGCTTTTGATAGCGCAACGACCGTCGATCCCTCCGACGTCCCGGAGTACGCGGCCGCTTTGCCGGCAAACGCGAGCCGCAAGCGCCTACTGAAAGCGAGCGTGCGCTTGTATCGTGCGGCAGCAAACGCCGCGGCGCTCGACTTCACGCCGCTCGATTTCGGAACGATCGACGGGTTGGCACTGCCGGGGCGGGACTTCAGCCTCATCTTTTCCCGCCGCATGTTGGAGAACGCGGGCCTGCGCGCACAGGGGGACGATGACGCGACGTCGAAAGTGAAACTCCAGGATCTCAAGACCAACGGGTACGTGCCGTACGCCGACCTCACGAGCGCGCCGGAACTCAGTGGTCTTGCACAGTTCCAGACCGCGCTGAGCGCGGTGGAGAGCGCCGCCGCCGGATCATGGTGGGTCCAGGACGGCGTCGCTGCATACGACCCGGCGCTGTTCTATCTGGTGACGACGGCGCGCGATCCGTGGGGCGCCGTGACGAGCGTCGTCCACGACGCGCTCGGCGTGCTGCCGCTGTCGGTAACCGATGCACTCGGATCGACAGGCACGGTCGACAACGACTATCGCGTGCTCGCACCAGTCAAAGTGACGGACCCGAACGGCAACGTCCAGGAAGCGACATTTGACGCGCTGGGCCGCCCAGTGAAGATCGCGATCAGCGGCACGGACGAAACGGGCGCGGCGGTCGGCGACACGCTTGCAAGCCCGACGCAGATCTTCGAGTACCACGATCACGAAGCGGAAGATCCGGCGAACCCTAAGCCGAACTATGCGCATGCCTGGTCGCGCCACACGCACTTTCACGACCTCGACGCCGCGACGCAGGCGTTGCAGCCCTTGGCACAAGGTGTGTGGAGCGAAGCGCGCGCCTATGCCGACGGCTTCGGCCGCGAACTCGAAACAAAGCGCCGCGGCCGCCCCGGCACGGCCTACCAAGCCGACGGCACGAAGACGGCGGCGGTTGCGGTCGCGGCCGATCCGCGCTGGGTCGGCACCGGGCGCACGCTCTACGACAATCAAGGTGACCCCGTCCGCAAATACGAACCCTATTTCTCGACCACGGCGGACTATGAGGAGGAAGACGTCTTAAGGCTCTGGGGCGTCAGTCCGATCGTCCACTACGACCCGCTCGGCCGCGCGGTGCGTACCGACTTTCCCGACGGCTCCTATTCCAAAGTCGAATTCTCACCCTGGCACGAGACGACGTGGGATCAGAACGACACCGCTTCGCTGACCGACCCGAACACCGGCGTCGCGACCAAGAGCGACTGGTTCACGAGCCGCGGCACCCCAGACCCAACCACGGCGCCGCCCTCAGCGGCTGATCAATATGCGGCATGGATCGCCGCCGCCCACGCCGACACGCCGGCCGAAAAGCGCCTCGACACGCTGGGCCGGCCGGTGCGCACGATCGAGAGCAACGCCACACTGAAAGACGATCCGAACGATCCCTTGAACGGGCCGAAGTCGATCGCGAAAGCGACATACGAGTCCCGCTCGGTGCTCGACATCGCAGGCAATGCGCTCGAAATCTGGGATGCGAACAACAATTGCGCGCTGAAGCAGGTTTTTGACCTCGCCGGGCGACCGCTGCACACGATCTCGAACGACGCAGGCAAACGCTGGCTCTTGGCCGCGGCGGACGGCCAGCCCGCGATCGTCATCGGCGAGCGCGGCTTTCGGACGGAGACCGAACACGACCTTTTGCAGCGGCCGACCAAGAGCTGGGTCAGCGATGCGTCCAGCAAACGCCTCGCCAACGAAATCGTCTACGGCGAGACGGCGCTGAACGCGCAAGACTACTGTCTGCGCGGCCAAATCTGGAAATCGCGCGATCAAGCCGGTGAGTTCGTCAACTACGCCTTCGGATTAAAGGGGGAGGCGAAGAAGACCGGCCGGCGCCTACCCGCCGATCAGACCACCGAACCCGACTGGTCGGCATCACCAGCTCTCGACAGCGAGGAATTCATCATCGAATACAAAGTCGATGCCGAGGGCCGCAACGTTTGGGAACGCGCGCCGGATGGCTCCGAACTCACTTTCGTTTACGACATTGGCGGACACTTCATTGCCTCGACCGCCAAACACGCCACGCAATCGGCGGCCAGCGCGATCGTCAGCGACATCGAATACGATGCGAAGGAACAGCGCACGCGCCTCACCTACGGCAACGGCGCCGTCACGACGTACGATCATGACCCGAAGACGTTTCGCCTCGCGCGGCTGCAAACGTCGACCGGCGTCGGCACAATCCAGGACATTCAGTATACCTATGACGCCGCAGGAAACATCGTCGAGATCGAGGACCGCGCCCAGCCAACCGTCTTCACCAGCAACCAGATGGTCACGCCGACGCGGCGCTTCCGTTATGACGCGCTGTATCGCCTCATTCGCGCAGAGGGGCGAGAGCATCAAGCGGTGTCCGTGCCGCCAAATCTGGGCTTGAGCCAGCGCTTTCCCGTTGCGGCGCAGGCGGGCGCGCCCCCGCCACAACTCGCCGATGGGACCAAGCTTCAAAACTACATCCAGACTTACGAATATGACACCATCGGCAACATCAAAGCGATGCGCCACTCGCCGAGCGTGACCGCGGCCGGCTGGACGCGGACTTACACCTATGACTACGAGAGCGGTGGCCCCTCAAACCGGCTCGCCTCGACAGTGATGGCAGGCGATCCTCTAAGCCCTGTTTCCCACTCCCATGACGCACATGGCAACATGCTTGCGTTGCCGCATCTGGGCACAGGCGGCCTCACCTGGGATCACGCCGACCGGCTGCACGAAGCGGCGTTGCCGACCGCTGGCCAGCGCGAGCTCTATGCATATGATGGCTCGGGCGAGCGCGTCCTCAAGCGCACGGCGAAGGGCGCGATCGTCGAGCTGCGGATCTACTTGAGCCGTTTCTTTGAAATCTATCGCGTACTCGACGCCGCTGGGGCCAAGTCCCATGAGCGTACGACCCTCCACGTCATCGACGGCGAGTCCCGTGTCACCATGATGGAGACTGCGACTTTGAAGAGCGGCGTAGCGCCTGCGCAGCCTTCTCCCGTCTTGCGCTACGAGATCGGCGATCACCTCGGAAGCGCACAGATTGAGCTGACCGACTCCGCGCAGCTCCTCACCTACGAGGAATTCCACCCCTACGGAACGACGGCGATCTATGTCGAGACTGGTGGCGCCGGCGACTACTCGACCAAGCGCTATCGCTACACCGGCAACGAGCGCGAAGAGGCGACCGGCCTCAACTATCACTCCGCACGATATTTCTTGCCGTGGCTCGCGCGTTGGCTTAGCGCTGATCCGGCTGGCGGCATTGATGGACCGAACCTGTTTGTATTCGCTCGGATGAACCCGATTGGGGCGGTCGACAACAGCGGTCAACAAGCAACTTATATGAGCGCGAAACCAGGGACGCAGCCGCTGACCGGCTCTCAACCGGAACCATACCGACCCGATCCTAAGCTAATAAAACGACTGGAAGAATCCGAAAAAAAACGGGTCGAATACTCAAAAGCCTTGGGAGCCGCAATGTATCAATTCTTCCAAAACGAGGGTCGAAATCTATTTCTTTCCGACCCCGCAATGCACTGGAAGGCGACACAGATGACGCTTACAGATATGACAAATGAAACATATCGGTATTTCGATGACGTAGGAAAAGCGTCCGCTGACAATTCGTTGTTAAACGCGACCGTGTTCGTACACGAAACTGGTGAGACATTGAGCGATCTCAAGATCTCAGAGTTTGACATCAACAAAAAATTGAGCGTCGGCGCGGCGATAGATATCCTGACCCTACTTGGATCGATTGGTGCTCTTTCACAAGAGACGTCAAAGGAGGAACAAAAGCTCGCCGAAAACCTGGCCCTGGAGAGCCTTGGTGGCTTGGCACTGGAAGGCGTAGGCGTATTATTGGAAACTCTGACGCGCGTTTCTGGAATTGGGACAGCACTTGGGCTTCTGTTCGAGTCAACAGAGACTGGAAGGGGGGCAGATCCGCCGAAGCCAATTCCTGGTTTCGCCGGTTCGCTGGTCAAGTCCTATCTCGCGATAGTGGAGGATCGAGCAAAGCAGATGGAAATGTACAGGTCACCCGACAACTTCGTGGCCGAACCCGACGCATTGAAGTTGGACCTGCCTACACGGTCTCACTGGTGATCGCCCGGCCAGCAATGTGTCGCGGCAATGCAAAACGCGATTCTCTCTATCGGGTGATAGTCTCTATTTTCGGTGACAGCATGCATATTTCGACAGAAAATCAGGGACATGATACGCATTCCCCAATCCTGAGACTTGGGGCAGAGAATGCTGAGACAATGATACGCACACTCCTGACGTGGTCGCTTGTCTTTTATCCACAAGCATCATTCGGGGCGAAATATGCCGCCAGTTCTTCCTGTGTTTGCAGCGTGGTTGCAGTTTCTGGAGTTCGATGCCTTCCAAACCCGTTCACAGGATTTCGCGGCAGTTCACTTCTCGAAATATGCTCGACGCCTTAGAGACCGCGTCCTTCCGCGCACGAGCGCGTATTAGAGCGAACTACGATGAAATACAGATACAAGAAAGACTTATGGTTCGTAATGCGGGGGTCGCGTGTTCGAGTCACGCAGGCGGCACCAGTTTACCCGCCGTAGCCCGTCTTCGGGCGAAGGCGGGCCAAGCGGATCGTGAGGCACCCGGGACAGCGGGACACCAATCCCA
>JABFRX010000226.1 GCA_013140995.1 Alphaproteobacteria bacterium | reverse complement strand
GGCGTTCAGCGGCGTGCGCAACTCGTGGCTCATCGTGGCCAAGAACCGCGACTTCGCCGTGCTCGCTTCGACCGCGGCCGCGCGCGCTTTCTCAAGCTCCACGACCTTCTCGCGCAACTTTCGCGTACGCTCGGCAATTAGCTGCTCAAGCTTGGCGCCACCGGCGTCAAATTGGGCGCCGCGAGCTGCCACAAGTTCACCGCGCGCACGCAAATGCACGACAATCATCCCGCAAACGCATGAGACGAAGGCGAGCACGCCAAATCCAGTCAAGTCGATCAAAGTATGCATAGGGTTCGAGCCTCAGTTACTTGGCCCCCCGCACATCGTCCGGCATGGCGACGCAACCGCCACCGGACAAGCGCCCATGTGACGAACGCTACAGTGTGTCTCTTACAAAGCCTTCAACGCCAGCTCGCGCATTTGAATCGACTTCTGCGCCCGCACGATTGACCGGCCGCCACGCATGAACTATCGACAAGCCATGCCGATTTCAGCCCACGCAATCCCCGCCCGAAACGTCGAAAATTTGCAGCGTTTTGCGTCGGTCAAAGATGTCGTGGAAAAGCAGCGGCCATCACTACCAGTTTACGCAATTTTCCCGTCCGCTTTCCGCTCCGCCGCGCAGACGTTTATCGAAGGCTTCCCGGGCGAAACGATGTACGCGGTCAAGGCCAACCACGCCCACCCCGTTCTCGATCATCTCTACGCATCCGGCATCAAGCATTTCGACGTCGCCTCGCTCGCCGAAGTGCGCTTGATCCGCGAGCGCTTCCCCGACGCGAAGCTGAGCTTCATGGCCCCGGTACGCATCCGCGGCGCGGCGGGTGAAGCATTTCGCAAATATGGAGTGCGCGACTTCGCCCTCGATAGCGAAGACGAACTCACAACCGTCCTGCAAGAAACCGGCGCACAAACCGACAAGACCATCGCGTCCCAACTGACACTTTATGTGCGCCTGCAAGTACCCGCCGACGGCGCGCTCATCGAACTCGCCAGCAAGTTCGGTGGCGGCGTCTCGGCAAGCGCCGCCTTGCTGCGCGAAATCGTAGCCGCTGGCGCCAAGCCCGCGCTCACATTCCATGTCGGCTCGCAATGCCTCTATCCGAAGTCGTTCAAGACCGCGCTGAAACGCTGCGGCGAAGCGATCAAGCAGTCCGGCGTCTCGCTCGCCGCACTCGACGTCGGCGGCGGCTTTCCAGGCTACTACCTGAACGTCACGGTCCCGCCGCTCGACGAGTATTTCACAGCCATCCGCGAAAGCCTCGCCGCGCTCAAACTCCCGAAAGACTGCCGCGTCTATTGCGAACCCGGACGCGCGCTTGCCGCGGACGGCCTCTCCGTCATCACGCAAGTCTCGCTCCGGCGCGACCACACGATCTTCATCAACGACGGTATCTACGGTAGCTTGAACGAATACGCGCTGCCCAACTGGCCGGTGCGCTATCCGTTGAAGGTCTACACCGATCACGGCGGCCGCATCGTCGAAAAGAAGGCACGCGTCGCCTCGTTCAAAGCGTTCGGCCCCACCTGCGACACGCTCGATGTGCTGCACTACCTGATCGAGCTCCCAGAAGACATCGCCGCCGGCGACTGGATCGAGTTCCAGCAGCTCGGCGCCTACTCCTGCGCGCTACGCACGGCCTTCAACGGCTTCTATCCCGACACATTCGTCGAGATCCGCAGCTAAAGCAGCACTTTCTTTACCATCGCTCCTGACCGAATGTTTACGCCGCACGCGCGATGATGCCCCGGGTTCTGGGGGCCTCACCAAGCGCCATGCTGCCACTCGCCAAACAACGAGAACTGAGCCGTCTTCTGGCAAGCCTGCCGGGATCCCAAGCGCTCGAACTCGCGGCACTCGCCGAGCGCAAGCGCATCGCGGGCGAGCACGACTTCCCAGCCGAACTCATCCTCGACGCGCTGCGCCCCACGCTCGCCGAGAAGGAAGCGCTACGCACGCCGACGCCGCAGCGCCTGTTCTGCGAACCGTTCGCCGACTTCCTGGTGGACGAGCGCGACCACAAACAACCAGGCCGCATCGCACGCTCGAGCGTGCGCGTTCTGTGGCGTTGGCTCGCAAAGGACGGCTTGCGTAACACGTTGCACGAACTCGAAGCACACATCGCAGACGCCGTACTCGCCGAAAACCTGCGCCAGCAAGATCACGTTCTGCAGCGTTTGCGGCACGAAGTCTTGAAGGTCTTGACCGGCGCACTCAGCCTCGCGAACGAAAGCCGCAACACGCGCTACGACCTCGCGTCGAGGCTCGGTGGCGAAGAGGTGCTAATCGACATCGAAGAGATCGCGTTCCTGCTGAAGGCCGGTAACGACCTCGCGATGCTGCGCGAGTCTCTTCCGAAGCGCATCGACGCGCTCACCGACGAACACATCGACCACGTGCTCGTGGCACGCTCGAACCTCAACGAAAAGAACCGCGATCTGGTTCCCTATCTGGGTCTGCTCGTGCTGGCGCGTCTCGACCAACCCTGGCAGGCGCTCCGCCTTACCGGCACGGGCCGCCGCGGCCGCACCGACTTGACGGTCGTCGGCGATATCCTCCTCGCAGACACCGAAAGCCTCGCGGTCGACATAGCGGCCACGCAAGTCGATGTGCTCGACCCCGACGCTCTCGCAGCAAAGTTACGCCGCTTCGATCGTCTCGCAAGCGGCCTCACGGAGGAAATCCGCAGCCGCCACGGCGAACGCTGGGCCCAAGCGCTTACGCGCACGAAGCAACTCGCGTCCGCGACGATGGAAGGGCTCTACGTCCAAGCGCCGCGCGAAATCGCTGCTGCCCTTCCGCTGGCGAAGCCGGGCACGTTCAGCATCCGCCGCCAGCGCCAGCCCGACCTCGCGCACGATCCCGACCCAATGAAGCTCGACCGTGCGCTGCGTTGGACATATCTGCTCACGAACACGGCAACGACCGCGCGCCAAAGTGCGCTGCAAGCCGCGCATCAGAAGGCATTCGGAGCCGTATCGAACTACTTGCGCACCTACGCCGAGTGCGCGGCCGCAGAATTGCGTTCAACAGACATTGCCAAACACGCGCGCGTGCAAGCCTACATTCTGCATGCCAACGAACTTCTGAACCTGCTGATCGGTGCGTCGGAAGACGACCTCGGCCACGAACGCGCCGCGAGAGTCAGCTAAGCCTTGGTCAGCCCCAGCCGCTGCGCAAAGTAGCGGTCGATCATCCGCCGCGGCAGCATGCGCGGCACGATCCAATCGAAAAACAAACTTGGCGCCAGCGCATAGCGCACCTTCGGCCGCGACGTTGTCAGCACGCGATGCACAAGCTCTCCGACACGCTCGACCGGCAACCCATCGCGCGCGCCGCCGGCCATGAAATCGGAGAGCTTCTTCATCGCAGGACCATAGTCGGTTCCAGCGTACGCCGAAGTATCCATCGCCTCAGCCTTATCCCAGATCGGCGTCTTCACCGCACCAGGCCCCACGATCACGACATCGATGCCATACATCAAAAGCTCGCGCCGCACGCTTTCCGACAACCCCTCAAGTCCATGCTTCGCCGAGCAGTAGCCGGAGAGGAACGGCGACCCGATCTTACCGCCGAGCGAGGTGATATTGACGATCCGACCCGGCTCACCTTTCAATGAGCGATCGGCACCCAGTAGCGGTGCAAACGCCTGTGTCACCGTAAAGGCACCAACGAGGTTTACCTCGATCTGTTTGCGATAGTCGGCGAGCGGCTGATGCAACACCGGCCCCGGCGTCGCGATTCCGGCGTTGTTGACGAGCCCCTTGAGCGTCTGCCCTTTTAACAACTCACGCACGCGCACTGCACCGGCACGCACGGCCACTTCGTCAGTTACGTCAAACAACACCGGTGTGAAAGCATCGCCGAGCGCCGACCGCAATCGCTCCGCATCGCTTTCCTTGCGCACACTCCCGAACACATGAAACCCGCGCCGGGTCAGCGCTTCCGCAATTCCACGCCCAATCCCCGTGGAAGCTCCAGTAACAACGACCGCGTTCATGCTGCTTACTCCTCAACAGGGGGTATACGGATTGATCGGTGAATTCGATCAATCGCCAAACTGGGGTTGCGACTGGCGGAAGCCACGTGCTCCCGCAAAGCAACAGAGCCGGATTACGATTCCGCAATTACGGCCCGCAGCGTTGCGCCGTCAGGTCGACGGTGCATCCTCTCGCCACCCGAAGATTCGTTCCCCCCACGAAGGTACGGAGTTCCCCCAAATGACGCGCACAATTCTATTGGCGACGACCGCACTCGTCGCTCTCGCATTTCCCGCTTTTGCCGACGGCAAAAGCGGCACAAGACTCACCGGCCTCGGCGATGCCGGCTACACCTATTTCGACGCCGACGGCGGAAGCCTGGACAATTTCCATGCCAATGGTTCTGCACTGTGGTCTTGGTCGAACAAGTGGAACGCACAAGGCAACTTCACCTTCGACTCCTTCCGCGATGATCCATTTGGCATCTCCGCATGGAAACTCGGCGGCGCAGGATTTTGGCGTGACGCTAACGAAGGCCTGCTTGGTGGCGAAATCCATTACCAAGCCATCGATGCCCTATTTTCGGTCGATGGCGTTGATATTCGCGGCCGCGGCGAGCTCTTCTTAAGCGATATCACGCTGGGCGCCCATCTCGGCTACTCGACATACGATGACCTCGACGGCTGGCAGCTCGGCGTTTACGGCTCATACTATGCAAGTCCGCAACTTGGCTTACGCCTCGGTCTCGACTACGGCAATTGGGACGCCGACATTGCGTCGCCGTTCAACGACTTCGATACCTGGTCGTTGGACGGCGAAGTCGAGTATCTTTTTCCTGATTGCGACACAGGAATCTACGCCGGGCTCGGCTTTGGCGCCAGTGATGATGGTACAGCCGGCGACTCAGATTTCTGGCGGATTGGTGCCGGTATTCGCGTACACTTTGGAACCGACGGTTCGCTCATGAAACGCAATCGTGAAGAGCCGTTGCGCCCGGTCCGGACGAACTTCTCATTCTAGACCAAGCACCAGCGGCGCCAGGGGAACTTGGCGCCGCTTGCATTAATGCAGCCGCTCGCGCGTTGCCGTGAACTTGATCTTCGGCCACTTCTCCGCCGAATAGCGCAGCTCCCACGCGCTCTTCGCCATGAACACCGGCGCACCGTCGCGGTCTTCGGCGAGGTTGCCTTGATGCGCGTCGAGAAACTTCTTCAACTCCGTCGGCTCATCCGCATCGACCCAGCGCGCGGTTTCGTACAAACCCTGCTCGAACCCAACCTCAAGCCCGTACTCGGCCGCAATCCGGCTTGAGAGCACGTCGAGCTGCAGTTGCCCGACGACGCCGACGAACCACTGCGACCCGATCTTCGGACGGAACACTTGCGTGACACCCTCTTCGGCCAGCGCTTCCAGCGCGCGCTGCAAATGCTTGGCTTTGAGCGGGTCGGCAAGCCGCACGCGGCGCAAAATTTCCGGCGCGAAGTTCGGAATGCCGGTGAACGTCAAATCCTCGCCCTCGGTCAGCGTATCGCCGACGCGCAACACGCCGTGGTTCGGGATGCCGATGATGTCGCCCGGCCAAGCCTCGTCCACCGTCTCGCGCGACTGCGCGAAGAACAGGATCGGATTGTGCACGCTCATCACCTTACCGGTGCCCGACTGCTTGAGCTTCATCCCGCGCTTGAAGTGGCCCGAACACACGCGCATGAACGCCACGCGGTCACGGTGGTTCGGATCCATGTTCGCCTGCACCTTGAACACAAAGCCCGTCACCTTGTCGTCCGACGGCTTGACCACGCGCTGCACGGCCGGTTGCGCGCGCGGCTCCGGCGCCGCCGCGCCAAGCCCTTCGATCAACTCCTTCACCCCGAAATTCTTCAGCGCCGCACCGAAGTAGATCGGCGTCAAATGCCCCTCGCGAAACTGCTTGAGATCGAACGCAGGGTACCCGCCCCGTGCCAACTCCATCTCGTCGCTCAGATGCTTGTGCTCATCCGCCGAAAGCACGTCGGCCAACCGGTTCGCCGCAACAGCGTCGCCGCCCTTGCCGAATTGCAGGAACTTGTCGCTTTCGAAATGCATCACGCCGCGAAAGTTCAAGCCCGAACCAACCGGCCACATCGCGGGCGTCACATGCAGTTGCAGCTGATCCGATATCTCGTCGATCAACGAGAACGGATCGCGCGCCTCACGGTCCATCTTGTTGACGAACGTAATGATCGGAATGTCGCGCAGGCGGCAAACTTCAAACAGCTTGCGCGTTTGGGCCTCGATCCCCTTAGCCGCGTCGATCACCATGATCGCGGAATCCGCCGCCGTCAGCGTGCGATACGTGTCCTCCGAAAAATCCTCGTGACCAGGCGTGTCGAGCAGATTGAACACGAGCCCGCCATACTCGAACGTCATCACCGCTGTGGTGACGGAGATGCCGCGCTCTTGCTCGATCTTCATCCAGTCCGAGCGCGCCCGCCGCCGGTCGCGCTTGGCCTTCACCTCGCCCGCTAAGTGGATCGCACCGCCCATCAGCAAGAGATGCTCAGTGAGCGTCGTCTTGCCCGCGTCCGGGTGCGAGATGATCGCAAACGTCCGCCGCCGCGCCGCAGCTTCGGCAGGCGTCCGATCGACGATATCTTGAACCTCTGCCATTGGTGCTCTCGATAGGAAGGCGCGCCTTGTAGCGGATTCTCACTGTAATCCAAATCCCTAAGCCCCCGACAAACGTAACGGCAGGAATCCCCGCGCTTGTCAGGCGTGCTGGCTGGCTCCACTGTGTGCGTAACGGCAATCTGCTAGTTGGAGAGACCAACCGATGATCAAGACACGCTTCACCGAAATGTTCGGGGTCAGGCACCCCATCGTCCAAGGCGGCATGCAATGGGTCGGCCGCGCCGGGCTCGTCTCCGCGGTCGCAAACGCAGGCGCGCTCGGCTTCATCACGGCGCTGACCCAGCCGACGCCTGAGGACCTCACGAAGGAAATCAAGCGCTGCCGCGAGATGACGGACAAACCGTTCGGCGTGAACCTCACGATCCTGCCCGCATTGAAACCGCCGCCCTACGCCGAGTATCGCCACGCCATTATCGAAAGCGGCATCAAGATCGTCGAAACCGCGGGCTACAAACCGCAAGAACACGTTGACCACTTCAAACAGCACGGCATCAAAGTCATCCACAAATGCACCGCCGTCCGCCATGCGCTCTCGGCCGAGCGAATGGGTGTCGATGCCATTTCGATCGACGGTTTCGAATGCGCGGGCCACCCGGGCGAGGACGACATTCCGGGCCTGATCCTCATCCCCTGCGCCGCCGATAAGGTAAAAATCCCGATGATCGCCTCCGGCGGCTTCGGCGACGCCCGCGGCCTCGTTGCCGCGCTCTCGCTCGGCGCCGAAGGCATCAACATGGGCACGCGCTTCATGTGCACCGTCGAAAGCCCGATCCATCAGAAGATCAAAGAACAGATGGTGGCGACTGTTCTTTGATCTTCTGATGGATCGGGCTTTCGACGGTGCACATG
>JABFRX010000253.1 GCA_013140995.1 Alphaproteobacteria bacterium | reverse complement strand
CAACGTTGCCGGTCGAGGTTCTGATGTTTAGCGCGGTGCCGTTCTTCTCGATTGCTTCGAGTTTCGTGTTGCAGCGGATGTCGACCCCTGCCTTACGGTGAGCGTCTTCATAGAACGCCGACAACTCGGGGCAGGCTGCACGCGCCATCACGCGCGGCAGTGCTTCGAGCACCGTTACTTTGAGCTTGTGCTTGGCAGCGACGGCTGCGACTTCGAGGCCGATGTAGCCTGCGCCGATGATCGCGACGCGGTTGCCGGGTTTCAGTTTATCTTGCAGCAGTTCCACATCAGCGATGCCGCGCAGGTAGTAGCAGCCTGGCAAGTCGGCGCCGGGGAGCGGCAGTTTGCGCACGCGCGAGCCGGTCGTGAGGCCAAGTGTCGTGTAAGGGAGTTCCTTGCCGTTCGCTAGTTTCACGCATCTGCGCGCGCGGTCGATGGCGGTGGCGCGGGTGTTCAGGTGCAGCGCGACTTTGGCTTCCGTGTAGAATTCGTCCGGCTTGATGAACAGGCGTTCGCGCGCGAGTTCGCCGGCGAGGAACGCCTTCGACAACGGCGGGCGCTGGTAGGGGATGTAGGGCTCGTCGCCGACGAGCGCGATGCCGCCTGCGAAGCCGTCTTGGCGCAGGCTTGCGATCAGTTGGCTTGCCGCTTGTCCGGCGCCGACGATGAGGAGCGATTCGGTCATGGAAACAGCGCGCCCGGCGCCCCTTGAGACCGTTGTCGGTTAGCATGGGCGGTGGCCTTGCAGCAACCGCGCAAATCTGACGTTTTCGCAGCGCGCCCGGCGGCATTGAGTTGGCCCATGGCCACGGGTAGAAGGGCCGTCATGCGCGTCAGTCCAGCCTCCTCCGGCATCGACAGTTTCTATCGCTCGTTCGATCTTCAGACCGAGGTCGGTACGGCGGCGCTCGGGCGAGAGATCGCGGGCCATTTGGCGGCGGGCGATACGGTGACGCTCTCGGGGCCGCTTGGTGCAGGCAAGTCGGTGTTGGCGCGGGCTATCGTGCGCACGTTTAGCCCCCGCGAAGAAGTGCCGAGCCCGACGTTCACGCTGGTGCAAACGTACGAGACGCAGAATTTTGCAATTGCGCATGTCGATCTTTATCGCGTGAAGGCGCTTAGCGAGTTGCGTGAGCTTGGCCTCGACGAGGTGCTGGAGCGCGGCGTGCTCGTCATCGAATGGCCCGACCGCATGGGCTTGCAGCTGCCGGACGACCGGCTCGACATTATGTTCGAGGCCGTCGATGGCGAGACGCGGCTGATGAAGCTCGTCGGCCGGGGGTCTTGGGTTGCGCGGTTGAAGACGTTGCGCCTGCCGGGGGGCGAGTGATGTCGCGGCCGGAACTGATGCAGGCGTTCATTAAGGCCGCCGGGTGGGCCGGGGCGGAGTTGCATCCGCTCGCCGGCGACGCGTCCACGCGGCGGTATGTTCGGCTGGCGCGGCGGGGCGTGACCGCTATGCTGATGGATCAGCCGCGCGGGGCGGAGACGTCTGCGTGTCCGCCGGATGCGAGCGATGCGGATCGGCGCAAGCTTGGGTACAACGCGATGGCGCGGCTTGCGGGACCGGACTGCCGGCCGTTTGCGGCGCTGAGTTCGTTTCTGCGGGGCCAAGGTTTGAGTGCACCGGAGATTTTGGCGCACGACTACGATGCCGGGTTCTTGTTGATCGAGGATTTTGGCGACGGGCGTTTTGCCGACCTGATCGCTGGCGGTAAGCCGGAGCGGCCGTACTACGAGACGGCAATCGATGCGCTCGCCGACTTTCATCGCGTGGCCGCGCCGAAGACGATGGCTGTGCCGGGCGCGGGCGCGGTTCATCTGCTCGGCTACGATCCGGTCGCGATGGAGGCCGAGGTTCTGTTGCTTGCGGATTGGTTTTATCCGGCGGCGGCGGGCAAGCCGATTTCCGATGCGGCGCGCGACGAATTCGTTGCGGCGTGGCGTCAGGCGCTTGGGGCATTACGCACCGCGACGCCGGTCGTGGTCTTGCGCGACTATCACGCCGAGAATCTGATGTGGCTCGATAACCGGCAGGGTGTCGCGCGCGCGGGGTTGCTGGACTTTCAGGACGCGCTTGCAGGGTCGCCCGCGTACGATTTGATTTCGCTCACCGAAGATGCGCGGCGTGAGGTGAGCGTCGATCTGGCCACTGCGATGACGCGCCGGTATGTGGATTTGCGGCGGCGGTCGGATGCGTCGTTCGACGAAGAAGCGTTCCGGTTTGCGGCGGCGCTGCTGGCGGCGCAGCGGAATACGAAGATCGTGGGCATCTTCTCGCGGCTGTGGAAGCGTGACGGGAAGCCGCGCTACACGCAGTATCTGCCGCGGATGTGGGGATACTTGGATCGCGACTTGGCGCATCCGGCGCTGGCGCCGTTGAAGGCGTGGTTCGACCGGCACATTCCGCGCGATTGGCGCGGCACGTTGGGGAATACGTGATGGTGTTCTCTCCCACGCGCGGGATGGTTTTGGCGGCGGGGCTGGGTACGCGCATGCGGCCGCTGACCAACGACCGGCCGAAGGCGTTGATCGAGGTTGCGGGGCGGACGTTGCTCGATCATGCGATCGACCGGTTCGTTGCCGTGGGCGTGAAGATGGTCGTCGTCAACGTGCACTACAAAGGTGAGATGATCATCGCGCATCTGAAAAGCCGGCGCGATGTCGAGATCCGTATTCAGGATGAGCGCGATCTGTTGCTCGATACTGGCGGTGCGTTGAAGCGGGCGTTGCCGCAGTTCGGCAATGAGCCTGTCTTCACCTACAACAGCGATTCGATTTGGCTGGAAAGCCTCGGTTCGAATCTGGGCCGCATGGCCGCCATGTGGGACGATGCGGCGATGGATTGCCTGATGCTGATGGCGCCGACGTTCAGTTCGATCGGACTTGAGGGCAAGGGCGACTTTACGATGGACGCGAACGGGCGCCTGAAGCGTCGCGAGGCGCAGCGTGTTGCGCCGTTCGCGTGGCCGGGCGTGCAGATCATTCATCCGCGGTTGATCGCGCGTGGGCCCGACGGCGCGTTCTCGACAAACAGGCTTTGGGATATGGCGATTTCTCAGGAGCGCTTGTTCGGCATCCGGCTCGACGGCAAGTGGATGCATATCGGAACGCCGGAGGCCAAGGCCGAAGCGGACGCGTTCATGGCTGCGCGCCATCGCGCGCCTTGAGCCGCGGGCATGCGCCGGATCAACCTCTTCACGATCCCGCCGGGCGCTGCCTTTGCCGACGAGCTTGCGCGCGGGGTTTTGGCGCGGTTCTCGAGCGGCGATCCGTTTGCGCTGTCCCGCGCGCTGATCCTGCTGCCGACGCGGCGCGCGATCCGCACATTGGGCGAAGCATTTGCGCGTGTGGCGCCGGGCGGCGTTTCCGTGCTGCCGCGGATGCGCGCGCTCGGCGATTTTGACGATGCGCCGTCGCTGCTTGAAGACGATGCGGATGACGCGGTACGCGAGCTTGGCGTGGATTTGCCGCCGCCGCTGTCACCGTTCCGGCGCGAGTTATTGCTGGCGAAGTTGATCCAGCAGTGGTCGCTGCGCCTCGCCGAGCAGGAAGACGCGCGCACGATGGGGGCGACGACGCCGGCCCATGCGTTGAAGCTGGCGCGCGAGTTGGCGCAGTTGCTCGATCAAGCGACGGCTGAGGGCTTGGCGTGGGAGCGGTTGCAGACACTCGTGCCGCACGAGCTGTCGCGGCATTGGGAGAAGACGCTCGCGTTTCTCGGGATTTTGACCAAGGAATGGCCCGCAATTCTTCAAGCCGAGAAGGCGTCCGACCCAGCCGCGCATCGGGACGCGGCGTTGCGGCAAGCGGCGGCGCGGTGGCGCGAGGTGCCGCCTCAGTTTCCGGTGATCGCGGCGGGTTCGACAGGCAGCGTGCCTGCGACGGCCGAGTTGTTGCGTACGATTGCGTACATGCCTAGTGGCGCCGTCGTGTTGCCGGGTATCGACCTGGAGCTTGACCGCGAAACTTGGGAGGCGACCGAGGCTGGGCATCCGCAGCATGGCATGCGGGAATTGCTTTCCAAGATGGATGCGACGCGCGGCGATGTTGAGGTGTGGACGGATCGCGCGCCGCATCGGGCGCGGGTGCGGTTGCTGGCGGAGGCGCTCAGACCTGCGGCGACGACGCCGGCGTGGCGCGACTTGGTCGCGGAACGGCGTGTGGAGGTCGGGGAGGGTTTGCGCGGGTTGTCGGTCGCCGTGGCGCGCACGCCATCCGAGGAGGCGCTGGTCATTGCGCTGGCGCTGCGTGAGGCGATTGAAATACCGGATAAGACAGCGGCCTTGGTGACGCCTGATCGCACGCTGGCGCGGCGCGTTGCGGGTGAGTTGAAACGCTGGGGGATTGCGATCGATGATTCCGCCGGTGTGCCGCTGTCGCAGACGATGCCGGGGCGGTTTCTATCGCTGATTGCGGACGCGGCTGCGCAGGAATTTGCGCCGGTGCAGTTGCTGGCGCTGCTCAAGCATCCGCTAGCAGTTCTCGGGTTCGAGACGGCGGCTGAGGCGCGGGCGCTTTCGATCGATTTGGAAGTGCACGCTCTGCGAGGGCCGCGTCCGGCGGCCGGTATCGCGGGCTTGCGGGCGGCGGTCGACCCAAAGTCGCCGGCTGCTAAGTTGATCGAGCGGTTGGATTTGGCGTGCGGTTCGTTTGCGGCGGCGACGGCGGGCGATGCGCTCGACGTGATCCGGCTCGCGCAATTGCATCGTCAGGCGGCGGAACTGTTGAGTGCGTTCGCCAAGTCCACCGCGCAGCCCTTGTGGGAGGGCGAAGCGGGCGAGGTTGCGTTCAATTTGTTCGAGCAGTTGGTGGTGGCTGCGGCGGACGTCGGGCTTACGATGCGCGGCGGGGTGTACGCTGCGTTTATTCGCACCGTGATGGACACGATCCCGGTTCGGCCGCATCTCGGACAGCATCCGCGGCTTTCGATTTTGGGACCGCTGGAAGTTCGGTTGCAGCATGCGGATTTGATGATCCTTGGCGGGTTGAACGAGGGCGTTTGGCCTCCAACGACCGATCCGGGGCCGTGGCTCAACAGGCCGATGCGGCGTGAACTTGAGGTCAGTCAGCCGGAGCGGCGTGTCGGGTTGTCCGCGCATGACTTCACGCAAGCCGCTGCTGGCGATGAGGTGCTGCTCACGCGGGCGGAGAAAGACGGCGGTGCGCCGACGACGCCGTCGCGGTGGCTGACGCGGTTGTCGATGCTGGTCGATGGTGCGGGTTTCGGCGGGCAGTTGGAGAACAAGCGGCTCGTCGAGATCGCGCGGCGGCTCGACAAGCCTCTGACACCGCCGAAGGCGATCGAGCCACCGGCGCCGAAACCGCCAGTCTCCGCGCGGCCGCGGGCGTTGGCGGTGACGCAGGTCGAGCTTTGGTTGCGTGATCCCTACGCGCTTTATGCGAAGAAGATTTTGAACCTGAAGAAGCTCGATCCGATCGACATGGCGCCGGCGGCGGCCGAGCGCGGGACGGTTGTTCATGACGCGCTCGAAGAATTTGTGAAGCTTTATCCGCGTGACTTGCCGCCGGAGCAGGAGGCGCTCGGTGCGCTGATGCAATGCGGGCAGGTGGCGTTCGGTGCGTTGCTCGATCAGCCCGGCGTGCGCGGGTTTTGGTGGCCACGTTATGAGCGGATTGCGCGCTGGTTCTTGACGTTCGAGCGCGAGCGGCGGGTGCGCGCGGGGACGGTTCTAGCCGAGCAGACTGGGACGCTCGCGTTTCCGGCGCCAGGTGGCGTGTTCACGCTGAGCGCGAAGGCGGATCGGATCGAGCTACTTGGCGACGGGTCGATTGCGATCGCCGACTATAAGACTGGGACACCGCCGACGGCGGCGCAGGTGATGTCGGGGTTGAATCCGCAGCTCACCCTGGAAGCGGCGATAGCGCTCGAGGGCGGGTTTCCCGGCGTGCAGGCGTTGAGCGTCGATCAGTTGGTCTATGTGGCGTTGAAGGGAGCGGCGCTTGCGGGTGACGAGCAGGTGCTCGATCTCAAAGACTCCAATCCGGATGCGGAGGCAGCGACGGCGAAGGCGGGGTTGCAGAAGTTCGTCGCTCAATTTGACTCGGTGGATCAAGCCTACTTGTCGAAACCGCGGGTGCTGCTGGAGCGGTATCCCGGCGACTATGACCACTTGGCGCGGGTCAAGGAATGGTCGTCGGGAGACGACGAATGAGCGTCCAAGAACAACAACTGGCGACCGATCCGTGGACATCGGCGTGGGTATCGGCGAACGCGGGCTCGGGCAAGACGCACGTGCTCGTCGACCGGATCGCGCGGCTGTTGCTCGACGGTAGTGCACCGGACCGGTTGTTGTGCCTGACGTTTACGCGGGCGGCGGCAGCGGAGATGTCGACGCGGTTGTTCAAGCGGCTTGGTGCGTGGACGCTCATTCCGGACGACGAATTGGCTGCGGAATTGGAAGCCCTGACCGGTCAAGATGCCGACGCGCTGATGTTGGAGCGGGCGCGGCGGTTGTTTGCCGAGGCGCTGGAGTCGCCTGGCGGTCTGCGCATTCAGACGATTCACGCGTTCTGCGAACGGTTGCTCAAGCGTTTTCCGCTTGAGGCCGGCGTCGTGCCGCAGTTTTCGGTGCTCGACGAGCGGGCGACGGAGGAGCTGATCGACGAGGCGAAGGACGTCGTGTTGCAGCAGGCGGCCTCGACGGACGCTGCGCTCGCGGATGCGATTGCGGCGCTGACCGCTTATGCCGGCGAGGAACGCTTCGACGTTTTGATGCGCGGCATTGCGGGTGAGCGGGCTTGGGTGGAGGTGTTTCTTGAGCGTGCGTCGCCGCTCGACGGCGCGTTGCGGCGGTCGGTCGGACTTGATGTCGCGGCGAACGAGCGCTCGGTCTTGGACGAGGCGATGGCGGCGCTCGATCCGGCTCAGTTGACGCGCGTTGCAGCGGCGCTTGCGCGTGGGTCGAAGGCGGACAAGGCGCGGGGCGAGGTGATCCGTCGCTTTGCAGCGGAGCGGGACCGCACTCGGTTTGATCGGTTCTTGGCTGTATTCCTTACGCAGACTGGCGACCGTCGCGCGAAGCTTGCGACACGCACTGTCTTGGAAGCCGAACCTGCCGCGGCCGAAATGCTTGACCGCTTCGGCGATGTTGCTGAACAAGCGCGCGACCGGTTGAACGCGCTGTTCGTTGCGGAGGTGTCAGGTTATCTGCTGACTGTTTCGCACGCGATGCTGAGGGCTTATGCCGGCTTGAAGCGGCAGCGCGCGGTACTCGACTACGATGATTTGATCGCGCACGCGGTCGCGTTGTTTTCGAGCCCTGGCGCGTCGTGGATTCTTTACAAGCTCGACGGCGGTATCGACCACATTTTGGTGGACGAGGCGCAGGACACCAGCCCGCGGCAGTGGGAGATCATCAAGGCGATCGCAGAGGAGTTCTTCGCCGGCAAGGGCGCGGACCGGCAGCAGCGCGTCGTGCAGCGCACGGTGTTTTCCGTCGGCGATACGAAGCAGTCCATCATGTCGTTTCAAGGTGCGCGGCCGGCTTCGTTTGCCGAAACGCGGTTCGTGATCGAGCAGCAGGCGTTTGGCGCGAAGGTCGATTTCGTGCGCGTGCCGCTGGTGAAATCGTTCCGTACAGCGCCACGCATCCTGCAGTTTGTCGATGACGTATTCGGCGATCAGGCTGTGCGCGAAGGGGTGCTGTTCGACGAGGATGACGTGCGCCACGAAGCCGTCAGGGAAGACATTGCGGGGCTTGTCGAGCTGTGGCCGGTCGTGAAACCGCCCGATCTGCCGGAAGCCGAGATGTGGGATGCGCCGAAAGACCGGCTCGCGGCCGATCATCCGGCGGTGACGCTGGCGCAGACGATTGCCGCGCGCATCGCGGTGTGGATCGAGAGCGGGGAAGCGGTCTTCGATAAGCAGGCAAAAGCGCTTCGGCCGATGACGCCGGGCGACATAATGGTGCTGGTGCGGCGGCGCAATTTGCTGGCCGAGGAGATCATCCGCCAGTTGAAGCGGCGTTCGATCCCGGTTGCGGGTGCGGACCGGTTGAAGCTTGCCGAACATATCGCGGTCATGGATTTGATCGCGCTG
The DNA here is from genome assembly GCA_013140995.1 of Alphaproteobacteria bacterium. Taxonomy (GTDB): domain Bacteria; phylum Pseudomonadota; class Alphaproteobacteria; order Micropepsales; family Micropepsaceae; genus SZUA-430. The sequence continues at coordinate 19,040 of JABFRX010000253.1, read as the reverse complement.
GGGCGGTTTGCGCTGATGCCGCGGGATGACTTGACGCTTGCGACTGTGCTCAAGAGTCCGCTGTGCGGGCTCGACGAGGAAGCGCTGTTCGAGCTCGCGTATGAGCGGCGGCCGCGGTCGCTGTGGTCGGTGTTGCGCGACAAGGCGCATGATCCGCGCTTTGCGGATGCGCTGTTGTTCCTCGACAGGGTTTGGGATCAGGCGGATCGAGTTGCGCCTTACGAGTTCTACGCCAGCGTGCTTGGCGAGATGGGTGGGTGGACGAAGATGCTCGCGCGGCTCGGCTTCGATGCGGCCGATCCGATCGAGGAGTTTTTGAACGCGGCGCTGGCGTTCGAGCAGGCGCATACGCCGTCGCTCGAGGCGTTTCTGCATTCGATCGAAAACACGCAGACCGAGATCAAGCGCGACCAGGATCGCGGTGAAGGGGCCGTGCGCGTGATGACGGTGCATGCGGCAAAGGGGCTTGAGGCGCCGGTCGTGATCCTGCCCGACACGTGCACGACGCCGCGGCATGGGCGGCACGACAAGGATTTGCTCGACGCGGACAAGGTGCCGCTCTGGAAGATCGAGGTGAAGCGCGACGATCCGGTGCGCGCGCGAGCGCGTGCCGATGGTCGCGAGGAGCGCATGAAGGAGTACCGGCGGCTGCTCTATGTGGCGCTGACGCGGGCGCGGGACCGACTTTACGTATGCGGCTACGAGGGTCGTGATGGGCGTGAGCGCGGGTGCTGGTACGACGTCGTGGCGGCGGCGATGACCCGGCTGGATGCGGATCAGGTTGTCGATGAGGCGGGTGAAGTTCTGCATCGCTTTGGCGAAATAGAAAGTGCAGAGCCGCCGCGTACCACGGCGATGGCGGTTGCGGCGCACGCGCTTCCGGCGTGGGTACGAACCTTGGCGCCGCGGGAACGACCGATCGAACGCGTCGAACCGTCGGGTGCGTTACCTGCCGTGCGGCGCCGCGGCGATGGTACTGGCAGCGGGCTGGAACGCGGCCGGGCGATCCACAAGGCGCTGGAGCGGCTTGCGTCCGCGCCGCCGGAACGATGGAGCGATATCGCGCGCGAGACGGCGCTTGGCTTCATCGCCGATCCAATCTTGGCGCAAGCGGCGGCGAACGAGGCGTTGGTGGTGCGGCGCGATCTGCTGCTCAGTCACCTCTTCGCGGCCGGGTCTTACGGCGAGGTGCCGTTGCGTGGGCTCGTCGATTGGCGCGGTAAGGCCGTCGATGTGGCGGCGCGGCTCGACCGTGTCGTCGTTCGCGAGAGCGACGTTCTGATCGTCGAGTACAAGACCGACAGGGTGGTGCCGAAGGCGCTGACCGCGATTCCGCCGAACTATGTGGCCCAGCTCGCGCTTTACCGTATGGCGGTCGCGCGGATGTTCCCAAGGCGGCCTGTGAATTGCGCCATTCTCTGGACGGTTGAGCCGCGGCTTGGGTTACTGCCCTCAACGTTGCTTCAGGAGGCCGTGAGCGCGCTTGACCCCCCGGCAGGGGCTACCTAATTGTTACACCCAAGCTATTGCAAAGGACGACAAAGATGCCTTCCAAAGTAACGGATGCGAGTTTCGACAAGGACGTACTGAATTCGTCCACGCCGGTTCTGGTCGATTTCTGGGCCGAGTGGTGCGGACCTTGCCGGCAGATTGCGCCTTCTCTCGAGGAACTCTCGAACGAGATGGGCGGCAAGATCTCGATCGCAAAAATGAATATCGACGAGAACCCGACCATCCCGACGCGATTCGGCGTCAAGAGCATCCCGACGCTCATGATCTTCAAGGGCGGTCAGGTTGCGGCGACGAAGGTGGGTGCGCTTTCGAAGCAACGCTTGAAAGAATGGATCGATTCGGCGCTCTAGTTTTCGCCGCGGAAATTCGAAAGCCGCCCGGTTTTCCGGGCGGCTTTTTTGCATCCGCAAGTGACTCGACGGGGCCGTGCGTCTGCGCCACGGTCGCGACCCAGTTCAGATTCACGATTCGAGGAGCCGATGAGCGTGACCGTTACCGATGCGACGTTTCAGCGTGACGTATTGGCGTCGCAAAAACCTGTGCTCGTCGACTTTTTCACCGAGTGGTGCGCGCCGTGTAAGCCGCTGGCGGTGTCGCTCGACGAACTCTCGGGCGAGATCGGCGACAAGATTACGATCGTGAAGGTGAACGCGGAAGCGAGCCCCAATGCCACGAACAAGTACGGCGTGCGCGGCTTTCCAACGATGCTGATCTTCAAAGGGGGCGAAGTTGCCGCTTCGCGCAGCGGCGCGATGCCGAAGAACAAGATTCGCGAGTGGATCGAGCAGAGCATCTAACAGGGCTGCGATGCGCAAACCTTGACGCGTTGTGTCAGGGTTCTCACACAGTGTTGATCCTGAAAGACCGTGCCCGGGTTTTGCGCTGCCTCGACAACGCACGATTGCGTCGCGATTGTACGTCTTCATCAGGGCGTGAGGATGCGCGTTGGGGCTGGGTCGGGACGACTGTTTCCTGCTTCGAGACGCGCGATGGCGGTGCGACCTAGGCGCCGGTGCAGATGGGTCAAGCGGTCAACAAGATCCGGATCTGGCGCGACGGTGCGCGTTTCCGTGCATTCGCGATCGGCGTTCAGGTGCACCGGCTGGACGGTTAAGCGTTCTCGCGCAGGACGGCGCCGGCGAGGCGTAGCGAGCCGCAGAGCACGATGCGCGGCGGCGTCTTCGATTTGACGAGTTGGTTGCGGGCTTCGATCTGCAACATCGCATCTTCGATCGAGGGGGCTGGGTGCGCGTCGAGACCTTCGGCGCGCGCGGCGTCGTAGAGTTGGCCGGCGCCCAGGCTTGCCGTGTCGCCCGGGATTTCGACCGTGGTCACGTGTTTGGCGAGGCCGCGGAAGGCGGCGAAGAAGCCGCGCGGGTCTTTCGTTTGCAGCATGCCGCAGACGAGGTAGAGCGGGCGGGGTTGTGTCTCCTCAAGGTCGGCGATGGCGTGCGCTAGGGCGCGGCCGCCGTGCGGGTTGTGTGCGCCGTCGAGCCAAATCTCGGCGTCTTTTGGGGCCGCGCTGACCAGAGGGCCTCGTGTGAGGCGCTGCATGCGTCCGGGCCAATCGACGGACATCAGGCCGTCTTCGAGCGCGCGATCTTCGACGCCAAAGCCCGCTACTTTGCGAAGGGCTGCGATTGCGAGGGCGGCGTTGACGATCTGGTGTGCGCCGGGCAGGCGCGGCATCGGCAGATCGATCAGGCCGTTTTCGTCCTGGAACACCATGCGGCGGTGTTCTTCGTGGGCCATGAAGTCTTGACCCCAGATCGCGAGCGGCACGTCGCGGCGCATGGCCACGGCCTCGATCAACTCGCGCGCTTCGTCGGTTTGGGGCCCAAGGATGCACGGAACCTGGGGCTTCATGATGCCGGCTTTCTCTCCCGCGATCGCTTTGATGTCGTCGCCCAAATACTGCTGGTGGTCGAGGTCGACCGGCGTGATGATGGTCGCCACCGGTCGATCGATCACGTTCGTTGCGTCAAGGCGGCCGCCGAGGCCCACTTCGAGGATCAACGCGTCGGCTTTACGGCGCGAGAAGGCGAGGAAGGCCGCGGCGGTCGTGATTTCGAAGAATGTGATCGGTTCGCCGCCGTTTGCTTCTTCGCATTCTTCGAGCAGAGCTTGCAGTTCGTCTTCGTCGATCAGTTTGCCGCTTAGGCGAATACGCTCGTGGAAGCGCACGAGATGGGGCGAGGTGTAGACATGCACGCGTTTGCCGGCTGCCTCGAGCATCGCGCGCAGGAAGGCGCAGGTGGAGCCCTTACCGTTTGTGCCCGCGACGTGGATCACCGGCGGCATCCGGCGTTCGGGGTTGCCGAGCTTGCCCAGGAGCCGTTCGATCCGGCCAAGCGACAGGTCGATGACTTTGGGGTGAAGCGCGGTTAGCCGGGCGAGGATTTCGTCGCTGGCCAACGCGTCCGGAGACGGGCCGCTCATAACGTGGGCTGTTTGGGGCCCGCGTAGGACGGCATCGCGTAGGGGCTAATCGCGGTTACGGCGCGCGAAGTTTTGCGTGCGAGCAGCTTCAGCACGCGGCCGAGCGTGTCGCGCATCTTGTGGCGGTGGACAACCATGTCGACCATGCCGTGGTCGAGCAGGTATTCCGCGCGCTGGAAGCCTTCGGGCAGTTTTTCGCGGATCGTGTTTTCGATCACGCGGGGGCCTGCGAAGCCGATCAACGCACCTGGTTCCGACACGTGGATGTCGCCAAGCATCGCATACGACGCTGTCACGCCGCCGGTCGTCGGGTCGGTGTGGCAGACGATGTAGGGCAAGCCCGCTTCACGCAGCATCTGCACGGCGATCGTGACGCGGGGCATCTGCATCAGCGAGAGGATGCCTTCCTGCATGCGCGCGCCGCCAGAGGCGGTGAACAGCACGAACGGCGTCTTGTGGTCGATTGCGGCGCGCATGGCCGCGATCAAGCCTTCGCCGACCGCCATGCCGAGCGAGCCGCCCATGAAGTCGAACGATTGGATCGCGACCGTTGTGCGCACACCCGCGATGTTGCCGCGTGCTGCTTTCAACGCGTCCAATTCGCCGGTCTTTGCGCGCGCTTCGCGCAGGCGGTCGGCATAGCGTTTTTCGTCTTTGAATTTCAGCGGGTCGAGCGGGACTTCGGGGAGCGCGATGTCATCCCAACCGCCTTCATCGAACAGCGTCTTCATGCGCGCCAGCGCGCCGATGCGCATGTGGTTGTCGCAATGCATGCAGACGAATGACGCGGCTTCGAGGTCGCGGTGGAAGATCATGCCGTCGCACTGCCCGCACTTACGCCAGAGGTTGTCCGGCGTGTCGGACTTTGCGCTCCACAGCGATTTGATTTTCGGGCGGACGAAGTTCGTGATCCAGTTCATGCCCTGACCGCTACACCTGACCGAACAACTTGTTTACCATATCCCCAGCAACCCGCCGCCTGTCAGTTCCGGGCGCCGTGCGCCGAAGCAGCGAGCCTGCGAACTAAGCTTAGCACAGCTTCGGGGGCGCCTGGCGAGAGTTTGCCGTCTTTGCCAACGAAGCGGCTTATTTCCGCGACCAACGCCGATCCAACGACCGCTGCGTCCGCCGTTTGGGCCACGGCTTTTGCGTCAGCTTCGGACTTGATCCCGAAGCCGACCGCGACCGGGAGAGATGTGGCCGCCTTGAGCGGTTTCAAGGCCTTAGCGACGGATATTGGGTCGATATCTTTGCTGCCCGTGACCCCGGTTATGGAAACGTAATAGAGGAACCCGCTGGCGCCATCGAGCACGGCGGGCAGGCGTTTGGCATCTGTCGTGGGGGTCGCCAAACGGATGATGTCGAGGCCCGCCGCCTTTGCATGGGGGCGGAGTTCGGGGTCTTCCTCCGGGGAGAGGTCAACGATGATCAAGCCGTCGATGCCGGCTGTGCTGGCGTCCTTGCAGAACTTCTGGCCGCCGTAGGAATAGATAGGATTGTAGTAGCCCATCAGGACGATCGGCGTCGTTTGATCGTGCGTGCGGAAGCGGCGTACGAGATCGAGCGTTTTGGCCATCGTGTGGCCCGCTTTCAGCGCGCGGAGCGAGCTCAACTGAATTGCGGGGCCGTCGGCCATCGGATCCGTGAACGGCATGCCGAGTTCGATGACGTCGGCACCGGCGGCGGGGAGATCCTTCAGAATCTCAAATGACGTTTCGAGATTTGGGTCGCCTGCAGTGATAAACGCGACGAAGCCTGCGCGGTTTTGTTTCTTCAACTCGGCAAAGCGTCGGGCGATGCGGCTCACAGCTTCACTCCGAAGCGTTCGGCGACGGTGAAGATGTCTTTATCGCCGCGGCCGCACATATTCATTAGGATGATTTTGTCCTTCGCGAGTTGCTTTGCGAGTTTGCCCGTATAAGCGAGCGCGTGCGCGGGTTCGAGCGCTGGGATGATGCCTTCTTGTTTGGCACAGAGTTGGAACGCGTCGAGCGCTTCTTGGTCGGTCGCCGAGACGTAATTCACGCGCTTCATGTCGTGCAGCCAGGCGTGCTCGGGGCCGATGCCGGGGTAGTCGAGGCCGGCCGAGATCGAATGGGCTTCGATGATTTGGCCGTCGGCATCTTGCAGCAGGTACGTGCGGTTGCCGTGAAGGACGCCCGGGCGTCCGCCCGCGAGCGAGGCTGCGTGTTGACCCGTTTCGATACCGTGGCCTGCCGCTTCGACGCCGTAGAGCGCGACGTCAGGGTCGTCGAGGAAGGGGTAGAACAGGCCCATCGCATTCGAGCCGCCGCCGATGCATGCGATCGCCGCGTCGGGTAGGCGGCCTTCGCGCGCGAGCATCTGGGCTCGTGCTTCTTTGCCGATCACCGACTGGAAGTCCCGCACGAGGGCAGGGTAGGGATGGGGGCCTGCGACCGTGCCGATGATGTAGAACGTGTTCTCGACGTTTGAGACCCAATCGCGGAGTGCTTCGTTCATCGCGTCTTTCAGCGTGCGTGACCCGCTGCTCACGGGCCGCACTTCGGCACCGAGCAGGCGCATGCGGAAGACGTTGGGCGATTGACGCTTGATGTCGTCTTCGCCCATGTAGACGACGCAGGGCAGGCCGAAGCGCGCGGCGACTGTCGCTGTCGCGACGCCGTGCTGGCCCGCGCCGGTCTCGGCGATGATGCGGGTCTTGCCCATGCGGCGGGCTAGCAGAATCTGGCCCATGCAGTTGTTGATCTTGTGCGCGCCGGTGTGATTGAGCTCGTCGCGCTTGAAGTAGATTTTCGGACCGCCGAAATGTTCGGTCAGACGCTCGGCGAAATAGAGCGGCGAGGGGCGGCCGACGTAGTGCTCCAGGAAATCGTCGAGTTCGGCTTGGAAGCTCGGGTCGGCTTTGGCTTCGTTGTAGGCGCGCTCAAGGTCGAGGATCAGCGGCATCAACGTCTCGGCGACATAGCGTCCGCCGTAGAGGCCGAAGTGGCCGTTGGCGTCCGGCCCGGTCTTGTAGGAATTCGGCTTCAACTGACTCATTTTTTCAGACTCTCGACGAACGCAGCGCGTGCGCGCAGAACAAAGTTTTCGATCAAGGCGGGATCCTTTTCGCCACGCGATTTCTCGACGCCTGAAGACACGTCGACGCCGCGCGCGTGGGCGGTACGGATCGCTTCCGCCACGTTGCCGGAGGTGAGGCCGCCGGAGAGAAACCAGGGCTTCGTCCAGGTTTCCTCGGCGATGAGGTGCCAATCGAAGGCGAGGCCGTTGCCGCCGGGGAGCGCGCCCGGTTTCGCATCGAACAGCAGCCAGTCGGCGCATCGTTCGTATGTGTAGGCGCGCGCCACGTCGACTTTGGACTCGATCGCGACGGCTTTCATCACCGGCACCCGAAACTGATTCCGGATCATGGCAACCCGTTCCGGCGTTTCGTCGCCGTGTAGCTGCCACATCTGTGGGTGAAGACCGGCGGAGATTGCGTGCAGCGTTTCGTCGTCGGCATCGACCGTGAGTGCGACGGTGCGCAATCCCGGTGCGCGGGCTGCCAGGCGGCCTGCTTCTTCCGGCGTGATGTAGCGGGGGCTTTCGGGGTAAAAGTTGAAGCCTATGTGCGTTGCGCCGGCGCGTGCGGCGGCATCCATCGCTTCGGCTGTTTTCACGCCGCAGATTTTGATGACGCCGCTCATGCCGCCTGGCTAAGCAGGTCGTCGCGGATGGCGCGGGCGGCGGCGGCTGGGTCGGCGGCTTCCGTGATGGGGCGGCCGATGACGAGGATGTCCGCGCCAAGCTTCACCGCCTCGCGCGGGGTCATCACGCGCTTCTGGTCGGAGAGGTTTGCGCCGGCCGGGCGAATGCCGGGTACGATCAGCATGAAGCCTGAGCCCAGTTCGTGGCGGAGTGGCTCGATCTCGTGTGCGCTACAGACGACGCCGTCGAGCCCGGAGGCTTTCGCAAGCTTGGCGAGGCGGATGACGTGTTCGGAGGCCGTGCCAGTGACGCCGGTGGCCGCGAGGTCGAATTGGTCGAGGCTGGTCAGCATCGTCACGCCGATAACGTTCGGGCGCTTTGCGCCCGCGGTTGCTGCGGCATCGGCGGCAGCCCGCAACATGGCGGCTCCACCTGCGCAGTGCACGTTCACGACGGCGACGCCGAGCGGTAGTATGGCGCGGATACCGCCCGCGACAGTGTTCGGGATGTCGTGCAGCTTCAGGTCGGCGAACACAGGCAGCCCGACCTCGGCAATCTTCGCCACGCCTTGCGGCCCGTTCGCGTTGAAGAACTCGAGCCCGATTTTGAGGCCGCCGACATGGGGCTTGATGGCCTTCGCCCACGCTAGAGCCTTGCCGAGATCGGTGGTGTCGAGGGCGCAGAAGATCGGGTTGCGTGGCGTGCTCATGGTGCGCCGCTTATAGGGACGAGGGGGGCGCCTGGCAACGCGACCGGATCAACTCTCCAACGCCGCGTCCAAATGGATTTCCACGGCGGCCAAGGCCTTTGAGACCGGGCAACCTTCCTTTGCTGTTTTGGCCAACTCGGCGAATTTGGCGGCGTCGAGGCCTGGGGCCTTTACGCGGGTCACGAGGTCGATGCGGTTGATGCTGAGGCCCGACGGCGTTGCGGCGAGGTGGACGGCGGCTTCGGTGCGGATGTAGTCGGGCGGGGTTTTGTTCGTCGTCAGTTGGGCGGAGAGCGCCATCGAGAAGCAGCCTGCGTGGGCGGCGCCGATCAGTTCCTCCGGCGTCGTTTCGCCGGCGCCGCCTTCGCTGCGCACCTTGAAGCTGTAAGGACCTTCGAAGACGCCGCTTGAGAATTTGATCGTGCCTGCGCCTTCGCGCAGCGTTCCTCTCCACTCGGCATTGGCTTTGGCGACGGGCATGGCGGGGCTCCTTTGTTGCGGGAGGAACATAGGTGCGCAAATGATTGACGGACAGAGCACTAGGGCTTGAGCTTGTAGGCGAACGTCGGTGGCGGCTTGTGCAGGGGCCGATCGCACTTGACGGTCCAAGTGCGCTCTACACCGGCGCGCGAGAACGTGACGTCGCCGTTGGATTTGCAGGCGGCTTCGACTGCATCGAAGGCCCCCTTGGGATCGGTGAAGAGGTTGTGACCGTTCATGCTGTCGACTTGCGGTTTACCCGAAAGAGGGCCGCAGTTTTCTTCGGTCTCGAGTTTCAGCCAACCGTCTTCAATCCAGAATCCATTGCCGCAGTTACCCTCGATCACGTGCATCACCACAGCGTCGCGAAATGCTGCGGGTTCGGGCGGCGCTGCTTCAAGTTTGACTCTTAGTTTGGCGAGGATTGCCGGAAGTTCGTACCAGCGGTCCGTGCCGTCGCGATCAACTATAAGGGAGATCGTGTCGCGTACTGTCGGCGTGTTCCGTTCTGCGAGTTCGCGAAACATTGCGACCGAGTAGTTGCCGCCGTTGGCATCAGCGCGTTTAAGTAACTCGCGCCAAAGTGAAAAATAGTCCTTGCCGCTTCGTCGCTGCCCAAGATCAGCGAACCATTGGATCGTTTCGCCGCACGGATAGGATGCTGCGGCGGTCGTGCGGCTCAAGGGCAAGGCTACCAGGTTTGCTGCGCATTTGTTTAGCGCGGACTCGACGTTCGATGAGTGACGTTCGTTACGGTCCAAATCTGCTTCCGCGAGACGTGCCCAGTACTCTGCACCACCTTCGTGCAACCATCGTCCTCCTTCGTTGTCGCTCGATCGAACGGCGTAGCTATTCCAAAAGTGCGCATACTCATGCCTTGCGGTGTGGCGGATGTCTGCTGTCGCCCTATCCGTCTTCTCTCGCCACTGATCGCCGAAGATGCGAAACACAACGTTCGGTCCCTCGGTCACGTCGGCCTGGAATGCTCCTTTTCGTCCGGACGAGAACGTCGTCATGATCAGAGGTTTGCGCCTTAGCGAAATGCCGATGTTCCGGCGATAGAACGCGAGTGAGGGGCTGGCTAAGTTCTCAAGTTGTTGCTGAATCCAGGGCTGCACCGCTGGATCGGCGATGTAAGTTGCCAGCGGCGTTTCTTTCGCTGCGGACGCGGGGCCTAGGTACACGTAGATCCCAGCTGCCTGGTCGCTGGGTGCCGCGGTGCGTTCGACGCGAAAGGAGGAGCCGCCGCGTGGCAATCCGATAGCTGTCGTGCTGCTAGGCGTTTCGAATGAAATGGTCGTGTCGTAAGCCGATTGCAGCCCGGCAAAATAAGAGGCGTACACAATGCGGCCGCTGTCGCCGATCTTGATAACGCATGGGTAAAACGGGCCAGAGACGAAGTCGTTACGCGCGGTGACGACAACATCGAATGTATGAAAAGGCGTGGCGCTGCTTACCTCACCGTTCTTGTACGTCAGGCCTGGCGTAGTTATCGCCCACGTGCCTTCTGCAAACTCACTTCGATATTCGAGGCGAAGATTCGTCACGTCCCGCGCAATTTCGAAGTGGGCCGCTACACCCTCCGGTGCTTGCGAGATGCGGACATTGAGTTTGATCCTCTCGTCTGCGTTCGCTATCGCCGCGCAGATCAGAAAGGCTAGGACGGCTGAGAAGAAGCGCATCAGCTCAATGCGCCTGCAGGGCGCGGCCGGTGGGTTTTACGATCAGTTTCTGCGCCACTTCGTTTTCGCGTTCGAGGCGGCGAATTTTTTCTTCGGCTTCGCGCAGGGCTTGGCGGACGTGGGCTTGGCCGAGCCAGGTGGACCAGCCGCCGAGGACGATACCGATCAGGGCCGTTCCCATGATGATCCAGAACAGCGGCAGGCCGAACGCGATTGCCGGGGCTTTGGCGTTAAAGGGATCGAGGCTGAAGGGGACTTGGTGGCGGTTCGCGACGGCCACGATCATGGTCGCGAGCGCGAGCGTCCAGAAGAAGAGGGTTCGAAAGAGGCTGGTCATGGGCAACTCGAGCTTTGGCGTTTCAGGCCTCAAGAGCCGCGCTTACTTGTTCAGCCGGTCGCGCAGTTCTTTGCCGGTCTTGAAGAACGGGACGTGCTTGGGGGCGACGTGGACACTTTCGCCGGTGCGCGGGTTGCGGCCGGTGCGGGCAGGCCGCGACTTCACCGAGAAGGCGCCGAAGCCGCGCAATTCCACGCGATCGCCCTTGGCCAGCGCGGTCGCGATTTCGCCGAAGATCGTCGCCACGATTTTCTCGATGTCGCGCTGATAGAGGTGAGGGTTCTGTTCTGCGAGTTTTTGGACCAGCTCCGACTTGATCATCGCCGCCCTTCCTTCGTGTCTGCGTTGGGGCAAGCTGCCCCGGACCGTGAGAGGCGTCAAGCGCAAGTGCTTCTAAAATAAGGGATATTCGCTTCCGCAATGCAAAAAGGGGCGGCCGCTTGGCCGCCCCCTTGCCGAATTCGACACAAGATAAGGCGATTACTCGCTCTTTTCCTGCTTCTTCTTCATGGCCGCACCCAGGATGTCGCCCAGCGAGGCGCCTGAGTCGGACGAGCCGTACTGCGCCACCGCATCTTTCTCTTCGGCGATTTGCAGCGCCTTGATCGAGAGCGTGAGCTTGCGGGCCACTTTGTCGACGTTCGTCACGCGCGCATCTAATTTGTCGCCGACCGAGAAACGCTCTGGACGCTGCTCGGCACGGTCGCGCGAGAGTTCGTTCTTGCGGATGAAGGCTTTGAGTTCGCCGACAGCGACCTCGAGTCCGCCGTCGGTGACTTCGGTCACCGTGCAGGTCACGATGTCGCCCTTTTTCACCGGACCCAAGCTTTCCATCGGATCGCCCGAGACCTGCTTGATGCCGAGCGCGATGCGTTCTTTGTCGGTGTCGATGTCGAGGACGACGGCTTTCACCATCTCGCCCTTCTTGTACTTCTTGATCGCTTCTTCGCCCGGTTCGTTCCAGTCGAGGTCGGAGAGGTGGGCCATGCCGTCGATATCGCCGTCGAGGCCGATGAACAGACCGAATTCGGTGATGTTCTTGATCTCGCCTTCGATTTGCGTTCCGACCGGATGCTTGTCGGAGAACGACGACCAGGGATTGTCCATCGTCTGCTTCAGACCGAGGCTGATGCGGCGCTTGGCCGAATCGACCTCTAGCACCATCACTTCGACCTCTTGGCTGGTCGCGATGATCTTGCCCGGGTGGACGTTCTTCTTCACCCACGACATTTCGCTGACATGGACCAGGCCTTCGACGCCCGGCTCCAACTCAACAAACGCGCCGTAGTCGGTGATGTTCGTGACGCGGCCCTTGAACTTTGCCTGCATCGGGTATTTCGCGGCGACGCCTTCCCACGGATCGGCCTCGAGCTGCTTCATGCCCAGGCTGATGCGCTGCGTGTCCGGGTTCACTTTGATGACTTGGACCTTCACGTTCGCGCCGATCGAGAGCACTTCGCTCGGGTGATTGACGCGGCGCCAGGCGATGTCGGTTACGTGCAACAGACCGTCGACGCCGCCCAGATCCACGAACGCGCCGTAGTCTGTGATGTTCTTGACCACCCCGTCGATGACTTGGCCTTCCTTGAGGTTGGCGACGAGTTCGTTGCGCTGTTCCGCGCGGCTTTCTTCGAGGACCGCACGGCGCGATACGACGATGTTACCGCGGCGCTTGTCCATCTTGAGGATGTGAAAGGGCTCTTGCTTGTTCATCAGCGGGCCGGCATCCCGCACGGGGCGGATGTCGACTTGGCTGCCGGGCAAGAACGCAACGGCGCCGTCGAGGTCGACGGTGAAGCCGCCTTTTACGCGGCCGAAGATGACGCCGGTGACGCGCTGCTTGTCTTCGAACGCACGCTCGAGCTTCGTCCAGCTTTCTTCGCGGCGTGCCTTATCGCGGGAGAGGATCGCTTCGCCCATCGCGTTCTCGACGCGGTCGAGGAAGACTTCGACGCTGTCGCCGATGGCGATCTTCGGCGTTTGCCCTGCGAGGGCGAATTCTTTGAGGGCGATCTTGCCTTCGGTCTTCAGGCCGACGTCGATGATCGCGTATTCTTTTTCGATCCCGATCACTTTGCCGGTGATGACATTGCCCTCTTCGAGGGCGTTCGTCTTGAAGCTCTCTTCGAGCAGGGCGGCGAAATCTTCGCGGGATGGGGTAAAGGATTCTTGCGGCGCAGCGGTGCGCACAGCGGCAGTACGTGCCATTCGATCTCCAAGGCTTTAGGCATGTGCCGACCAGATTTGAGTCCGGCGGACTTGGCAGCGCACCCGTGCGGGACCACGGCGCGACACCCGGTTGGTTTTGACAAAAACAAAAAAGCGCTTCGATGAGGCCCCAACCCCTCAAGCGCGTGCGTCACTCATCACGTGACGCCCAAGCCCGCGCGGACGATTTCCAAAGCCCGCGCGACGGCCGTTTCTATATCCAAATGGGTGGTGTCCAGCAAGGTCGCGTCCCCTGCTTGGCGTAGGGGTGCGACGGCACGTCCCGAGTCCCTTGCGTCGCGCGTTTGAATGTCCGTTAGGACTTGTTCTTCAGTGCGGGTGGAACCTTGCGCTTGTAGCTCCAGGAAGCGCCGTTTAGCGCGGATTTCGGGGCTTGCCGTCACGAAAAGCTTCACGGCGGCGTCGGGACAGATGATGGTGCCAATATCGCGGCCGTCCAGCACTGCGCCTTTGCCCCCTGGCGGGTGGGCCGCGAAGTTGCGCTGGAAGTCGAGGAGCGCGTCACGCACGGTTTGGATCGCCGCGACTTTGGAGGCGGCGCCGCCGGTCGTGTCGGAGCGCAGGTCCGGATCTTCGAGCAGCGAAAGGTCGAGCGCTTCGACGGCGCGCTGGGCCGCTGCCGGGTCGGTTGGGTCTTCGCCGCGCTTCAGCACCGCGAGGCCAACGGCGCGATAGAGGCGGCCCGTGTCGAGATGCGCAAAGCCGAGCACCTGCGCGATGCGGCGCGCGAGTGTGCCCTTGCCGGAGGCGGCTGGACCATCGATCGCGATGACGGGGAGGGTCATCGGTTGGGTCTCACGAACGTGGCGCCGAGTTTTTGCATCATCGGCACGAACGTCGGAAAGCTCGTGGCGACGAAATTTGTGTCGTCGACGGTAACGGGTGCCTTCGCGGCTAGGCCTGCGATGAGGAACGACATTGCGATGCGGTGGTCCATGTGGGTTTCGACTTTACCGCCGCCCGGCATCGTTCCGCCTTCGACGATGAGCCAGTCGTCGCCCAGTTCGATTTTCACGCCGCAGGCTTTCATGCCGTTCGCGATCGCGGCGAGGCGGTCGCTTTCTTTGACGCGTAGCTCGGCGAGGCCCGTCATGCGGGTGCGGCCCGTGGCGAACGCAGCTGCGACGGCCAGGATCGGATACTCGTCGATCATTGAGGGGGCGATTTCGGGTTCGATGTCGATGCCTTTGAGCGCGCTCGACTTAACGATCAAATCGCCGATCGTTTCGCCGCTTTCGAGGCGTTCGTTTTCAATCGTAATGTTTGCGCCCATACGCTTCAGCACGGTGAAGAGGCCCGTGCGCGTCGGGTTCAGCATGACGCCGTCAATGCGTAACTCCGAGTCGGGTACGAGCAACGCTGCTACTAGCGGGAAGGCGGCCGACGATGGGTCGGCCGGCACGTGCACCGCGGCAGCTTTCAATTCCGGTTGGCCGATGACGGTGATCGCCGTTCCGTCTGCCGTCTGCGTGCGGCGGATCGTGGCGCCAAAGTGGGTGAGCATGCGTTCGGTGTGGTCGCGCGTCGCTTCGGCTTCGAGGACCGTGGTTTCGCCTGGCGCGTTCAGGCCCGCGAGCAGCACCGCCGACTTCACTTGTGCGGAGGGAACGGCCAAGCGGTAAGTCACCGGCATTGGGTTCCGGGCGCCTTTCAGCGTGATGGGCAAGCGGCCGCCCTCGCGCGAAGTTGCCTCGGTGCCGAACAGGGCGAGCGGGTCTAAGACCCGCTTCATCGGCCTGCGGCGCAGCGACGCGTCGCCGGTGAACGTCGCGGTGATCGGGCTGGTTGCGACAGCGCCCATCATCAGGCGCACGCCCGTGCCGGAGTTCCCGTGATCGAGCACGTTCGACGGTTCCGCGAAGCCGCCAACGCCGAACCCGTGCACGTGCCAGCGGTCGCCCTTTTTCGTCACGTCAGCACCGAGCGCGCGCAATACGGCGCCGGTATTGAGCACATCGTCGCCTTCGAGCAGACCTTCGATTACCGTTTCGCCGACGCTCATGGCGCCGAAGATCAATGCGCGGTGCGAAATCGACTTGTCGCCCGGCACGCGGATGCGGCCCTTTAGCGGCCCTGAGGTGCGTGCGGTGAGCGGGGCCGGTTGGGCTTCTGCGGTCAAAGGCTTAGCGGGGCTCTCTAGGGCTTGCGATTGCCAAGGTTTTGCGCTGCAACTTCTCTTTGACAGGCGGCCCGCTTCGTGGCAATGGGACGCCCCCAATTTCCCCTTAAACGTCTAGGAAATCACCCGGTGGCTGCTCCGGATATCGGTCTCAAGCGCATTTGTCCCAGTTGCGCGGCGAAGTTCTACGATTTGAGCAAGCGTCCCATCGTTTGCCCGAAGTGCAGCTTCTCGTTCGCGCCGGAGGCGCTCGTGAAGATGCGTCGGCAACGTGCGGGGGCCGCGCGTGACGAAGAACAAAGCGTCGTGAAGGCCGCCGTCGTCCGCAAAGACCGGGATGACGACGATGAGGAGGCCGACGAAAAAGAAGAAGCGGCCGAGGACGAGGAAGAAGGCGCCGAGGAAATCAAGGAAGTCGCGCTCGACGACGAGACCGTGGCTGACCCCGATCTCGTCGAGGACGAGGAGGAAAAGGACAAGGACGAGGACAAGCCGGAAGTCGTCGGCGATGAAGTCGATCTTGAGGAAATTGCGGCAGACGATGACGATGATGACGACGAGGACGACGATACGCTGATCGAGAGCGTCGACGAAGACGATAGCGTCGCCGACATCATCGACAAGGACGACATCGATAAGGAATAGCGTGCCCGGTTTGCCCGGGGCGCTTGTGCGCCTTATGTTGATTGAGGTGCCGCCGCCCAAAGCGGCGCCTCTCATTGGTTAAGGGGCTATAGCTCAGCTGGGAGAGCGCTTGAATGGCATTCAAGAGGTCAGCGGTTCGATCCCGCTTAGCTCCACCACCCTACGCCTTCGGCTTCGGGTGGCTTACGCCACTTGGGCGTAAGACGCGCGAAGGCGATTAGGCGGACGTCGCGCCACTCACATCACCTGAAACCCCTTCGCGAAGTCATCTTCGTCGTCGATCCAGATTTCGTTGCGGCCGGTCGCGATCGCCGAGCCCTCAATCGAGGGGATGATCGCGGTGTAGGGGCCTAGCTTCGTTTCTGCTTCGATCCTACCGGTGAAGCGGCTCAAGATGTAACTTTCGTGGACGAACGTATCGCCCACCTTGAGTTTGCCCTTTGCTTGCAGATGCGCGAGACGGGCCGACGTTCCTGTCCCGCAGGGGCTGCGGTCGATGGCGCGGTCGCCGTAAAAGACAGCGTTGCGGCCGCTCGCATCCTTCGACTTGGGCACGTCGGCCCAGAGCACGTGGCTGACGCCTTTGATCGTTGGGTCTAGCGGGTGGTTGGGCTCGATCTTTTCGTGCACGAGATTGCGGACGATGGGCGAGAGTTCGAGAATGCGCGCTGCGCCGAGCGCGTCGACGCCTTTGTAGGCGCCTTGCGGTTCGACGATGGCGTAGTAGTTGCCGCCGTAGGCGACGTCGATGGTGAGCGGGCCGAAGCCCGGCACGTCAATCTTGATGCCTTCCGCTGCGAGGTAGCTCGGGACATTACGGATTTTGACGGATTTTACGCGTGCGCCGTCTTGCACGTAAGCGATCTCGATTTGGCCCGCGGGGACTTCGGCGATAATGCGGCCGGGTTGGCGCGGGTGGATTAGTCCGTGTTCGATACCGAACGTCACGATGCCGATCGCACCGTGGCCGCACATAGGTAAGCAGCCGCTCGTCTCGATGAAGAGGATGCCGATGTCGGCTTCGGGGGTTGTGGGCGGGTAGAGGAAACCGCCGCTCATCATGTCGTGGCCGCGCGGTTCGAACATCAGACCGGTGCGAATCCAGTCGAAGCGCGCGAGGAAGTCTTGGCGGTGTTCGCTCATCGACGTGCCGCGTAGCGCCGGTGCGCCTTGTGTGATCAGACGTACGGGGTTGCCTGCCGTGTGGCCGTCGATGCAGTGGAACGTGTGGCGCATCAGGGCTTCAGCTTCGGGCGTTTGGCTGCGGCAGCTTCGACGATTTCGGTGACATGGGCGCGGCGGGCGCCGGCGAGCGGATAGCGCGGCGGGCGGACGCGTTCGCTGCCGCGGCCCATGATTTGTTCGGCGAGTTTGATCGACTGCACAAGGTCGTGCTCGGCGTCGAGATGCAGGAGCGGCATGAACCAGCGGTAGATTCTTCGCGCGGTTTCCAGGTCGCCGGCGATGGCTGACTGCCAGAGCGCGAGCGACTCTATTGGAAACGCGTTCGTGAGGCCGGAGACCCAGCCGCGTGCGCCGAGCACCGCGCCTTCCAGCGCCACGTCGTCGAGGCCGGCGAAGGGGACGTAGCGGTCGCCCAGCGCGTTGAAGAGGTCAGTGAAGCGCCTTGTGTCGGGCGAGCTTTCCTTGATGCAGACGATGTTCGACTGTGAGCTCAGGCGCTTCAAGGTTTCGAACGAGATGTTCACCCGGTAGGCGGGCGGGTTGTTGTAGAGCATGATCGGAAGCGCGGTGGCGTCAGCGACCGTGCGGAAGTGGGTGATCAGTTCCTCCTCCTGCGGCACGTAGACCATCGCGGGGAGCACCATCAGGCCGTTCGCGCCGAGATTTTCGGCGTCGCGGGCGAGCGTTGCGGCGCGGGGGGTGGTCATTTCGGATACCCCGACGATGACTGGTACGCGGCCCCGCGCAGCTTCGACGGTGGCTGTGATCATCCGGCGCTTCTCTTCGGCTTCCAGCGAGTTGCCTTCACCGACCGTGCCCATGATGATGAGGCCGTTCACGCCGTCCTTGATCAAGGCGTCCTGCACGCGCTGCGTTGCCTCGTAGTCGATTGAAAGGCCGGGCTTGAACTGCGTGGTGGCGGCGGGGAATACGCCGGACCAGTCGATGCGTGTTGCCGTCATTGGTTGACCTTGCGGGCTAGAATTGGCCAGATCGTACACGATAATCAGGGCGGTGAAGCGTTGCGCAAGTCCATCTTGGTGATCGGCGGGGGCATGGTGGGGGCGGCGTCGGCACTGCGCCTGAAAGCTGCCGGCTTCGACGTCGCGATCGTCGACCCCGGCGACATGCGCCGCGGTGCGTCGTTTGGCAACGCCGGGCACATTGCGACAGAGCAGGTGGAGCCGTTGGCTTCCTGGCCCGCGATCTTGGGTTTTCCGATGCGGCTGTTTGCGTTCGGCGGTGCACTCGATTTCCGCCCTGCGGATGTTGGGCTGTGGCTGCCATGGTCGATCCGCTTCATGGCGGCGAGTGGCGGCAAGAAATTCGAACGCGGGACGGCGGCGCTCGGCTCGTTGCAGTCGAACGCACTTCAAGCCTGGCAGCGGTTGGCGGCGCTAGCCGAGGCGCCGGACCTCATCAAGGCCGACGGGCATGCGGTCGTTTGGATGTCGCCTGACAAGGCGCGGCGCGGGTTGGCGGCGTGGGCGAAGGCGAACACGGGCACGACGCGGTTTCGCGAAATGACGCGCGATGAACTCGAGGTCTATCGTGGCGCGATGCGGACGGCGCCGGCGGCGGGGCTGCGGTTCACGGGTTCGGGACAATTCAATGAACCGCAGGCGGCGCGCGATGGCGTGCTCGCGGCGTTTCGGGTGCGGGGTGGCGTCGAGCTTACGGGCAGCGTCGTCGATCTTCGCGCATATGACGGTGGTGTGGCGGTCACGCTCGACAATGGTGTGGTGCGGCATGCGGACGAGGTGCTGCTCGCGGCGGGTGCGTGGTCGGGGAGGGTGATGCGGTTGCTCGGGCTCGAGCCGCCGCTGATCGCCGAGCGTGGGTATTCGGTGCAGAGCGCGGTGCACGCATGGCCGGCCGAGCTGCCGCCGACCGTGTTCGAGGAGCGATCGATGATCGTCGCGCGGTTCTCAAGCGGGCTTCGCGCGACGAGTTTTTTGGAGCTTGGCGATCCCGAGCCGCCGGGCGATGAGCGCAAGTGGCGCTGGCTCGAGACGCAGGTGCAGGCGCTTGGGA
>JABFRX010000294.1 GCA_013140995.1 Alphaproteobacteria bacterium | reverse complement strand
GTCGTTGACCATGCCTACGGCTTGGGCGAAGGCGTAGACGATTGTCGGGCCGCAGAATGTGAAGCCGCGTTTTTTTAGTTCCTTAGAGAGCGCTTGGCTCATGGGCGTTTCGGCGGGAACTTGCTTGATGGCGGACCATTTGTTTTGGACCGGTTTGCCGTCGACGTGCTTCCAGAGGAAGTGGGAGAATCCGTCGGGGTCTTTCTCCATGATGTCGAGGTAGATGCGTGCGTTCTTGATCGTGCCTTCGATTTTGCCGCGGTGGCGGATGATGCCTTCGTTTTGCAGAAGCTTGGCGATCTTGGGTTCGGTGTAGCGGGCGATTTTGGCGGGGTCGAAATTGTCGAACGCTTTGCGGAAGTTTTCGCGCTTGCGCAGGATCGTGATCCACGAGAGGCCCGCTTGGAAGCCGTCGAGGATCAGCTTCTCGTAGAGCGCGCGGTCGTCGTATTCGGGAACGCCCCATTCTTCGTCGTGATAGGCGACGTAAAGCGGGTCTTCGCCGGGCCAGGCGCAGCGGGTCTTGGGCACGCGGGTTATGCTCCGAGAATAAGTGGATAAGACGGGCGGCCGATGTGCACGGTTGCGCCCGCGGCGGTCGCTTCGGTGGCGTCGACGAGACGGTCGAGGCGGATGATCGCGAGGCCGTGGCTATCGAGGCCGCCCATCATCTCGCCGATGTCGGTTGTACCAAGCGTGAGTGATGTCCCTGGCGGCGGCAGACTCGCAGCGCTAACCGGCAAGATGCGGCGGCGGGCGCTGGCGCGGTGTTTCATGCGCGCGGTCAGTTCTTGGCCGACGTAGCAGCCTTTTTCGAAATCGACGCCGTGGAGTTCCTCGAAATTGCAGTCGAGCGGGAAGTGGGTTTCGGGCGCGATGTCGCTTGAGTCTGGGACGCCGAGCGCTATGCGGTGGGCGTGATAGGCGGTGGCGTTGTCGCCTGCGGTTCGTTGATAGGCGCGAAAGCCAAGAGCGGGAAGGCGCGGGTCTGCGAAGCCGCCGGCCACCGATTGAGGTGAAGCGATTACGGCGAGGTCCGCGCGCTCGGCGATCGTCACTTTGGCGCGCAGTTTGTACTTTTTCAGACGTGCAGCGAGATCGGCGGCTTGGGCCTTCGCGCAATCGAGCAAGAAGCCGCCGTCGATTGGCGCGACCAGGAAGTCAGTGATGATCTTACCTTGCGGCGTCAGCAGTGCGGCGTAGATTGCACGCCCATTCTCCACTTTTGCGATGTCGTTCGTGATTAGGCCCTGGAGAAATGTCGCGGCGTCGGGGCCTGCGACTTGAATCACAGCGCGGTCGGGTAAAACTGTGGTGGGGAAACTCATGGGAATGAAGTAGGGCCGCGGTGTTCCGTTTGGCAAGGGCGCTTGCGAAATCGCGGCTTGGTCTGTAGCTGCTAGCGCCATGAGAGAGACATTTGATCTGATTTTGAAGGGCGGCACCGTTGTGACGCCGTGGGGTACGACGGCGACCGATGTCGGCGTGCGCGGGGGAAAGATTGTGGCGATTGGCGCGCTCGGTGCCGCGAAGGCGGCGGCGGCGCGCGACGTGAATGGGCTGCATGTGCTGCCCGGCGTCATCGATAGCCAGGTGCATTTCCGCGAGCCGGGACCCACGCACAAAGAGGATTTGGAAACGGGAAGCCGCGCCGCCGTGCTCGGCGGCGTAACGTCGGTGTTCGAGATGCCGAACACGGCGCCGCCGACGACGACCACTGACGCGTTGAACGAGAAGCTCACCCGGGCGCGCGGGCGGATGTGGTGCGATCATGCGTTCTATGTCGGCGCGACACCGGACAACGCACCATCGTTGGCGCAGTTGGAGCTGATGCCGGGGGCCGCCGGCGTGAAGATGTTCATGGGCTCGTCGACGGGTAACCTGCTTGTCTCAGACGACGAGCATGTCGGACGCGTGTTGCAACACGGGCGGCGGCGCGTGGCTGTGCATTCGGAAGATGAAGACCGCTTGAACGCGCGCAAGGGTGAGCGCGTGCCGGGCGATCCGCGGTCGCATCCGGTGTGGCGGGATGCCGAGACGGCGCTGCTCGCGACGCAGCGGTTGGTGGCACTCGCGCGCAAGTTCGGACGGCGCGTGCATGTGCTCCACATCTCGACCGGTGATGAGATCGTTTATCTGCGCGCGCATAAGGACATCGCGACCGCCGAGACGACGCCGAACCATCTGACGCTGATCGCGCCGGAGTGTTACGAGCGGCTTGGCACCTATGCGCAGATGAACCCGCCGGTGCGCGACAAGTCGCATTGGGAGACGATTTGGAACGGTGTGCGCGAGGGCGTCATCGACGTGCTGGGCTCCGATCACGCGCCGCATACGCGCGAGGAAAAGGACAAAGGCTATCCCGATACGCCGTCCGGCATGACGGGTGTGCAGACCTTGGTGCCGATCATGCTTGATCACGTGAACGCGGGGCGGCTTTCGCTCGAACGCTTCGTGGATCTGACCGCACATGGACCGCAGCGCATCTTCGGGCTTCAGGCGAAGGGGCGGATCGCGGTCGGGTTCGATGCGGACTTCACGATCGTCGATCTGAAGGCCAAGCGGACGATCGAGAACAAGTGGATCGCGAGCCGCTGCGGCTGGACGCCGTTCGACGGCGTGACGGTGACGGGCTGGCCGGTGGCCACGATCCTGCGCGGCGAAACGGTGATGTGGGACGGCGCGCTCAACGGCGTTGCGCGGGGCGAGCCGCTGAAGTTTTTGGAGACGGTTCAGCCTGCCTGAGCAATCAGTCGAAGCCAACAAACACGGCGGCTTCGTCGACGGTCTTGCGCTTCGACACGACGGCGTTGGCTGGGAACTGATCGTCCGGGAAGCCCATCGCGACGCAGATCATGATGACTTGGTCGTCGGGAATGCCCGCGTGCTCGCGCACGACCGGCGACTGCATAATACCTTGGCTGTTGATCACGCAGCCGAGGCCGCGCGACCAGGCGGCGTTTACAAGCGCGTTCGTGACACCGCCGCAATCGAAAGGCCCGATGTCGCCACCGTGAATCGACCGGTCGTAGGTCACGACAACCGAGACCGGCGCATCGAATTGACGGAATCCGCGCAGGACCCAATCTTGCCGCGCCACTTGATCGTGACGCTCGATTCCCATGACGGCGAAGAGTTGTTTGGCGATTTCGATTTGCCGTTCGCGATGGATGCCTTCGTAGGCGCCGTGCGCGCGAATTTCGCGCGATGCGGGCACGCCGGCGAGGTTGCGCTCGGTGTTGCCTTTGCGGATCTTGTCGAGAGGTTCCCCAGTGACGACGTAGAAGTTCCATGGCTGGGTGTTGAGGGAAGAGGGCGCTCGGATCGCCAGGCCGACGACTTCCTCGATGAGCGATTTTGGAACCGGAATCTTCTTGAAGCCGCGCGTACTCCGCCGCCCAAGCACAACCTCGTCAAACTGCATGTGGACTATCCCCGTTGGGCGCGCTGGTGAACGGTCAACGCGCGCAACAGTTTTTCTTGCGCCTCTACGCGCATGGCAAGCCAATTCGAGGGGCCGGAGCGTCGCCTCGCGCGTTGACCTTAGTGAATGCTGATCTCGTGGCCGACGTGGCGGATGTCGAGGGGGCAGAGGATCCCGCAGGTGCCTACGCGAACAGAGTGCAGGCGGCCATCGAGGGTGCTTTCCCAGAAGGTCAGGAACTTCGACAGCACCGGAAACTTCGGTGCGATGTCCAGTTCCTGCCAGACGAAGCTCTGCAGCAACTTCGGATGGTCGGGCATGTGGTAGAGAATTTCCGCCGTCGTCAGGCGGTAGCCTTTCAACATCAAATTCAACTGGGCCACGTCAAAACTCCCGCGATTGAGTACGCCAAAACGCGAAGGCTCTTCCCTTAGGATCGGCGTCACACCCCTTGAAGTCTCAACGCAATCCGTAAACTTATCGTGGCTTCTGTTTTTGCAACCGTCGAGCGTTTCATTGCGGGACGCTTGACGTTCGAGGCGAATTGCGGTGCGTTCGCAACACTTCACCCCTTGCTGGCGCTCACCATGTTCGAGTGCCAATGAAAGATCGAGCAATGTCTGCACAATTTCGATGCATCTTGGTAACCAAAACTGAAGCCGGTCAGACGGCGCAGCTGTCGGAGATCGCAGAGCGCGATCTGGGTGAGGGTGAGGTCACCGTCGCCGTGACGCACTCGACGCTGAACTACAAGGACGGGCTTGCCGTCACCGGCGCGGCGCCCGTCGTGCGCAAGTTTCCGCTCGTTGCCGGCATCGACTTCGCGGGGCATGTGCTGACGTCGGCGGACGCGCGGTTCAAGCCCGGCGATGCTGTGGTTGCGAACGGCTGGGGCATGGGCGAGACGCACAACGGCGGCTACTGCACGCGCGCGCACGTAAAAGGCGGCTGGCTGGTGCATGTGCCGCGCGCGTTCACGCCGGCCGATACGATGGCGATCGGCACGGCCGGCTACACGGCGATGTTGTCGGTGATGGCGCTTGAGGATTTGGGGCTGACGCCTGCGAAAGGCGCGGTGCTGGTCACCGGTGCGGCGGGTGGCGTGGGCAGCGTTGCGATCGCTTTGCTCGCCAAGCTTGGATTTCGGGTCGTTGCGTCCACCGGGCGCGTCAGCGAGGCGGAGTATCTGCGCGGCCTTGGCGCGAGCGAGGTGATCGACCGCGCGGAACTTAGCGGCGACGTGCGTCCGCTCGCGAAAGAGCGCTGGGCAGGCGCTGTCGATTCCGTCGGATCGAAGACGCTGGCGAACGTGCTTGGCGGCACGAGCTATGGCGGCGCTGTTGCCGCGTGCGGCTTGGCGCAAGGGATGGACCTGCCGGGGTCGGTTGCACCATTTATCCTGCGCGGGGTGACGCTGGCTGGGATCGAGTCCGTCAATTGTCCGATGCCGCGGCGGGTGAAAGCGTGGGAACGCCTCGCGCGCGATCTCGATTTGAAGAAACTGGCGGGCGGCATTGCGACCGTGCCTTTGGAAGACGTGCTGAAGCTTGGGCCGCAGATTCTGAAGGGCCAGGTCAAGGGCCGCGTTGTGGTGGATGTGCAGCGTTAGGACTTATTAACCAGCGTCGGCCACCTTGTCCCGCTTGCGATTGCGATTTCGGGGCCAAGCCGAAGTCGCTATGATCGCGCGCTTTTTCGAGCCCGGGGGCCGGCGCCAGTGGATAGTGGAATTGACTGGCTGTTGTTGGTCGGCGGCGGGATCGTGGTCGGCATCATCGCCGCCGCGCCGATCGGGCCTGCGAACATCATCTGCATACGGCGCACATTGTCATACGGCCAGTTGAACGGATTCTTGGCGGGGCTGGGTGCCGCGATCGGCGACGGCGTGTTTGCGGTGGTGGCCGGCTTCGGCGTGAAATGGGTGTTCGACGCGGTTCAGGAAATGGGTGCGCCGCTGCAGTTGGCCAGTGCCGCGATCTTGATGTTCTACGGCGCGCGCGTGTTCATCTATGCGACGCCGCCCGAGATGTTGCGTAACCCCGACGGCAGCATGCAGACGGGCTCCGTCGGCAATTTGGCCGGCGGGTTTGCGGCGACGTTTGCGCTCACGATCACGAACCCCGCAACGATGGTGGGCTTTGCCACCATGTTCGGCGCGTTCCGCGAGGTCGTGGACTATCACGTGAGTTCGTTCGCGACGTTCATCATGGTTTTGTCGGCGTTTGCGGGCTCCGTGCTGTGGTGGTTCGTGGTCACGGCGGTCACCAGCTACTGGCATCAGTCGATCGAGCAGGGCACACTGAAGCGTATGAACCAGGCTTCAGGTGCGTTCATTTTCCTCACCGGCGCGACGCTGCTCGTCTATTCCGTGTGGCAGCGCGTTTTCGGGTGACCGCCGCGCCGTTCAAGCTAGCGGCCCTCGATCATGTCGTGCTGCGCGTGCCCGACATGGGGGTGGCGCTTGCGTTCTATCGCGACGTTTTGGGGGCGGTGGTCGAACGCAAGCTGGAGCGCATCGGCATGGTGCAGCTGCGCGTTGGCGCATCGATCATCGATCTCGTCGATCTGAACGGCGATTGGCTGAAGGCCGCGGGCGCGAAGGCGTTCACGCCGGATGCGGTCAACGTCGATCACATCTGCATCCGGATCGAGCCGTTCGACGAGGCTGCGATCGAGGCTTATCTGACGGGGCACGGCGTCGAGATCGGCGAGAAGGGCATTCGCTACGGGGCGCAAGGCGACGGGCCGTCGATCTACATCCGCGATCCGTTCGGCACGACCGTCGAATTGAAAGGCCCCGCGACGCCGGTCGAAGCGGATGGGCCCGTGCTCAAGACGGAACGTTTGGTGTTGCGGCCGATGCGGCGGTCGGATGCGCAGGCGCTGCTGCCGCTGTTTCGCGACGATGAGACGTTGCGCTATTGGGCGTTCGGGCCGATTGAGACGCTGGCGCAAATGCAAGATATCATCGCGAGCAACCTGCCGCCGCAGAACGCGCCGCAATCTTCGTTTGCGATCACGCGCGACGGGCGGACGGTGGGTGTCGTCAATTTCTACCGCCATCAGGATAGGATGGCGGGGCTCGGTTACATTCTGGACAAGGCGCTGTGGGGCCAAGGGTATGTGAGCGAGGCGATCGGCGCCGCGCTCGACCACGGCTTTGGGACGTTGAACCTGCACCGGATTTGGCTGGAGATCGACCCGCGCAATCACGCGTCGATCCGGGTCGCGGAGAAGTGCGGCTTCGTCGCAGAAGGCGTGGCGCGGGAGTCGTTTTTGCTGGCCGGTGCGTACCTCGACAGCGTGTACTACGCGTTGCTGCGGGAGGAGTGGCTCAAGATGCGTGGGTTGAATGGCTGAGCCAGGCGGCACGGCCGGCTTTGACAGTGCCATCGTGCGTGTTTGGTGTTCGAAACCTTTGTGGCACGGCGAAAGGAGAACAAGATGCCAGACGTGGTTCCGTTCCTGACCTATGAGGACGGCATTGCCGCCTTAGAGTGGCTGGCCGAAGTGTTTGGATTCACGGAGACAGCTCGCTTCGCATCTTCCGATGGGAGGCTTTCTCACGGAGAAATGTCGATTGGGGATGGAGTAATCATGCTGGCCAGTCCGTCACCGGAATATGAAGGCCCCAAGCGACATCGCGGCAACTGCGAGATTGCCGCTTCATGGTCCGCTCTGCCATGGATCATTGATGGTGTTCTCGTCTACGTTGAGGACGTCGATGAGCACTATGCTCGAGTTAAGGCCGCAGGTGCCACTATCTTGTCTGAACCGGAGGATGGGCCACCAGCGCGACGATATCGAGTTGAAGATCTTGAGGGACATCGATGGATGTTCATGGCACGAGACGTGTCCCCGTAACACGGACCCATTGACGAGGTGTAGAGCGACGAGGTGTAGAGCGGGGACAGCTTACCTGTGCGCCAGGCCAAGTTGGCGCGATCCAGTAAAGCAGGGGCATCTTGCCTATTTCCCAGTCTGCGGTGAATATGTATGCCGTCCCTGTATTGTACTGTGGGTCACACATGGCTACTCCGCGGCGTCGGCTAGCTCGGGTCGCGGCGCCGCCACGGCCGGCAATTTGTAATGCGCGCGTGCGTCGCTGCAGATACGTGTCCAGCTTTGTTCGATGTTCTTGGTTAGTTTGCCCAACGTTTGCGTCGTGAGAAGCGGTTGCTCCAATTTGCAGTCGCCGTACACGGCCGATAGGTTGCCGAGGAGTTCGTTCAGCGCGCTGCCCATGTCGTCGTTCGCCACACGCTTGAACTGCTTTATGCCGCTCCTCGCGTTCGACGGGTCGAATCCTCTTAGGAACTTCGGAAATTCGATGAGTTCCGCCATCGCGTCTTGCACCGCGGTTAGGCGCGCGACGATGGCCTGCTTTTCTTCGGTGTTGAAAGCTGCGGCGATGGTGACGGATTGCTTGGCCGTGTCGACTTCGGTGGTAAAGGCGGTGAGCGTCGTCCACACTTGCGACGCGCCTCGCAGTTCCGGCACGTTTTGATCGCCAATCGTTTTTATCGCGCCGAGGAAGCGGCTGCAGATATCGGCAGCGTAGTTGGCGAGCTTGTCTTTCGTCGCGAACGACGTTTCGGTGCGCATGATTTGCGCCGTTAGCGGGGTCAGAAAAAAGTCGATCGCTAGTAGCGTGACGCACAATCCGTAGACGGAGTTGTAAAGCAACGCAAAGACGCTGGCACTCTGGCTATTTCCGGTGAGGCCCAGCAGCGCGTACAAATCGGTAAGCGGCGTCAGGTGCCCTTCGCTCTCAACTGCGAGCAACACGAAGGGCGCGAGCAGAAACGCGATGGCGCCGATCCGCATCCAATAGATCAACGCTTTGTTCGCATCGAAGCTTTCGACCGAGGCGATTCCTTTGCTGCGCAGCGCTTCGTTGAAGTCGCTCTCGCCGCCTGCGGCCGCCGCAAGTAGGCCTGCAAGCACCAGGGCTACCGCCGTATAGATCACGCGGTCGAATACAAACGCCGTTTTGCCTCCGACGCTCAACTCCGTCACGGGCAACACACCCCACGCGAGCGTCAGCAAGACGACCGCAAACACCCCAAACAACGCAATTTGTGCTTTGCGATACCACCGCATGCGACGCCCCCACGCCTTATGCAACCCCAAACCAAGCCCCCCGGCTTGCAAGGACAGTATTGCGCGATACCAAGCAAAGAAGTGGCGTGCGGAAAGCACAGACGGTGATTATCTGTCTGGATTCAATCGCAGCTTTGGGAGCGCGGGGGTGAACCGCGAAATAGCGTATTGGCTGCAAACCAGACCTTGCCGCTTGCGTTTTAAGCTCTACTCTTCCCCTCAAGGCAATGGATGTAGGTTCATGAGCGACGCGGTCGGCCCTGGCGATCTGGTACTTTGCGTCAATGCCGCGCCCAATCATGCGACGGGGCAGCCGGTGCCGCTGGTCGCCGGCGAGACCTACCGTGTCATCGCGATCATGGAATGGGTCTGCCCCTGCGGACGGTCCGATGCTCTCTTGGATGTCGGCGTCGATTTCGCGTGGTGTCAAACGCGCTTCCGGCTTCTGCCCAAGCCGAAGGCCGAGAAGAAGACCCGCCGCGTTTCGATGCCCAAGGAGAAGGAGACGGTTCGCTGAACCGCCGGGGTGCGACGGGCTGTCAGCGGCAGATCGCTCGCTGACTTTTCAATCGTTTTATCTTATATTGTTCGTCCATGCGATGTGTCTTGGCGCACGTGTCTTCCCGGGCGGTCCTGCCGCACGCGGCTGGGACGTGCCGCCAAGCAAGCATTTGGGAGGCACTCCAGTTTGCGCCTTTGCCGCCTAACTCTCGGGTACATGGGGTTGTTTGTTGAAAACTCTGACCTGGTATCCCCCTGGCCCCCGCGAAACCGCGGAAAGCCTACGAGGCGCGGGTCAGGCGATTCATGCGGGCGATGATCTGTTCCGCTTCGCCGATCATGCGCTTCACGATTTCGGCGCAGGGCAGGATCTCGTGGATCGCGCCGGCGCCTTGGCCGATGGCGAAGGCCGAGCGGTCGCGTTGCAGCCCTTCGACTTGGCCACCGATGCCGCCCATTACGCCCGCTTGGTGCGAGATCATGGCTTGCATCGGGAACGGTTTGATGTCGCCGGGGCGGCGCTCCCAATCGGCGACGTAGTCGTTCTTGAAGACGCGCATCGGCTTGCCGGAATAGGCCTTGGTGACGATCGTGTCCTCGTCGGTCGCATCGACCACGACTTGTTTGTACATGTCGCCCGCGTGGGCTTCGGTCGAGGCGATGAAGCGGGTGCCGACCCACACGCCTTGCGCGCCGAGGGCGAGCGCTGCGGCAAGACCGCGGCCATCGACGATGGAGCCTGCGGCGACGACGGGCACTTTCACCGCGTCGACGACTTGCGGGATGAGAGCGAGGCCCGCGATCTTGCCGGTGTGGCCGCCGGCCTCCGTGCCTTGGGCGACGACGGCATCGAGGCCGCCGTCTTCGCCTGCCTTCGCGTGGCGAACTGTGCCGCAGACGTTCATCACTTTCAGGCCCGCGGCGTGGAAGCGATCGACGAGGTGGCGCGGCGGCACGCCGAGGCCGGAGATGAACGCGGCGGCGCCCTCTTCGATGATGATGTCGGCGGTGCGTTCCAGCGATTCCGGAACGGCGGCCAGAAGGTCGACGCCGAACGGTTTCTTCGTGAGCTGGCGCACGCGGCGCATCTGGGTTCGGATTTCGTCGGGGCTGCGGCCCGCCATGCCGAGCGTGCCGAAGCCGCCCGCTTCCGACACGGCGGCGCAAACTTCAGCGTAGGAGACGCCGCCCATGCCGGCGAGCAGGATCGGGTGTTGGATGCCGAGGAGGTCGCAGATCGGGGTGCGGATGGTCATTGAGGTTTCCCAAGTCCTGTTGAAATTGCGGTGTCCCGGCAGTCTAGCGGGCTCAGCCGGACATCGGCTAGTGTTGCCTTAGGGCTTGGGTCTTTGGAGGAATGATGCTGCGCTTCATATCGATGCTAGTTTTGGCGGCTGCGCTGTCGCTGCAAATCGTCAAGGACGCGCCGGCGGCAGTGCCGGACAACGGGCCGCCGTATTCGGATGCGCAATTCATTGCCTTGTCGGCCGATCGGTTGCCGACGTCCTTCCGCAAGACGCTGCCCGAATGGTGGGCGCGCGCGCCGGACTATTTGCGCAAGCACGTGTTGAACTCGCGGAGCGAGATGTGGTGGCCGATCATCGAGTGCAATTTCTTCGGCTTCCGGCCGGACGTCGCGGGCCCCGTCAATTCGAAGAAGTGCGAAACGGACCTCTACAATGCATCCCAGCGCGGCAAGAACAACTGGAGCCCCGACGGGCAATGGATCGAGCCATCCGAAGCTTGCCGCAAGCGCGACAAGCGCAGCGAATGGGGCGAGTTGATCTGCGACTAACTCAGCCGTAGCGCGCCTGGGCCTCCAGCGTGAGGCCCAGCGCGACGGAAAGGAAGTCGTCGCCCCGCTTGATCTGCGCGCCGGGAAGTTCGTCGCGCAGAACGGCTTCGACCGCGGGGACCAAGCTTGAGCCGCCGGTCATAAAGACGGTGTCGACCGTCTGCAGATCGGCGAGCGCGAGGCAGTTCCATACTGCAAGCCGCAAGCGCATGAGTTCGGCGGCAATCGCGTTGTCGAATTTTTCGCGCGTTGCCGGCGCTTCAAGGCCTGCCTCGACGAACGCTAGCGCGATGGCTGTCCGTTCGCCGTCCGTCAGGTCGATCTTCGCTTGTTCTACGCCGAACGCGATGCGGTGACCGAGGTGCTTCGTCAGCACTGTGAGCAAGCGCGCGGTCTTTTGCGGCTCGACGGCAAGGCGGTGCACCTCTTGCGCCTCGCGGACAATCTTCGGCGTGTAGCAAAGGTTGATCGTCGGCCACCAGGCTAGGTCGGCAAAGATGGAGCGCGGCATCGGCAGCTGTTTGTCGATCAATTCGGTGCCGAGGCCGATCTCCGGCATGACGGTCTGCATACTCAAATTGCGGTCGAAGTCGGTGCCGCCGACGCGCACTCCGGTGTTTGCCAAGATGTCGCTTTTGCGATCGGCGCTGCGGCGGCGATCGGGTCCGATGCGCACGATCGAGAAGTCGGAGGTGCCGCCACCGATATCGGCGACCAGGATCGTTTCTTCGCGCGACGCGGTCAGTTCGTACTGCGCGGCGGCCGCGACCGGCTCGTACACGAACGAGACCTCGTTGTAGCCGGCTTGCCTTGCCAGTTCGGCGAGCCGCGTTTCGGCGCGCGCGTCCGCCACATCGTCGCCTTCGACGAAGCGCACCGGGCGGCCGTGGACGACGGCGTCAAGCGGCCCGCCCGCGGCCTCTTCGGCTTTCGCTTTCAAGTGGCGGGAAAACATCGCGATGACATCGGTCAGTTTGATCGACCGCTTCGAGAGCGCTGTGCGTTCGTCGATGAGCGATGTCGAAAGGATCGTCTTGAGACCGCGCATCAGCCGGCCGTCATTGCCGTTCACGTAGGCATCGACGGCATTGCGGCCGTAGAGTGGTTTGTCGCCGTCGGCGAAGTCGAAAAAAACGGCGGACGGGATCATCGCCGCGCCATTTTCGACGGGCGCGAGGATGATGCCGTTGCCTTTGACGATGCCGATCGCCGAGTTGGAGGTGCCGAAGTCGAAGCCTGCTGCGCGCATGTTTGTCATGTCCCCGTTGGTTGGAAAGGGACATCCACTTAGTACCAACGAAAGACGCTTGCCAGACTGTTTCTTTTGGCTACAATCGAGGAGCCAATACGGATGCGGCGGCGTTAGTCGAGCACCAATTCGGTTTCCCGATATCCCTGTAAGTACAGCGCGGCGCTCAAGTCGCTGTGGTCGAGGCGCGCGTGCGCCACTTCGGCGACGACCGGCTTCGCGCGGTAGGCGATGCCGAGGCCCGCCGCCGTGATCATGCCGAGGTCGTTCGCGCCGTCGCCGATGGCGAGCGTCTCTTTGATGTCGATGCCGCCCTCGTGCGCGAGCGCGACAAGCGACCGCAGCTTCGCCTCCCGCCCCAGGATCGGCTCGCGCACCGTGCCCGACAGCTTGCCGTCTTCGATGTCGAGTTCATTGGCTTTATTTGTCGCGAACCCCGCCGCATCGGCAACGCGCGACGTGAAGAACGTGAAGCCGCCGGAGACGAGCGCCGTCTTTGCGCCCGCTTCGCTCATTGTGCGCACCAGAATGCGCGCGCCGTCGTTCAGGCGGACACGCTCGGCGTACACGCGGGCGAGCGTCTTCTCGGGTAGCCCTTTGAGAAGCGCGACCCGCTCCCGCAACGCGCTTTCGAATGGGATCTCGCCGCGCATGGCGCGTTCGGTGATGGCGGCGATTTGCGGTTTGACGCCGGCGTAGTCCGCGATTTCGTCGATGCACTCGCAGCCGATGATTGTCGAGTCCATATCCGCGATCAGCAGCCGTTTCCGGCGGTAGGTGTTCGGGACGACGTTGGCGTCGACGTTGTGACCGGCAAGCGCCGTGCGAACGCTTGCGACGACGGCCGGTTCGATGACGGGGAAATCGCAGGCGGTTCCGGGCGATAGCCAGTGCGGCGTTCCGTCGAGCACCTTGGCGGCGACCGTCACGGCATCGTCATGCAACTCCCCAAGCGCGGCGGTCAAAACCAGCGTATGATTCATGGGTGTTTTGAGAGGTTCGAGTGGCCGGACCGGATGCCGTTCTTATTGCAGGGCCCACCGCCAGCGGCAAGTCGGCGTTGGCGCTGAAGCTCGCGCGCGAGTATGGCGGCGCGGTGATCAACGCGGATGCAATGCAGGTCTATCGCGAGCTGCGCGTGCTGTCGGCGCGGCCGGATGCGGCGGAAGAGGCCGAGCCGCCGCATTACCTCTATGGCTTCGTCAGCGCGTTCGAGCCGTTCTCCGTCGGCCGCTGGCTGGTGGCCGCGCAAGAGGCACTGGACGACGCGCGGACGAAAGGCTTGATCCCGATCGTCACCGGTGGCACGGGGCTCTACTTTGCTGCCCTGCTGAACGGACTGTCGCCGATTCCGGAGATTCATGCGTCGATCCGCGTCGAGGCGCGGCAGAAACTGGCGGAGCTCGGGAATGAAGCGTTCCACGCGGCGCTCGCGGCGCGCGATCCGGAGATGGGTGCGCGGCTCAATACGGGTGACAGTCAACGGCTTGTGCGCGCATGGGAAGTGATCGAGGCGACGGGGCAGTCGCTCGCCGAATGGCAGGCGCTGAAGGGCGAGCCCGTACTCACCGGCGATCTCGCGCGCTTCGTGCTGAAGCCGAACCGCGATTGGCTGATCGAGCGGATCGGCCGGCGGTTTCATCTGATGATGGAGCAGGGCGCGCTGGACGAAGTGCGTTCGCTGCGCGGTATTGGCAGTGATCTACCGGCTGCGCGCGCGCTCGGCGTGCCGTCATTACTGGCGCATCTGGACGGCCGCATAACGCTCGACCAAGCCGTCGAGCAAGCGATTATACAAACCCGCCAATACGCGAAGCGGCAGATGACGTGGTTCCGGCATCAGATGCCGGATTGGAACGTGATCGAGCGCAGCAGCGTTGACGAAGCCGCGCCTGTTATTGCCGAAATGTTGGAGTAGGCGCCCCTTGACGCGGTGCAGCATGATCGGTTAGAGGTTTCGTAATATTATTGCTGGAAAGTGACCAGATGCGGAATTTTGTGCTTGTAATTCGTTGCGCCGCTGAACCCAGGACCTGACAAAGGTCGTGGTAAGGCGGCGTGTCCGAGGGCCCCGACGGGGCCTTTTCTTTTGGCCGATTGAGCTTTGCGAGTTGAGACGATGAGTGGACCACAAGACCCGACTGGCGCCGAGATCGTGATCCGTGCGCTCAAGGATCACGGCGTCAGGCACATTTTCGGCTACCCGGGCGGTGCAGTGCTGCCGATCTATGACGCGCTGTTTCAGGACGAGGGCATCGAGCACATTTTGGTGCGCCACGAGCAGGGTGCCACGCACGCGGCCGAAGGTTATGCGCGCTCGACGGGAAAGCCCGGCGTTGTGCTGGTGACGTCGGGGCCGGGGGCGACGAACGCGGTCACCGGCTTGACCGACGCGTTGATGGATTCCATTCCGCTCGTCTGCATCACGGGCCAAGTGCCGACGCATCTGA
This sequence comes from Alphaproteobacteria bacterium, assembly GCA_013140995.1. Lineage (GTDB taxonomy): Bacteria > Pseudomonadota > Alphaproteobacteria > Micropepsales > Micropepsaceae > SZUA-430. The sequence continues at coordinate 12,626 of JABFRX010000294.1, read as the reverse complement.
TCGGCATGGACGCGTTTCAGGAAGCCGATACTGTCGGCATCACGCGGCCCTGCACGAAGCACAACTGGCTCGTGCGCGACGTGCGCGATCTGCCGCGCATCATGCATGAAGCATTCTACATCGCCACGACGGGCAGGCCGGGGCCGGTCGTTATCGATATTCCGAAAGACGTGCAATTCAAGCGCGCGCCCTACGTCGGGCCGTCGAACATCAAGCACAAGACGTATCAGCCGCGCGTGAAGGGCGATCTCAAGAAGATCGAGCAGGCGGTCGAGATGATCGCGGCGGCGAAGCGGCCGGTGTTTTATACGGGCGGCGGGGTGATCAACTCCGGACCGTTGGCGACGCAGTTGTTGCGCGAGTTCGTGCGGACGACGGGGTATCCGATCACGTCGACGCTGATGGGTCTTGGTGCTTATCCGGCATCTGACAAACAGTGGTTAGGCATGCTGGGCATGCACGGCACGTACGAGGCCAATCTCGCGATGCACGGATGCGATCTGATGATCGCAATCGGCTCGCGCTTCGACGACCGCGTGACCGGGCGTCTCGACGCGTTCTCGCCGAACTCGAAGAAAATTCACGTCGACATCGATCCGTCGTCGATCAACAAGAACGTGCGCGCCGATGTTGGGATCGTCGGCGATTGCGCGTTCGTGCTCGAAGATATGATCCGGCTTTGGAAGGCGAAACAGTTGAAGCCCGATCGCAGTGCGCTGAGTGCGTGGAACATGCAGATCGACGGCTGGCGGGCGCGCAATTGTCTCGCCTACAAACAATCAACTGATGTGATCAAGCCGCAATATGCGATCGAACGGCTCTATGAACTGACCAAGGGGCGCGACACCTACATCTCGACCGAGGTCGGTCAGCATCAGATGTGGGCGGCGCAGTTTTACCGGTTCGAGGAGCCGAAGCGGTGGATGACGTCGGGCGGTTTAGGCACGATGGGTTATGGGTTGCCGGCGGCGGTCGGCATCCAGGTCGCGCATCCGGGCTCGCTCGTCATCGATATCGCGGGTGAGGCCAGCGTGCAGATGACGATGCAGGAGATTTCGACCGCGGTGCAGTTCGATCTGCCAATCAAGATTTTCATCTTGAACAATAGGTACATGGGCATGGTCCGGCAGTGGCAGCAGCTGTTGCACGGCGGTCGATATTCGCATTCCTATTCGGAGGCGTTGCCGGACTTCGTAAAGCTGGCCGAGGCCTACGGCGCGGTCGGCATCCGGGCAACAAAGCCGGACGAGCTTGACGACAAGATCAAGGACATGATTTCGGTGAACCGGCCGGTGTTGTTCGATTGCGTCGTCGATCAAAACGAAAACTGCTTTCCGATGATCCCGTCGGGGGCGGCGCACAACGAGATGATCTTGGGCGACGCGGCGAACGATCCGGCGGTGACCGAGGCCGGCAAGGTGATGGTGTGATGTCGAAGCAACCGGGTTCAGCCTATTTTCTGGTCGACACAAAAGCGAAAGAGATTCGCACGACGCTGTCGGTCTTGGTCGACAACGAGGCCGGGGTTTTGGCGCGCGTGATCGGGCTCTTCTCCGGACGCGGCTACAACATCGAGAGCTTGACCGTGGCGGAGGTCGATCACCTCGACCATACGTCGCGTATCACGATCGTGACCTCAGGCACGCCCGAAGTTCTGGAACAGATCCGCCATCAGCTGGAACGGCTGGTGCCCGTGCACAAGGTCGTCGACCTGAGCACGGAGACGCCGGGGATCGAGCGCGAAATGGCGCTGATCAAGGTCGCGGGAGCGGGCGAGAAGCGAGTCGAGGCGATGCGGTTGTCGGAAGTGTTCCGTGCCCGCATCCTGGACACGACACATTCGAGCTTCGTGTTCGAGCTGACCGGCTCGCAGCAGAAGATCGATGCGTTCGTCGATTTGATGAAGCCGCTGGGGCTCGTGGAAGTCTCGCGTACCGGAGTCGTCGCCATCAGCCGCGGTGCGGAGGCAATGTGATGCCGGACTGCAAAATGATACGGCGCGGAAGTCGTGGACCCTCCCGCGCCGCTCTCCTCCCCGCTTTTCGCGGCCGGTTACGGCCCGATGCGGGTGATCACTTTTGTTCGGTGGGCGGTTTGACGCTGCTTCCGTTTCATTGGCGTTCTCTCTCGCATCAGACCGCGTCTTGCGATAATGCGCCGCGCGGTCTTGATAGGCACGAAGATCGGGGGCAGTCCCGGTTTTCACAAGTGAGCGCTGTCACGCGATAACCAACTGAAGGAACTTCGAACGATGCGCGTTTATTACGACCGGGACGCCGACGCGAACCTGATCAAGGGCAAGAAAATCGCGGTCATCGGCTTCGGCAGCCAGGGGCACGCGCACGCTTTGAACTTGCGCGATTCCGGTGCGAAAGACGTGGTGGCCGCGCTTCGCCCAGGCGCGTCCGCGAAAAAAGCCGAGGCGCAAGGCTTCAAAGTGATGGATGTCGCAGACGCCGCAAAATGGGCGGATGCGATGATGATGGTCACGCCCGACGAGCTGCAAGCCGACATCTACCGGCAGGCGCTGCATGCGAACATGAAGCAAGGCGCGGCGCTGTTGTTCGCGCACGGCTTCAACGTCCACTTCCGCTTGATCGAACCCCGCGCCGATCTCGACATCCTGATGGTGGCACCGAAGGGGCCCGGGCACACCGTGCGCTCGGAGTACCAGAAGGGTGGCGGCGTGCCGTGTCTCATCGCCGTGCATCAAGACGCAAGCAAGAATGCAAAGGAGATCGGGCTTTCGTACGCGAGCGCGATCGGCGGCGGACGGGCCGGCATCATCGAGACGAATTTTCGCGAGGAGTGCGAGACGGATCTGTTCGGCGAGCAGGTCGTGCTGTGTGGCGGGTTGGTGGAGCTGATCCGTGCGGGCTTCGAGACGCTGGTCGAGGCCGGCTATGCGCCGGAGATGGCCTACTTCGAATGCCTGCACGAGGTGAAGCTGATCGTCGACCTGATCTATGAGGGCGGGATCGCTAACATGAACTACTCGATCTCGAATACTGCGGAGTACGGCGAGTACGTCACGGGACCGCGCATCATCACAGCAGAGACGAAGGCCGAGATGAAGCGCGTGCTCGCCGACATTCAATCGGGCAAGTTTGCGCGCGATTGGGTGCTCGAGAACAAGGCGGGGCAGGCGAGCTTCAAGGCGACGCGCGCGAACCTTAGCCAGCATCCGATCGAGGATGTGGGGGCGAAGCTGCGCGCGATGATGCCGTGGATCGCGAAGAACAAGCTCGTGGATCAGTCGAAGAACTAGGCCTCGTCAGCTCGCCGTGTGCGCGGCCGTTACGCAACGGCTAAAGTGCGTCTGAGCATCGGAAGCGGTGTGCCGTAAGTGGCCCGGCGCCATAGCCACTCGAGCGGGCCGAAGCGGAAGAGGCTGAACCAGAAGGCGCTCGCCGCGCATTGGAGCGCGAACACGGCGAGGGCGAAGGTGATGCAATCGGCGAGGCCGAGCGTGCCGTGCCAGTTCAAACCGATCCCGTAGAACACGGCAACGCCGATGAGAGATTGGCTGACGTATGTCGTGAGGGCCATGCGGCCTGCGGGGGCGAGGGCGCGTAGGAACTTGCCGGCGCGACGTGTCCAGAGGAGAGCAAAGCCGCTGGCGTAAGCGAGCGTCATCGCGGGGACGGCGACGGCGAACACCATGTGCTGAAGAACCCACATCGGCGACGGCGGATAGTTGGGCGTCGTGGCGCCGATCGGAATGAGCAGTGCGTTGCCGATGATGCCGATGGGGGCGCTGACTGCAAACACTGTGCGCAAGAGCGGCTCGTGCAACGCAAGGTCGCGGTAGAGGCGGCGTTTGCCGATGTAGGCGCCCAAAAGGAACATGGCAAGGATCGAGATCGCCTTGCCTTCGTAGAGCATCTGCAGCGCCTTGAAGCGGAGAAGCTCTAGGTTGGCGGCGAAGATGGCGGCTGGATCGGTGCCGGCGAAGGTCTCAGTGAGGGCGAAGAAATCGCCCTTGGGGTTCGCGCCTGCTTCAAGCGGTGCCGTTTGCGCAACCAGCATCCAGACGATCAGCGGCCAGAATGCGCGCAGCAGGAGTGCGGCGGCGGCCGCAACGGCGGTCGATTTCGGCGTCCAGCGGGCGGTGGCGAGCAGGAGGAGGCCGATCAGTGCATAGTCCTTCAAGATGTCGCCGTACCAAAACAGCGCGTGCGCCACGCCGATCGCGAACAGGATCGCGAGGCGACGCGAGAAGTGGCGCGTGAAGTTGCGGCCGGCACGTATCGCGCTCTCGATCTGAACGGCGAAGCCGATGCCGAAGAGGAGCGAAAACAGCGAGAAGAACTTTCCGTCGATGAAGAACTGCAGCGCGGCGTCGAGCCACGCGTTTGCGCCGAAGCGGTCGAGGGCGGCTTGTCCGGCGGCTGTCATGAACTCGAATCCGGAGAAGCCTGGGACGTGCGAGATGAAGATGCCGAGCAGGGCGAAGGCTCTAAGGGCGTCGAGCACGTCGGCGCGTTCGACTTCGGCGACGGGGGCGTGGATCATGGTGCGAAGGCTCCGCGGATGGCTGCGCGTAGTTCCTGTTCCCAGGCGGCGCGTGCGGTTTCGCGGCGGCGGTTGGGCTCCAGCGACTTGAGCAGGTAGCCGTACGTCGCCGGGCGAACGATCGTGGCGGCAAGCGCGATGACGAGCGCGTCCGGCGCCGCGTGCTTGCGGATGCGGCCGTGCTTCACGGCATCGTCGAGGCGGTCGCGCAAGGCGGCGAGGAACTTGCCGCCCGGGCGGGATTTGTCCGTCGCTGGGACGGCAACTCTGAACGTGCCGCCCTCACCGCCGGTCGACATGATCCAGTGAACGAGGAGGCGAGCACTCGATGGGTTGTCGAACAAGTAGTTTCCGACTGTCGCGCAGATGTTCTCCAGTGCGGCCAATGTCAAAGGCGCCGTGGGGTCAATCAGCGGTGCTGCCGTTGTGAAGACCTCCGCCGCTACGTGGTCGAGCACGGCGTCCACGAGCGCCGCCTTGCTCGGGAAGTGGCGGTAAAGGCTGCTGTTGTCGAGACCGACCGCGTCGCCCAGCTGGCGCATCGTCACCGCGTCGAAGCCATGGATGGCGAAGAGGTCGACGGCTTGCGCGAGAATGCGTGTGCGTGGTGGCTGGCTGCGAGCGGCAGGTCTGGTCATGCCGATATGAAAGCAAGCGCTTGCTTTCATGTCAAGATGAGTTTTCTTTGTCTTCTTGGGGTGGCGGGTGGGGTTGCCCGTGCCTGGAGGCTTGTCAGGTTTGTCTTGACGCTCTCTTTTGTCAGGTCTATCTTGACGAAACGTCAAGGAGATCTTGTCATGTTGCCGCGTCTGAAGCGTAAGCTCTATTGCTCGTTCTGCCGGAAGACCGACAAGGAGGTCGCGAAGCTGGTTGGCGGGCCGGGCGTACATATTTGCGACGCTTGTATCGATCAATGCGTGCTCGTGATCGCGGGGAAGCCCACCAGCGGTTTTGCCGGGTGGGAGAACCTTTCGACCGAGCGTCTTTTGGAAGCGTTGCCGCCGTCGGAGGCGAGCGTCGAGGCGGCGCGCGCGATCTTGCAGAACCAGATCGACATTCTACGCAAGCGTGAGGTCAGTTGGGCGCAGATCGGCGAGGCGCTCGGCATCTCGCGCCAGGCGGCGTGGGAGCGGTTTTCTTGAGCCCAATGCCCGTGACGAGATCATGGCAGGCTGCGGTCTTCTGGCGTACTCTACCGTCGCTAGGACGGGGAGGCGGCGATGCCCAGCAGCGGTTTTTTCGGATGGCTTTGGAGGTTCAACGCGATAGCAATTGCAATCGCGGCCACCGGTGCGATTGTGGTTCTCGCATTGATCGTCGAGATGGTTGCGAACGACTGGTCGCGGCAGTGGGGTCGGCGCGATGAAACCGACTTGGTGCAGAAGGGGCCAGATGATCCGCCGGATTTTAGGTATGCGCTTGAAAGTGCCAACGAACTTGCCGGAATAGAAAGCGTTGTCTACCCGCTTCAGCGCGACACCGTTGGTGCTCGGCCCAGGGGCCTCAAGTCCGGGTACAGCTATGACACGAAGATCGTCAATTTGCTCCTCATCGATGGCAACCAGGCGAAAGGCCGGTGGCTGTTCGACGGCGTCCAGCAGATTATCGCTGAGCGCATAGTTGTTCACGATCCCGCGTCCCTAAGAGACGATAGGGACAACCGGCGAGCTGCGGCAATTCTCACCGAAGTTCATGCGATCGACACCAACAAAGATGGTCATGTCGATGAGAGCGACGATGTGGCGCTGATCGCGCACCGGCTGAGCGACGGCTCGAAACACGTCTTGATGAGTGGGCCCATCGCGATCGTTTCGGCTCGTCAGGTGGGTGGCGGTAAACTGCTTATCATGTACGAAGCCGGGACGGCGACGACGTTGGCGACTTTCGATGCCGTGGATTTCCGGCCACTGGGGAAGAGTGAGCTGCCGCGCCTGTCAACAGACCCGCCGCGCGATTCCGAGTTTCCACTTCCAACGCACTAAACGCGTGGCTACTGAGGAGCGAGGCATGACACGTCCGCCACTTCCTGCGCCGCCACACCAGGGTGGGTGCTTGTGCGGGGCCGTGCGTTATCGTTTTGATGCGCGGCCCTGGGCGCTCAATGCGTGCCACTGTATGGATTGCAAGAAGCTGACCGGTGCCACGAATTTGTTGATGGTGTTGGGGCCGCGCGAGGCGTTTTCGTTCGACGGCCCGGTTGAGCGGTATCGCAAGCGCGCGGACTCCGGCAATGAGATCGACATCGTGCGCTGTGCCGCGTGCGGCGTTCGGCTGTGGCATGAGCCGCTGAGCGCGCCGCAGCTTGTGATTTTCGCGGCCGGCACGCTCGACGATCCGATCTGGGTCGTGCCGACGTCGCATATCTTCACGCGCAGCGTTTCGCCTGGTGTCGTTATTCAGGACGATGCGTTGGTGCTGCGCGATGGGCCGACGGATCGAACGGCTTTGTTTGACGCGTTCAAACGTATCTACGGTGCGTGATGTTTGTGTGTTATTGTCTCCCATGACCAAAGACGAACTCCAAGCCTGGGCCCTCGCGAACGGTTGGCAACTGATGGGCGAGCATGTGTGCCTCGTGAAGCCGACCAAGCCCAATGAAGCTATTGTGCGCATGGTTTTGAAGGCGACTGTGGCGCAGGTCGAGATCAAGAAGCCGTCGGGCAAGTGGGACAAGGTTGCCAGCGAGGCTTACGCGAAAGTCACATACGATGACTATGCTGAGCTTCCGACGGGCCTCGGTCTCGCCACGATTTCGGGTTTGACAGCGCTCATGCGCGACAACAAAGACCGCCTCGCCTTCGCAAAGTTCGGCAAATCCTGATCCGGCACTCAATGCGCGCGCGACAGGTTGCGGAGTGGGTCGGTGTGGTCGTGGCTGGCGGGGCGTTGGGTCTTGGTTTGGCCTGGATCGAGAGTGCGTTCGCTATCCCCAAGAACGTCGTTCAGTGGTTCCTGATTGTGCTGATGGTGACGGCGCTCGGCTTTGCGGCATGGGCGGCGTGGGGGTATTACCGCGCTCTTCGCGATGAGGATGAATGGGAGTGAACGCCATGCGCATTGGGACGCCGCTGTCGCCGTCGGCCGTGAAGGTGATGATGCTGGGGGCGGGCGAGCTCGGCAAAGAGGTCATGATCGAGCTGCAGCGGCTGGGCGTCGAGGTGATTGCAGTCGACCGCTATGCGAACGCGCCGGGGCATCAGGTGGCGCACCGGGCGCATGTGATCGACATGACGGATGCGAAAGCGGTGCGCGCGTTGGTCGAGAAAGAGCAGCCGCATCTGATCGTGCCTGAGATCGAGGCGATTGCGACGGACGAGCTGGTGCGGATCGAGGCGGAGGGCTTGGCGCGGGTCATTCCGACCGCGAACGCGGCGCATATCACGATGAACCGGGAGCGCATCCGGCGGCTTGCCGCTGAAGAGTGCGGGCTGGCGACGTCGAAATACGCGTTCTGCTCGTCGCTTGAGGAGTTGGAAAAGGCGATCGACGGCGGGATCGGGTATCCGTGCTTCGTGAAACCCGTGATGTCGTCGTCCGGCAAGGGGCAGTCGAAGATCAAGGACTCCGACCAAGTCGCTAAGGCGTGGGACTATGCGATGGCGGCTGGGCGCGTAAAACAGGCGCGCGTCATCGTCGAGAGCGAGATCAAGTTCGACTTCGAGATCACTTTGCTCACGGTCCGCCATGCCGGCGGCACGTCGTTCTGCGAGCCGATCGGGCACGTGCAGGTTGACGGCGACTATGTGGAGTCCTGGCAGGCGCAGCCGATGACGACGGCCGCACTGGAGAAATCGCGCGCGATGGCGAAGGCGATCACCGACAAGCTGGGCGGAGCGGGCATCTTCGGCGTCGAACTCTTTATCAAGGGCGACGACGTGTGGTTTTCGGAGGTCAGTCCGCGACCGCACGATACGGGGCTCGTCACGCTGGTGTCGCAGCATCAGAGCGAATTCGCGCTGCACGCGCGGGCGATTTTGGGGTTGCCGGTGGACACGTCGCTGCGGGTACCGGGGGCGAGCGCGGTGATCTACGGCGGTATGGAAGCCAAAGGTATCGCGTTCGAGGGCCTCGCGGCTGCGCTGTCGGTGCCGGGCAGCGAGGTGCGTCTGTTCGGAAAGCCGGAGGCGTTCAAGAAACGGCGCATGGGCGTTGCCCTCGCGCGGGCGGAGAACGTCGATGAGGCGCGTGCGCGCGCGAAGAAGGCTGCCGGATCGGTCAAGCCCGTCGCGGCGCAATCGTGACCGACGAACCCGGCGCACACATCTTCGACCGTGAGACGCTGCGGGCGCGATTGCGCGACTACAATGTCGTCGTGTACCAGATCGCGTCGAGCCTCGTGCAAAGCGGCGTGCTGGCGCTGGCGGCGATCGTGCTGATTGACATCCTTTACGCGCAACGCGACGTGCAGATATTGCTGCTGCTGTGGCTGGCGGCCTTCGTGTTCGCGGTGTTGGCGTTCGAGCGGCAGCTCTATCTGCCGCTCGCCACGCCGCGCGGCGGGGTCAGCGACGTGTGGTCGCTGATGCTCATGGGCCTCGCGCAGTTCGTCAGTTTCGCGTGTCTGTCGCCGCGTGCGAATGGCGTGGCGCCGTGGGAGCTTTGGTACTTCGCCTACACGGCGAGCACGATCATGGGCGCGGTTACGATTTGGCAGGCAGCGCGCTTTGTCACGATCGAAGACTATTCGCCGGAGCTTAAACCCGTGGGCGAATCCTTCGCCGCGTGGCTCAGGCACGACCTGAAGGAACTTGTCATCGTTGTATCGGTGAGCCTCTTTCTCTGTGTCGTCGTGGCGCTGCAGTTGCTGCCGGCTGCGACACTCGAGTGGCTGACGGTGGCCGTGGCGCTCGTTTCGATTTTCGGCAGCGCTTGGCTCGTGCGCCGCGACGGGCAACGGTTTTGGGCTCTCTACACCAGCGTCTATCCGGCTCCTGCCGCCAAGGCGCCTTCGTCCGGCGATGCGGGTTCCTGAGCGAATGCCCATTTGAGTGGGGCGGGCAACGCGTCTTCGCGTGCGAACTCGATATGCAGAACGCGCCGGTGGCCGGGCGTATTTGCCGGCGACGAGGCGTGGAGCAGGAGCGGGCGCATCAGCAGGGCCGAGCCTTCGGGGGCGATGCAGGTGACTTCCTTCGTCTGCTGACGGAGGGCTTGTATGCGTTCGCGGCTTAGGCGCCCCAGCGCGTGGCTTCCCGGAATGACGCGCAAGGGGCCGTTGTCGGCGTGGCAGTCGTCGAGGTGCAGACGGATCGTCAGCATGGCGGCCAGGAGGCTCGGCGGCGGCTCCACGTGGGGGATGCCCGCCTTGATTGACCAGGGGCCCCAGCCCTCAAGATCGTGGCGTTCGGCAACGGCGACCGTCAGGTCCTGGTGCCAAAGCACAGGCCAGTTGGCCTCCGGCGTCTTGTCGAAGAAGAGGGCGCGCACGGGTATCGCGGTCGAGCCGACAATGGGGTCGATAAGCGCTCGTATTGCGCGCTCCGCGGCCAAATTCCTTACTTCCGGGAGGGCAAGGAGGTTGCGCCCGCCGTAGGCGCTGCCACCGCGTTTCAAGGACGTTCCTTGGCCTGCGGTCCTGCGTAGGTGGTCGACTTGAACGGCGTCCAGCACGCGCCCAGTGATCGAAAAGCCGTCTGTTTGGAGCGCGTGGGGCACCTGAGTCCTTTGGGTCGAAGGCGGCGCAGAATGTAGCAAAATCGCGAGGTTTGTCGTTGCCCCCGGTTGTGATTCGGCCTATTGATTCTCCAATAACGGTGCGGGTTTAGGCTTACGGATTTCACGGGGTCTTAACGGCACCAACGTATGGTGAACGCCAGCAAAAGCTCGCTGGCCGTGTGAGGCAAGACAAGTATGCGCGATGCGCGTCAATCGAATGAGGTCGCGGGAGCTTTTGCTCTCTGCGCTCGTTCGTGCGCGCGTGCGCCGTCTCAGCTGTCTCTTCGGAACGACCTCGGACTGCTTCTACTTAGCTGCCTCTAGGCACGACAACGGCCCGCATCAAAGCCCAAGGCGATGCGGTCGGTGCTTAGAGGAAGCGAAGGATTAGACCGGGCAAGGACCGAAACCGCCACCGGCGGGCTTTAGAGATAGAAACATGCCTAGTTCGAACCGCGTTTTGATATTCGACACCACGTTGCGCGACGGCGAGCAATCGCCGGGTGCGGCGATGAACCTCGACGAGAAACTGAAGATCGCCGACATGCTAGAAGAACTCGGCGTCGACATCATCGAAGCTGGCTTCCCGATTTCGTCTAACGGCGATTTCGAAGCCGTGAACGAAATCGCCAAGCGCGCGAAGAAAGCCGTCATCTGCGGCCTCGCGCGTGCCGGCGTGAAGGACATCGATCGTGCGGCGGAGGCTTTGAAGCCTGCGAAGCGCGCGCGCATCCACACGTTCATTTCGACAAGCCCGGTCCACATGAAGCACAAGCTTCAGATGGAGCCGCATCAGGTGCTCGAAGCCGTGATCGGCAGCGTCACGCGCGCGCGCAACCATGTCGATGACGTCGAGTGGTCGGCCGAGGACGCGACGCGTACGGAGTTCGAGTTCCTCTGCCGCTGCGTGGAAGCTGCGATCAAGGCGGGTGCCACGACGATCAATATCCCGGATACGGTTGGCTACGCGATCCCATCCGAATACGGCGCGCTCATCCGGGCGCTGATCACGAAGGTGCCGGGGGCGGACAAGGTCGCGTTCTCCACGCATTGCCACAACGATTTGGGCCTCGCGGTTGCGAACTCGCTCGCGGGCGTGGCGGCGGGTGCGCGGCAGGTCGAGTGCACGGTCAACGGCATCGGCGAGCGGGCGGGTAACGCTGCGCTTGAAGAGATCGTCATGGCGCTCAAAGTGCGCGCCGACATTCTGCCGTTCTCGGCCGGCATCGACAGCGCTTCGATTTCGCGCGCGTCGAAGATGGTGTCGAACGTCACAGGCTTCCCGATCCAGTTCAATAAGGCCATCGTGGGCAAGAACGCCTTTGCGCACGAGTCGGGCATTCATCAGGACGGGATGCTGAAGCACACGCAGACCTATGAGATCATGACGCCGGAGTCGGTTGGCGTGTCGAAGACCTCGTTGGTGTTGGGCAAGCTTTCCGGGCGGCACGCGTTCAAGGACAAGCTCGAGGCGATGGGTTACGAGCTCGGCTCGAACGCGTTGGAAGACGCGTTCAAGAAGTTCAAAGACCTCGCCGACAAGAAGAAGCATGTGTTCGACGAAGATATCGCGGCACTCGTCGACGATGAGATCGCGCGCGGCCAGGACCGGATTCAGTTCGTAAACTTGCGCGTTGTGGCCGGCACGTTCGGGCCGCAGAGTGCGGAACTCGAATTGTCCGTCGATGGGCAAACGCGCCTTGGCGTGGCGCGCGGCGACGGGCCGGTCGATGCGATCTTCAACGCGATCAAGATGCTGTTCCCGCATGACGCGCAACTCATGATCTTCGAGGTGCACGCCGTGACTGAGGGGACGGACGCGCAAGCCGGCGTCACCGTGCGACTTGGCGAGGCGGGCCGCAGCGTCACGGGACGCGCGTCGGACACCGACACGCTCGTCGCGGCGGCGAAGGCTTACGTGCATGCATTGAACAAGCTTCTCGTGAAGCGGACGAAGGCGGCGCCGGAGGCGCTGGTCGCTTTGCGAGGCGTGTAGTCAAAAACAACCAGGGTGCGGGCATCTTGGCGGATGCCCGCCGAATGAGGGCGGAGAATAAAGTCGATGTTTTCGAGTTTGCTTGGAATGTTGTCGTCAGACATGGCGATCGATTTGGGCACGGCCAACACGCTTGTGTACGTGAAGGGACGCGGGATCGTGCTGAACGAACCTTCGGTCGTCGCCATCATGAACAAAGGCGGCAAGAAGCAGGTGCTCGAAGTGGGCAACGCTGCCAAGATGATGCTGGGCCGCACGCCCGGCAACATCGAGGCCATCCGACCGATGCGCGACGGCGTGATCGCCGACTTCGAAGTCGCAGAAGAGATGATCAAGCACTTCATCCGCAAGGTGCACAACCGGCGCTCGTTCGCGAACCCGATGATCATCATCTGCGTGCCCTCCGGCGCGACGGCGGTCGAACGGCGGGCGATTCAAGAGTCGGCGCTCTCGGCCGGTG
>JABFRX010000021.1 GCA_013140995.1 Alphaproteobacteria bacterium | reverse complement strand
CGCCGGCGCTGAGCGCCCGCCACAGCACCGGCGCAGCCGCCCGATCCTGCACCGTTAGCAGCGCGTTCCGGCTGCTCATCGCCAGCCCATCCGCCTCCCGCGTCGTCGGCCCCGCCACGATCTCGACGGCCAAATCCAAGTCGCGCACCATCCGCCGGATCACGGCCAGTTGCTGCGCATCCTTCTGCCCGAACACCGCATGTGTCGGCCGCACGATGTTCAAGAGCTTCGTCACCACGACAGCGACACCGTTGAAGTGCCCCGGCCGCATCGCGCCTTCGAGCGGCCGCGTCACCGGCCCAACGTCGATCGCCGTCGAAAACCCGTCCGGGTAAATCTCAGAAGGCTCCGGCGCGAACACCAGATCGCACCCGGCCCCGGACAGCAGCTCCGCGTCGCGCTCCAGATTGCGCGGATAGCGCTCCAAATCCCGCTTGTCGTTGAACTGCGTGGGATTGACGAAAATGCTCGCCCCGACCCGCGGGCAGCGCTCCCGCGCGAGCCTGACCAGGCTCAAATGCCCCTCGTGCAACGCCCCCATCGTGGGAACGAAGCCGAACGCTGCATCGAGCGGTGCGCGGACTTCGCGCATCGCCGCGATCGTCCTGACGATTTTCACGGCTCCTCGAAACCTTTGAGCGCTTCGGCCAACGTCCCCGCCGGGATCGTGGAGGCATTGGCCCGGGTCGGAAAGTTACCCGCTTCGACGTCTTCGCGGTAGGTGCGCAAGGCTTCCTCGATCACGCTGCCCACTTCCGCGAACCGCTTTGCATGCCGCGGCGACTTTTCGAATAAGCCCAATATGTCGTGCCAAACCTGCACCTGACCGTCGCAGCCAACGCCCGCTCCGATACCGATCGTCGGGATCGAAAGCCGCGACGTAATCGCCTCCGCCAACTCGGTCGGCACCAACTCCAACACCAGCCCGAACGCGCCGGCCGCTTGCAGCGCCAGCGCATCGTGGGTGATCCCCCGCGCGCCTGGCGCATCTTTGCCTTGCACCTTGATGCCAATCTGGTGCGTAGCTTGCGGCGTATAACCGAGGTGTCCCATCACTGGAATACCGAGCTCGACCAGCCGCCGCACGACCTTCACCACCGGCCCGCCGCCTTCGACCTTCACCGCCTGCACGCCCGCCTCGCGCATCATGCGCCCTGCAGCGTTGATCGCATCGTCAATGCCCGAGTAGGTGAGAAACGGCAGATCGCCGACGACAAGCGCCCGTTCCGTCCCCCGCACGACCGAGGCCGCATAGCGCACCATGTCGTCCAGCGTCACGGGGATCGTTGTGTCATGTCCCTGCATAACCATGCCGAGCGAGTCGCCCACCAGGATGAGCTGAAACCCCGCCCGCTCCGCGAGCTTCGCCGACGCAAAGTCATACGCCGTCACCATCGCGACGCGTCCGCCGTCTGCCTTTAGTTTCAGCAAGTCTTGGATGCTGGTCCGCATGGCGCGAAATTTGAGCGTTCGGGCATCGCGATGCAAGCAATTGCAGCATGCAAATGCCCAAACAAAGTCAACGCGTTAACGATCCTGGTCCCCCGCATCCTTGACTGCCTCGACCTTAACGCCGCGCGTTTTCAGCGCCTCGCGCAGCAAAAACTCGATCTCCGCGTTCACCGAACGCAGATCCGCGCTCGCCAAACGCGCGACGGCGTTGAAGAGCGCGGGATCCAGGCGTAACGCGAAGGCTTTCTTTTCCGGCGGCATCGGACCCTACTGGTAGAACGTGCCTGCGTTGACAACCGGCTGCGTCTGGGTGTCGGAGCACAACACCACCAGCAGGTTCGACACCATCTGCGCGCGCCGCTCGTCGTCCAGCTTCACCACGTCGCGTTCGGAAAGCTGGGTGAGCGCCTGCTCAACCATCAAGACTGCGCCTTTCACGATCGTCTGACGCGCGGCAAGCACCGCTTCGGCCTGCTGCCGGCGCAACATGGCGCTCGCGATTTCGGGCGCGTAGGCCAAATGCGAAAGCTTCGCCCCGTCGATGGTGAGACCTGCGATAGCGACGCGCTCTTGCAGCTTCTCCTGCAACAGCGACGACACCTGATCCGAGGCGGCCCTAAGCGTCGGCTCGTCATGCTCCGCGTTGTCGTAGGCAAAGTGCGACGCGATTTCGCGCAGTGCTGTCTCGATCTGTATGTCGATGAACCGCTGATAGTCGTCCACGTCGAACAGTGCGCTCGCCGTGTCGCTCACCCGCCAAACGACCACGGCCGCGATCTCGATCGGATTCCCGCGCCGGTCATTCACTTTGAGCTTCTCGCCTGTCACGTTGCGCACGCGAACCGAAATCTTTTTGCGCATGAACCACGGCAACACCCAGCGCAAGCCGGGCGTCCGGTCCGTACCTTTGTAGTTGCCGAATAACGTGACCGCCGCCGCCTCGTTCGGCTGCAAAGTGTAGAACCCGCTTATGAGCACCAGCCACCCGGCGAACAGCACACCCGGAACTAGCAGGAACCAAGCGCTGCCCGGCTCCCTCTCCGCCAGGCCGATCACAAACGTCCAAATTACAGCCACGGTCACGGCCAGCGTGAGCAACAGCATCAGCCCACCGTTCATCGTCTGCGCGGTGCGTTCCGTCGTGTTCTTCAAGGCTTGAGAAGCCATGGCACTCCCTCTTGCGATCAGTATGATATCATAATAGTATCGACCAAGTTAAAGCGCAAGGGGTTGTTTTCCTCACCTGCGCCAACGGCTTGAGGCTCGCCGCACACGAGAGGCGCGGCGCTTTGAACGTTGTTCAATCGGCAGGCGAAACTGTCCCCGAAATAAACGATTGCGCCTGCCATCCGCCACGTTGCGCATATCTATGCGGCCTGAGAAAGACGCGCTGTTCCGATTGCACAACTTGGAATCGCGTGCGGCAATGGTGCGTTGTTGAGTCGCGAGGTTGCGTGAACCATGACCAGTCATTCCTTCCTGATAGCCCGTCCCGACAAGAAGCCGGTGTTCGCGAGCCCCGACGACGCGAACGAAATCGCCCACGCCAGCGATTGGATCCCGATCGGCTGGCTGGCGATGTTCGAAGCGCGCGACGTGCAGCTGGTCGAAGAACCGCCGGAGTCCCACACCTACGACCCGGAAACGATCACGCGCTGTCCGACCTTGATGCGCAAGAAAGACGCGGCCATCGACATGCTGCAAAAGCGCCGCGCGAAGCTGTCGAAGATTTTGCCGCCCTATCTGCAAGAACAGCTGGGCGGTTTGGAGAAGGCCGTCCGCTCCTCGCCGCTACCCTATGTGCAGCTGGTGCTCAGCGACCTCGACATGTTCGCATCGCCAGGCTCGGAACGCAGCCTGCGCCAGCTCGTCTCGACGCTCGATGGTGACGACGTCAAGCAATGGCGCAGCCTCCTCGCCCACGTCGACACCGAAATGGGTAAAGACCTCTCAAAGGTACAATTCCCCGAACTGAACGGCACCGCCGCGATCGTCGGCTACCTCCCCGAACAATTCGCGGTCGCCACGAAAGCGGAAGCTCCCAAGGCTGCCCCGAAGCAAAACGCCAAAGCCAAACCCGGCCAAAAACCAAAACCACAACCCGCAGCTAAGAAGCAGCAGGCCACCACAGCAAAGAAAAAACCCTGGTGGAAGTTCTGGTGACATTGAAAGCGTAGGCGCTGGCGCACCCCAGCAGATTGAAACGCCAAGAACACCAACCCGATTGTGCGCACCACGCTGCGATTGCACAACGCAGCGAAGATAGGCTCGCTTTTCGGCGCGAAGCGCCATTGACGCGGTCACAGCGCGCCTGCGCGCGGGGCGCCAAATTTCGCTGCTTCGTTGCTTCGTGTGAGTTCTATTCAACTGCATCGCTGACAGGTACCGCTGGCGACAGCGCGCACGACCGGCTTGGCGTGTTTGGCGATTCAATCCTTTCTTTCCGCCCGTTGCGCGCGCACCGGCGCGAAAACTCGCCCACCCGGGCGTTTATCCCAAGGCCGCAGTCTGCTTGAACGCATTCGTGATTGGCGCGCCCTGCCCCGAAGACTAGGACTGGCGCCAACCCTCGAAGGAGCAACCCCATGCCCGTGCGCAACATCCTGTTCGCCGCCACCGCAGCCCTCGCCCTAAGCCTCCCCGCGGCAGCACACGGTGAGCGCTACTCCCGCGCGAACCTCACCACCGAAAGCGAACACGCGCTGCAAAAGCTCTATCGTAGCGAACCGTTCGCCGAAACGATCGCGCAACAAGCGAAAGCGATTCTCGTGTTCCCCAGCATCGTCAGAGCTGGCTTCGTCTTCGGCGGCTCGTTCGGCGAAGGCGTGTTATTCTACCCCGACCAGCACACGCAGTATTACAACTCGCTCTCCGGCTCCTGGGGTCTGCAAGCCGGCATCCAAAGCTACGGCTATGCGCTCTTCTTGATGAACGACCGAGCACTCGAATACCTCGACAAGTCCGACGGCTGGGAACTGGGCGTCGGCCCCACGATCGTCGTCGTCAACGCGGGCGTCGCAAAGAACCTGACCACCACGACGCTGAACGACGACGTCTACGCTTTCACCTTTGACCAAGAAGGCCTCATGGCCGGCCTCGCCATCGAAGGCTCGAAGATCTCGGAGATCGATCCTTAAGGGATGCGGGCCACGGGGTTGCATCCGAAGACGCTTAAGGGCAAAAAGGCGCCCCCGCGAGACCTTGGCGGGCAGTGTGGAGCTGTGGCCGAGAGGCTGAAGGCGGCGGTTTGCTAAACCGTTATAGGGTTGAAAAGCCTTATCGAGGGTTCGAATCCCTCCGGCTCCGCCACAAACTCAGCTTAACTAGCTGATTGTATTGATGAATTCCGCTTTGTTCCCGTTCATCGTCCCCTATTTCGTCCCACAAAATTGCGCCGCTTGAGTCAGGTCGCGTAGCGTTCTGTGTGGACCGACCGCTTCGCAGCACGAGGCGGCCGGTCCTGACCACAACGAACGCAGGAGCGCTCACCATGGCTAAGGCCAAAGCTAAGCCTTCACTCAATATCGAACAACCGACGACGATCGAGGAATGCGGCGACGCAATCTGGCTCGCGCTGCAGTTCACGTGCTACCGCAACGACGCCCGCGACGATGACAGCCCCGACAGGGGCAAAATCAAAGCCAAGAAGCGCGAACTGACCGACCTGCAGCACCACCTCGAAGATCGCATTGGCCTGCTGTCGGCCAAGACGCCGCAAGACGCCCTGATCCAAATCGCCAACCTCGGCGGAGATATCGAAAGCTTGGAAGATTCCGTAGTCACAGAGGAAGAGCGCGCGCGGACATTTCGCAAAATCTCACGCGGGCTTCATTCCGTGATGCGGTGGATAGAGGCCGCGCACGGCACGACGCGTCACCAGGTGTGCGACTTCTATGTCGGCAGGAAACTTGA
Organism: Alphaproteobacteria bacterium; assembly: GCA_013140995.1. GTDB lineage: Bacteria > Pseudomonadota > Alphaproteobacteria > Micropepsales > Micropepsaceae > SZUA-430. The sequence goes on along the minus strand of JABFRX010000021.1, from coordinate 2,173 downwards.
CCCTTGGGGCGACCTAATAAATCAGTGACACTGAACATGGCGGGGGCTTCGGCCCCCGTTCTCTTTCATAGACTGCCGTTTCGACGGCGAGCCGCTAGTCGTCGATCGGCGGCAACCTCTTCCTCATCTCCGCCGCGACTGCCTGGGCCCCCAACATCACCCGATCCATTACGGCGATCGCGCCTTCCTTGATTTCGAAATGGTCTGCTTTCTGTTGAGCATCAGCCGTTGGAGGTGGTTGAAGCGTTTGCAGCCATTTGGATGATCCGTTGTGCAGTATGGCTGCCTGCCGTTGGTCCTTGCGACAAAGGTCGTTCGCCAGCAGCACGACCACGGCCGCCTCAAGCGCCAGAAGTTGCGCCTCGATATCCTTGTTGGTCTTCGCCGTCATCGCTTGCTCACCTGTGTTTTATCGTCCGGGGCCCAGCACGATTTTAGCGCCGTCGCGCTGGCGCTGCAAAAGCTCCTCGATCAGTCCGCTCACCATGTCGCCTGAGAAGAACTCGTTCCGGTTGAAACCCTGAACGTACATCGTTTGCGAGGGGCCCTGCGCCGGTGCCGCGGCCGCCGCTGCAGCGGGCGCGGCAGACGCCGCCCCACCGCCACCACCGCCTTTGCTGGTTGATGCTATCTTCGCGACTTGCGCCGCGCCCATCGCGCCGACAGCCGCTGCGGCTGCGAGGCTCGCTGGAAACGGCAAGGTCGACATCGCCTTCATGATGGCTTGCGCCGTATTGATTATCGTCGACGCGATCGCGAATTCCTTCGACTCGCCGAAGACCGCGCCCAGCGTATCCATCATCACGTCGCCCATCGCTAGCCACTGCTCCGCGGAGCCATCGGACACGTTCTCGAACATCTTATCGATGCGCTTCAGGTTCGAGATGACGTTCATGGCTGAGCGCTCGAACGTGCTGTCCATGGTCGCGCCAACGCCGAAGATGGCGTCTTGGTATTGCTGCGTTGTGATGGTACCGGCCGCCAGCTGCGCGTCGAGCTGGGCGAACTGATCCATCGACAGATAGCGCGACTCATTGAGAGCTGCGTACTGCTGCATCTCAACGTCGCGAATGGAATTGTTGTACTCGCCCGCCGCGTTCTGCCTCTCCATCACCGCGAGGAACGCTTGCTCGACGGTGAGCTGCTGCTCGCGGCCGACCGCAGGTGTCGCAGGACTGTTGGGCAGTGTAGTAGTCGGCCGGGTTGGAGGCTTGTAGTTGGCGATCGCCGCAATGCTGTCCTCGAGCTCCTTGGAGACTCTCTTGTTCTCGACGCTGACTTGATCGAGCACAGTTAGATACCGCGTCCAGGCGATCGCGGGATCCATGCTCACGAGGTTCTTCATCAACTCGATGCCGGCGCCGGCCTCCATCAACATGCCGTGCAAGCCCAGAGAGGCGCGGCGAGCGAAAACCGACAGATCGTTGACGATCGGAATGACGTTCATGGCGATGGTGCGCCACAAGCCTTCGAGCTGGAGATTCAGCTTGTCCGAATCGTCGCTCCACTTTGCCATCGCCGCGGCGGTTTTCTTGTCGACGACGAGGCCTAGCGCCTTCGCTTGTTCGGTAAACTCGACGATGCCATCCCTTCCCTCGTTCAGCATCTGAATCATCGTCGTGCCGGCCTTGCCGAAGACATCGGTCGCGATTGCGGTCTTTCGCGTCCCGCCCTCCATCTTCGAAAACGCATCGGCGATACTCAACAGCACATCATCGGCAGCGCGCAGCGAGCCGTCCGCCTTCTTGACCTCGACGCCCAGCGACGCGAGCGCGCCGGCGGCCGGACCGGACGCCTTCTGCGCCGCCTCGTCCATCTTGTTCGACAGCCCGCGGAACGCCACTTCCAAGCTCTCGATGGTTCCGCCTGACAACTTCGCGGCGTAAGCGAGCGCCGAGAAACTTTCGACGCTGACGCCAATTCGCTGCGCAGCGTCGTTCAGGTCGTCGACGTTCTTGATGGCGCCTTCGACTTGATTGCGCGCGTATACAAGCCCGCGAACAAGGTAGGTTCCAATCAGCGTGCCGGCGGCCGCCGCGGCGCCCGCGGTGACGCCCATCTTCGAAGCGAAGCGGTCAAGGATCGCCTCCGACTTCTTTGCGCCCTGCTCGAACTGCGCCGTTCCCATCGACAGGTCGATGCGAAGCGCGCCGGCGACTGCTGACTCTGCCAT
>JABFRX010000073.1 GCA_013140995.1 Alphaproteobacteria bacterium | reverse complement strand
CTCCAGTTGCGGTCGCACCCACTCTATTGCTTCCACGGAACCGGACGCTAGATTGGCCCCAAACAAAAGACGCCATGGGAGGACGATAATGTATGACTTCAACGGCTTGAATTCGCTCGCCGACATCTCGCGCCAACAGGCCCGCCAACGCGGCAACTCCCCGGCGTTCTTCTTCGAGGGCCGCGAGGAGACGTTTTCCGCCTTCGACAAACACACCAGCCAGGTCGCGAACGGCCTCATCGCGCTCGGCCAAAAGCCGGACGCCCGCATCGGCTACATGGGCATGAACTCCGACCGCTATTTCGAGGTCTTGCTCGGCGCGGCCAAGGCGAACACGGTGGTCGTCGGCATAAACTGGCGCCTGGCCGGTCCTGAAGCGGTCTATGTGCTGAACGACGCCGGCTGCGAGACGATGTTCTGCGGCGCCGAATTCGTGCCGCTGATCGAGGCGATCAAGAGCCACTGCCCGAAGCTGAAGCACATTATCGCGATCGACGGCGGCCACAAGTCCTGGCCCGCTTACGCCGAATGGCGCGACAAGCAGAGCGACAAAGACCCGAACTTGCCCATCAAGTCCGACGACGACGCGATCCAGCTCTACACCTCCGGCACCACAGGCCACCCGAAGGGCGTTCAGCTCACGAACGGCAACTACATCGCGTTCTTCAAATCGAGCCAAGACGCAAACTGGGCCGACTTCGGCGTCGGCGATCCGAACCTGATCGCGATGCCGAACTTCCACGTCGCGGGCGCGAACATGGGTTTGACCACGCTCGCGCAGGGCAGCTTCGGCGTCGTGCTGAAGACGGTGACGCCGGACGCGGTGTTCGACGCGATCGAAAAGTTCCGCATCAAAAACATCTTCCTCGTCCCCGCCGTCATCCTGATGCTGGTCCAACACCCGCGCATCAAGACGACGGATATTTCCTGCGTGAAGCGCATGTTTTACGGCGCCTCGCCGATCACGGAAGAATTGCTGAAAACCGCGCAAGGAATCTTCAAGACCTGCAGCTTCTTCCAACTCTACGGCCTGACCGAAACCGTTGGCGCCGGCACGGCGCTCCAGCCGCAAGATCACCGCGACGCGCTGCTGCGCTCTTGCGGCAAGCCCTATCCCGGCCTCGACATCAAAGTCGTCGACGGCGAAGACCGCGAGGTCAAACAAGGCGAAGTCGGCGAGATATTGATTAAGGGCGACACGATCATGAAGGGCTATTGGAACAAGCCCGAAGCGACCGAAAAATCGATCAAGAACGGCTGGTTCTACACCGGCGACGCCGGCTACTTCGACAAGGACGGCTTCCTGTTCATCCACGACCGCGTGAAGGACATGATCGTCTCCGGCGGCGAAAACATCTATCCGGCCGAGGTGGAGAACGCGATCTTCGGCCACGCCGCGGTCGCCGATGTGGCGGTCATCGGCGTCCCCGACGACAAATGGGGCGAAGCCGTGAAAGCGATCGTGGTGCTGAAGCCCGGCGAGAAGGCAACGTCGGACGACATCATCGCCTTCACCCGCTCGCGCATCGCCGGCTACAAACTGCCCAAGACCGTCGACTTCATCGAAGCGCTCCCCCGCAACCCCAGCGGAAAAGTCCTCCGCCGCGAGTTGCGCGAACCGTACTGGGTGGGCAAGGAAAGGCGGGTCAACTAGCGATGGTGCTTGGATAGATGTGTGAGTTCATCTCGCTCATCACCGACAGTCCCGACATTGACCGGCTCAAAGAGGCTTTGGCACTTCGCGGTCGTGAAGCCATCGCGATGGCCAATCCCGCCATTCAACGCCTGCTGGGGCCTTCGGAGCGACAGTTCCGCACGCGAGCAAACTGTGACTGTGGCACGAGCCTGGGCAGTAGCAAGCGTGCGCCTGCCCCTGACCTGACAAAGACGATCGCTGCAAAAATCAAGAGCGGGTGGTCGAAGACAAAAATAGACAGGTGGGTAGCCGATCAGCAGAAGGTTCATGATCGGCCAAAGCCACGCGACGACAGCTACGAGTACTGGGCCCAGTTGATCGACAGCCTGTTGGCATTACCAAACACTTCGACGGCCGGTTTGATCGTCCATTCCTACAAAGGTTGGGTGGACCACGAAGAATTTCCGGCACGGCGGCGCGAAATCAGTCCCGGTCAGGACCTGGCGGAATCGCTTCAACGCATACAAATGGATGAGATGCTGGTCGTGCGGCAAGACCTTTCACGCAAGAAGAAGCCAGCATGAAACTCTACAACGAAGCGGACCCCGCCCCAAACCCGCGCCGCGTTCGCATCTTCTTGAAGGAGAAGGGCGTCGACCTCGAACTCGTGCCAACGCCACTCACGAAGCGCGCCCACAAAGCCCCGGAGCACCTCGCCCGCAATCCGCTCGGCCAAGTGCCCGTGCTGGAACTCGACGACGGGACGCACCTCTCGGAAAGCGTCTCCATCTGCCGCTATCTCGAGGACCTGCACCCGGAACCCAACATGTTCGGCCGCGACGCAAAGGAGCGCGCCGTCGTCGACATGTGGATCCGCCGCGTCGAATTCCGGCTCCTGTTCCCCTTGAGCCAGATCTGGGTTCACACGCACCCGTTCACCGCCGCCGTTGCGACGCAAACATTCGGTCAACAATTCAAAGAGTTCGGCGCCGCAAACCGCAAAGTCTTTGCAAATGGGTGCCACCTGTTCGATCGCGAGATCGGCTACCGGCCCTTCATGGCGCCAGACCGCTACACGATGGCCGACATCGTCGCCCAAACGACCTTCGACTTCGCCCGCTTCATCGGCGTAGATATCCCCGGCGATTGCGCCGCGCTACGCGATTGGTACACCCGCGTGAGTGCAAGACCGTCGGCCACCTTTGAAGTTCCCGAAGCGCTACTCCAACACGCCCGCTCGCTGAGTGGCTAGTGCCGCTTCTCGATCGTGACCATGATCGCGCCTTCTTCGGTCATGCCGTCGCGGCGGCCGGCGGCGATCAGATCCTCGTACTCGCGTGTCAGCGTTGCATCGTTCTGAACCTTGGCGAGCAGCTCGCGGCAGTGCTGCATCGTCTCGTCGACGTTGACCGCCGTTGCGAACCGCCGGCAAACATAATCGTAGGTCACATCGCGCCACGCGAGAACCGGCGCCAGCATCGCGCCGGGCGGCATCGTGTCGTTGTGAACCATTCCGTCGCGCCGGTGGATCGTCTTCATCCAGCGGTCGAACGCATGCGAGGTGCGTTGATCGGCAATGGTATCGTCGTACCAAACGTCCAGAATCTCGACGCCGTTCCGCGAAACGCGCAGCGCCTCATGAAGCGCCTCCGCCCAATCCGTCACGTGATGCGGCGTGTAGGAGAACACGACGACGTCGAATTCCCCGTCCGGGAAGGGCAGGCGCTCCGCGCTGCCCTCGACCGCCTCGAAGCCTTCCAATTGAAGCTGCGCGACATGCTCGGCGCTAGGGTCGAGCGCGGTCAGCCGCCCCACATCGCCCTTGACCGTCCTCAAGAACGTGCCGTTGCCGGCGCCGACTTCCAAGATCGACCGCGGCCGGCCGCTGAGCACGCGTTCGCGAAACTCGCCGCGGTAGATATCGTCCGACATGAAATGCCTCCGTCTGCGGCCGACTCTACGCGCTCACGGATCGAATTGCACGGCAGTCGTGTTCGCACCACTGACGACGACAACGACGCGCTCGCCCGCGCGCGCGGCGTAGCGTCCGGAAGCCACCGCTGCGAACGCTGCGGCACCTCCAGGTTCCGCAACGATCCGATACGACGCCCAAAGCTGCCGCTGCGCCGCACGGATATCGTCGTCGCTGACGAGCACGACTTGCGCCACATGTGCCTGCGCGATCGGGAACATCAGTTCGCCCACACGCCGCGCGCCAAGCGAGTCAGCCGCAATCCCGCCGACCGGCGCATCCACCGGCCGTCCCGCCTGCAACGCGTTGTGTAGGGTCGGGCAACCTTCGGGCTCGACACCGACGACCCGCACGCGGCCGCCCAACGCCGCCGCGATCCCACCCAGCAATCCGCCGCCGCCCACTGCCGCGATGATGGTGTCGAAGCGCTCGACCTGCTCCTCGACCTCAAGCCCCAGGGTACCTGCGCCGAGAAGCGTCTCGCGTTGATCGAAGGCATGCACGCGAAGCGCACCGCTCTCGACCGCCGACGCCTCGCTCGCCGCAAGCGCATCGGCATAGACCGCGCCGCCCACGACAAGATCGGCGCCATAACTGCGGATCCGCTCAACCTTCGCCGGCGACGAAATCTGCGGCACGAAAATCTTCGCTGGCACGCCCAGCTGCTGCGCCGCGTAAGCGACGGCCGCGCCGTGATTGCCGCCGGATGCGGCCGCGACACCGGCCTTCGGCACCTCCCGCATCGTCAAGTTCGCGAATGCGCCGCGTGTCTTGAACGATCCCGCATGCTGGAGCTGCTCCAACTTTAGCCACACATCGGCAGCACCAACGCGCCCTGCATCGAGCACCGGCGTTCGCCGCACATGACGCGTGATGCCGGGCCAACACGCGGCAATCGCGGCACGGTCGATCAGCTGATGCATGTGAACCCTCCGCGGCCATCTTGAGCCACACGCAACGCGGCGGCCCGCCCATCGCAGAGCGGACCACCGCGCGATCCAAGCGCAGTTATTGTTTTTCTTAGCCAGGATTACTATCGCGGATCGAGCGCTTCAACGCTTCCATCTCCGCCGCGAACGCAGAATCTTCAGCGACCATCCTCGCAATCAACCGGTCACCATGTAAAATCGTGGAGTGGTCGCGTGGCCCCAAGCGGCGTGCGATCTGCGGGAAGGACTGGTCGGTAAGCTGCCGCGCTATGTACATTACAATCTGCCTCGGACGAACGACCTCGCGCTTGCGGCTCTTCGACTCCAGATCGGTCTGACTGACGCCGTACCGCTCCGCGACCTGCCGCTTCACCATATCGACGGTGACGCGTTTGGCCGTGATGGCCGGAGGCTGAGCGGTGCCGTCGAACAAAGCCTGGGGATCGCGCGGCTCAGGCGTCTGCCGGTCAAGCACGAAATCCACCGGCCGCTCGATCCGCGAAAACTGCGCGATCAACGCACGAATACGATCGCCAAATTTCTCTTGTACGTTTGCGTGGTGGAACGGGGTCGTGCAGTGCAAAACAACGCGGCCTTCGTCGGCCGCCTTCAGGCTGATCGGTGCGATCCACATGCGATAGCGGTGTTCGCCAAGCTCCGCATGCAGAACGGCACGCACGCGCGGCCAGAAATCGGCAGGGCTCTCTTCGGAAAAGATAGCGGACGGTGAGACGTGCATGATGTTGGTGCTCCCTCGTTTTTTTGTGTCGTTGCAACGCGCAGAGACAATGGCACTTCGTGCGCGCACGAACCCGTGCGCGGTAAATCTGTCGGTAGGCTCCTTGAAAAGAGAGTGGATTCGGTCCGAAGGACTACGATGTCGACGTTCGCGCGCGTCTCTGAAGAATGTGGCTTCGAGCGTGCGTGGCATCGGTCATCGTTCTTGCGTCCGTCTCGTCCGGGTATGGAACCGGATTTTGTCCTGGGGGCGTGCCTGCATGAAGAACGCGTGCAGGCGGGGTGTCACTGGAGTGTCATGAACCTCGCGCATGCAGGCGGCCAAGTCAACGTGCGAAATCTCACGCGGAGCGATTCAAAAAAATCCGCACACTGAGCGTCGCAGAAATTCGAAAGCTGCCGGGAAGATTCCGCGAAAAACGCGTCGCGAAAAAAAAAACGATCACGGTTTCGATCGCGTCGTGCGCGTTGTCTTGTTGTTCTGTGTCGGCGTGTCGCACTCGGTAAGCGGGCGTCGTGCAAGAAAACAAACGCGCTTCCATGGATCGACAATCGCTCGCGCGCGAAATCCCTGCGCGCGCAGAACGTCAAGCCAAACCGCGCGCGCAAAAACGCCGATGTGATGTCGATCGGCGAGTTTTCGCGTCGTGCCGTTACGATCTTTCAGCATGAGCGTGTAATCGACGGTTGTGGAATCGCGTCCTGGTTTCAATGGATGCGTTAACTCGACGTAACGTACCGCGCGTCCGTCTATGCGATGCCCGCCGGAGTCGCGCGACGGACGAAATGTTTCACGCACATTGTCCGGCTGCAGCAACGCGACGCCGCCCGGCCGGCAATGCGCGAACACGGTCGCGATTGTGCGCTGAAGATCGCGCACCGTCGTGATGTAACTGATCGCGTCGTGCGCGAATACGACGTCGAACTGTCGCTTCAGGCGCAACGTCCGCATGTCGCCTGTAATGTGCTCGCAATCGGGGTTGATCTCCCGGCTCACCGAAAGCATGTGCGGCGACAAATCCGTCAGAGTGAGCTGAAAGTGCTTCTTCAGGTGAAGCGCATTGTTGCCGCCGCCACTCCCGAGTTCGAGCATTGTCGGTTTTGCGGCCCGCGGCCGCGGCAAAAGCTGCCGCCGCACCCAACGGACCTCACCCGCATAGCTCCTGGGGTGCGTCACGAGGTGGAACCACGGCGCGAGTTCCCAATACATCTTGGGTCTTGGTTGCTTCGGCATCGCCCGATCTCTTGATCACCCCAACCAGTCGTGATTTCTAACCGCCATGGCACAACCGGACAACGCCAGCTTGCGTTCCGCCTGCGAGGCCGATCTGGCGGCGCTGTCCGACCTGTGTTTTCGCTCGAAAGCCGTTTGGGGGTACGACGCGGCTTTCATGGAGGCCTGCCGCGCGGAACTCACGCTCGCGCCGCGTGATTTGCTGGAATCGAACGTGCAAGTCGTCGAAAGTGGCGGACGTATCGTCGGCGTTGTGCAGGTCGCCGTGACGGGTCGCGAAAGTTCGCTCGAAAAGCTGTTCGTCGCTCCCGAGGCATTGCGCGCTGGCGCGGGCCGGAAGTTGTTCGCGTGGGCCGTCGAAACGGCCCGCAAGCGCGGCGCGCGCAGCCTCGCGATCGAATCGGATCCTGGCGCGGCTGATTTCTATCGCCGCATGGGCGCACGCGACGCGGGCCTTGCGCCATCGGGTTCGATCCCTGGCCGCTGGTTGCCACTCCTGAAACTCGACCTCTAAGGAACGCACATGAACTTGAGCCCGCGCAAAGGCATGACGGACGCAGATATCGCAGCCGAGGTCGACGCAATACTCCGCGAAGCGACGCTCGAAGAGAAGGTCGCGATGATGTCGGGCCGCGGCTTCTTCAAGCAATTCTCCGAGAGCGGGAATCGCTGGGGCGGAAATCCCTATCGCGCAGGCGGCGGCTGCGAACGCCTCGGCGTGCCCGCACTCTACTTCACCGACGGTCCGCGCGGCGTCGCACGGGGCAATTCGACATGCTTTCCCTGTTCAATGGCGCGCGGCGCCGCGTTCGACATCGATCTCGAACGCCGCATCGGCGAAATCATTGGCGTCGAAGCCCGCGCGCAAGGATGCACATTCTCGGGCGCCGTCTGCATCAATCTGTTGCGCCACCCCGCCTGGGGCCGCGCGCAAGAAACCTACGGCGAAGACCCGCACCATTTGGGCGAGATGGGTGCGGCGCTCGCGCAAGGTATCCAGACGCACAACGTCGTGGCGACGGTGAAGCACTTCGCGCTCAACTCGATGGAGAACGCGCGCTTCAAGGTTGACGTGATCGCCGACGAACGCACGCTGCACGAAGTCTACCTGCCGCACTTCAAGCGCGCCCTCGACGCCGGCTGCGCGACGGTCATGAGCGCCTACAACAAGCTGAACGGCGAGTACTGCGGCGAAAACCGCACCCTGCTGACTGACATCCTGCGCGGCGAGTGGGGCTTCGACGGCTTCGTACACTCCGACTGGGTTTTCGGCGTGCACAAACAATACGCAGCCGCGGCGGGTCTGGACGTCGAAAACCCCGAACCGCTCGTCTTCGGCGAGAAGCTTGTCGCCGGCGTGCAATCGGGAGCAGTCGAACTGCAAGCGATCGACCAGGCCTGCCGGCGCATCTTGACGGTCATTTACCGCTTCGCGGCAGCCGAGGACCCCCTGCCCGCATACTCACCTGACCTCGTCGCCTGCGAACGCCACCGCGCCGTCGCGTTGGAAGCCGCGGAAAAGTCGGCGGTCCTCCTCACAAACGACGGAACGCTGCCGCTCAAGAGAGACAAAGTACGCAAGCTCGCTGTCCTCGGCCGCCTGGCCGCACTCGTGAACACCGGCGACTTCGGCTCCTCGCGCGTACGCCCGCCCTATGTGGTGACACCGCTCGAGGGCCTCACGCGCTGCCTCGGCGAAAGCGCCATCCTCACAGCTGACGAAAGCAACCTTACCGCAGCGCGCTCGGCCGCGAAGGAAGCCGACGCGACCGTCGTGGTTGTCGGCTACACCGCCAAGGAAGAAGGCGAGTTCGTTCCCGGTGACATCTCGCTCGGCCAAGACGGCGGCCAACCGAACGACAACAACCCGCATCCAATCGGCGGCGACCGCGACAACCTCGATCTCCCGCGCCCGCAAATCGACCTCATCAAAGTCGCGGCGGAAAGCGGCAAGCCCCTGATCATTGTGATCGTTGCGGGCTCTGCCGTGCTCGTCGAAGAGTGGCTTTCCAAGGCAAACGCGATCCTGCAGACCTTTTACAACGGGATGGAAGGCGGCACGGCGCTGGTAAAACTCCTGTTCGGCGAGGTCGCGCCCTCCGGCAAGCTCCCGTTCACTGTCGCAAAATCCGAGCGCCACTACCCGCACTTCGACAAGAATGCCGATCGCATCGAGTACGGCTATTACCACGGCTACACGCTGTTCGAGCGCGAGGGCAGGGAGCCACGCTTCCCCTTCGGCCACGGCCTCAGCTACGCGCGCTTCGCCTATCGCGCCCTTAAACTGCGCCGCACGAAGGACGCCGTCGAAGTGACCGTTTCGGTCACCAACGAAGGCGCGCGCGCCGCCGACGAAGTCGTTCAAATCTACGCGAGCTTCCCGGGCGTCGCAGTCGATCGCCCCAAGAAGTTGCTGAAGTCGTTCGCGCGCATCTCGCTTGCACCGGGCGAAACTAAGACGGTCCGCCGCGAGGTGCACCTCGACGATCTAAGGTGGCGCGACCCCGCCACCCACACATGGAAGCTAGAATCCGGTTGCCACACGTTTCACGCCGGCAGCTCGTCGCTCACCGGTTTGAGTGCTGCAATCGATCTCTAATGGACGCTGCCCATCGCAAACCAGCGCGGCAGCAATCCGGCCTCTTGCGCTTGGCGCTCCAGCCCCTCGCGGAAGTCGGGGTGCGCAAGGCCGATCAGTGCCTTCGCGCGCTCGGACACGGACTTGCCCTTTAGATTCGTCATTCCGTACTCCGTCACCACGTACATCACGTCCGATCGCGGCGTCGTCACGATGTTACCGGGCGTCAGGTCGAGAACGATCCGGCTCTTACGCTGCCCCTTGCGTTCATAGGTCGAGGCAAGAAGCATGAACGACTTGCCGCCCTTCGACGCATAGGCGCCGCGCACGAACTGCAATTGCCCGCCCGTGCCGGTTAGATGCCGATGCCCGTCCGACTCCGACGCCGCTTGTCCTTGAAGGTCGATCTGCGTCGTGTTGTTGATCGAAACGACGTTGTCGTTGCGCATGATGATGTGCGGCAGATTGGTGTAATCGACCGGGCAGCACACCATTTCGGGATTTCGGTCGACAGCGTCGTAGAGGTACTTCGACCCCAGCGCGAATGTGAACACAACCTTGCCTGGGTCGATCTGTTTGCGCGACCCGGTCACGCAGCCCGCCTTCATCAGATCGACGATCCCGTCGGTTAGCATCTCGGTGTGCACGCCCAGATTCTTGATGCCGCTTTGCGCCAAAAGCGAACACACGGCGTTCGGCATCGACCCGATGCCGATCTGGATGCAAGCGCCGTCGTCGATCTCCTTGGCGATGAGTTCGGCGGCCTTGCGGTCGACATCCGTCATCGGCGCGTTGCGCAGTTCGGTCAGCGGCGCCTTCGTGCCTTCGACGATGTAGTCGACCTCGCTCACGTGAATGGCGTTTTCGGCCCCGTGCACCCATGGCACTGCGGGCGAGGTCTCGAGCACGACCATCTTCGCCCGCTCGACCGCAGCGCGGATCCACACATTGCTGGGCCCGAGGTTGAAGTTTCCGTCCTTGTCCATCGGGGCCGTACGCAGCATCAGAACATCAGGCGGCTCGATGAAGCGGCGGTAGTAGTCGGGCACCTCGCCCAGATTGAGGGGAATGTAGATGCAGCGCCCGGCGTCGTGCTTCATCCGGTCGTAGGTGCTGAAGTGCCAGTTGAACGCATGGAAGTGCTTCGACTCCGGATCAGCCTCGAACATCATGATAGGCCGGATCGAGAGACACGAGCGCACCTTGACGCTGGCAAGCTCGTTCTTGCGGGCCGCGATCGCCTGATCGAGGACCTCGGGCTGCGTATTGGCGCCGCCGAAGTCGAGCCACATCCCCGATTTGACCAGTGCCGCAACTTCGGCAGCGGTCGCATGCTTGGCAGCGGCTGCAGCCTTGCGTCTCGTCATGTCCGTTTCCTCAAGTATTGTCTTGTGGTTTGCCCGGAGTATTCGCACACCGCGAGGCGATGGAAAAGCCTCCCGCCTCGTGCAATATCAGCGGACCGCCATTGACCTGGAAGGACGTCCCCATGATCGCGACGGCCAAAGCCCTGCCGCCGTTCAAGCCACTGCCGATGCTCCCCCCGAAGATTTACTCGCAGCGCCGCGCCGACGGTTCCTACATCATACGTTCACTCTACGACCTCGGGCCCATACACCGCTCGATCGCGCATCTGCTGGAGGATCGCGCCGCCGAACACCCCACCCGCAACCTCCTCGCCCAGCGCACGCCCGCTGGGCCCTGGCGCTTCATAACCTATGGCGAGATGAACCAGCGCGCCAGCGCCATTGCCCAGGCCTTGCTCGACCGCAGCCTCGGCCCCGACACGCCGCTCCTCATCCTCTCCGGCAATTCGATCGAGCACGCGACGATGATGCTGGGCGCAATGAAGGCGCGCGTGCCCGTCGCCCCCGTCTCCGTCGCCTATTCGCTGTTCAGCCAAGATCACGGCAAACTCCGCCACGTCGCGGCCCTGACAAAGCCGAAGATGGTCTTCGTGGACAACGGCCCGCTCTACGATCGCGCAATCAAAGCGCTCGACCTCACGGGCATCGAGATCGTGACCGTCGTTCCCGCGCCCGATCTGCCGTCGACGCCTTACGAAAACCTGCTACAAACAAACGCCGGTCCCGCCGTACGCGCCTCGATGGACAAGATCGATCACGCAACCGTCGCGAAGTACCTCTTCACCTCCGGCTCCACCGGCATGCCGAAAGGCGTGATCCAAACGCACGGTATGATGTGCGCGGTGATCGCGGGCGGCGAGTCGCTGCGTGCTGAGCCGCCGAACCCGGACGAGATCCCCGAAAGCCTCGAGTGGATGCCGTGGAACCACATCTCCGCCGGCAATATCGGCTTCAACGGCAATCTGAATTCCGGCGGCACGATCTATCTCGACAACGGCAGGCCAATTCCGGGCATGTTTGACGAGACGATGCGCAACCTGCGCGAAATCTCGCCATTGGTCTTCGGCTCCGCCCCGATCGCCTTCTCGATGCTCGCCGACGCGATGGAGCGCGACGACAATCTGCGCGACAAATTCTTCGCCAAGCTGCGCTACATGGGCTACGGCGGTGCGACGCTGTCCGACGACCTCTACGACCGCATGCAAGCGCTAGCGATCAAATCGACGGGCCATCGCCTGGCGCTCACCACCATGTACGGCGCGACCGAAACGCAAGGCATCACGGTCGTGCACTGGCTGACCGAACGCGTCGGGCTCATTGGCTTGCCGCTGCCCGGAATTACCCTGAAGCTCGTGCCGAATGGCCAGAAGCTCGAAGTCCGCGCGAAGGGTCCGACCGTCACGCCGGGTTACCTGAACCGCCCCGACCTCACCGAAGCCGCCTTCGACGAAGAAGGTTTCTACAAGCTCGGCGACGCCGCGAAATTCGTAGACCCCTACGAACCCGCAAAGGGCCTGATCTTCGACGGCCGTGTGACGGAGGATTTCAAACTCTCCTCCGGCACCTGGGTCTCCGTCGGCACGCTGCGCGCCGAAGTGATCGCCGCCGCCTCACCCTTGATCCAAGACTGCGTGATCGCGGGCCTCGACAAGGAATTCGTCGGCGTTCTCGCCTGGCCGAACATGGGCGCGGCGCGCGAAATCTGCGCCGACCAAAACCTGAAAACACCCGACGAGATCCTGCGCTCGAAAGAGATCGTCGAGTTCATTCGCGAGTCCTTGCAGAAGCACAACAAGGCAGCTGGTGGCTCCTCGGGCAGAGTCGCCCGCCTGATGCTGATGACGGAACCACCGTCAATCGACGGCCACGAAATCACCGACAAAGGCTACGTCAACCAGCGTGCGACATTGGATCGCCGCGCTAAACTGGTGGAAGCGCTCTACGCAAAAGCGCCTACGCCGGACGTGATCGCGGTTTAGGCCAGGCCTTGCAATAGCCGCGAAGCCGGGCCATCTCCTTGGCTTGGCGTTGCCGACCTTGGGGGACAGTATGCGCATTCTAATTCGTATCGTACTGGGGCTGCTGCTGCTCGCGGCCGTAGCCGCCGGCGGTCTCTTCGCGCTTTACGAGTCGACCAAGGTCGCGATCCCCGATCTTGCAAAGTCGGCGGTTATTCAAGGCAGTACCGCCACCGCGGCCAACAGAACGGCGGTCACACGCGCCGCCGAACGGTTAGAACAGTTGCGGCGCGAGATCGGTTACCCGGCCGTGTCCGTCGCGGTCGCCGTCGATGGCATCGTCGTCTGGCAGGAAGCACGCGGCTGGGCCTCGCTGGAACCTCAGACGCCGGTCAAACGCGACACACCCTTTGCGATCGGCAGCGTGTCGAAAACGCTGACTGCAGCCGTCGCGATGAAGCTCGCGGAACGCGGCACACTCGACCTCGACGCCGACATCCGCAAGTACCTGCCCGCGTTCCCGCAGAAGGAATACCCGATCACCGCACGACAGCTGCTGTCGCATCAGGCGGGCGTTCGCCACTACAGTTTTGCGCTCGCGCCGCCGACATTCTCGGAATTCGGATCCACCACGCAATACGATCGCACAACAGACAGCCTCGCCGTCTTCGCGAACGATCCGCTGCTGTTCAAACCGGACACCGACTTCGCCTACAGCACCTACGGATTCACGCTGCTCAGCGCTGTGATGGAAGCAGCCGCCGGCAAGCCATTCCTCGACCTCATGCAAAGTGAACTCTTCACGCCGCTCGCGCTTGCGAACACCGGCCCGGATGACAAGCGCAACTCTGTGCCCGGCCGCGCCGCCGACTATCAGAACATCATGCGCGACGGCGCGGTCATTCCCGCACCGTTCACGAACTCGAGCGGTAAGTGGGCCGGTGGCGGCTTCCGCGCAACGCCGGCCGATCTCGCGAGCTTCGGCGCGGCTCTGCTGCGCGGCGACGTGATCGGCAAAGAGTCGCTGCAAACGATGTTCACGCCGCGCACGCTCGCGAACGGCAAAGTGAACCGCCAAGATTATGCGCTCGGCGTCCGCGTGGATCAAATCACGGACACGGCCTTCCCCGGCAAGACCTGGCGCGCCGTCCACCACGGCGGCGTTGCCGTCGGCAGCCAAGCGATGTTCGTCATACTGCCCGACCAGAACGTAGCCGTGGCGCTGAGCGCCAACGCGACGACCCAACCGCCCGCCCGCGGCATGTTCGAAGCGGCCACTTCAATCGCAGTCTTGTTCGCTGAAGCGCGCTAGCAGCCGCGAAAGTGTTAACGCGCATCGCGGGTGCGAACGCGCCAAGAGTTGAATCGCGAACCCTTGCACACGCCGCCGCACGCCTATTTGATGCGCGGCCTGCAACCGACCCGAGAGAAGCGAACGATGGCGCTCGACGCGATAGTCAAAGGCTTGATGGATCAGATGGCGGCAGCGCCGCAGCCAAAGCTGTGGGAGCTGACGCCCGCCCAAGGCCGCGAAATGTATCGCGCCATGGCAACGGTCTTGGAGCCGCCCGCGATCGCAATCGGCAAGATCGAGAATGCCGCGATGCCTGGTCCGGCCGGCGAGATCAAACTGCGCCTATACACGCCCGTCGCCGGCGGCGGCGCCGCGCTTCCGGCGTTGCTCTACTTCCACGGCGGCGGCTGGGTGATCGGCGACCTCGACACGCATGACGCGCTCTGCCGGACGCTCGCAAACGAAATCGGCGCACGCGTGATCGCCGTCGACTACCGCTTGGCGCCAGAGCACAAGTTTCCCGCCGCCGCCGAAGACGCCTACGCTGCGGTGAAATGGGTGGAACAGAACGCCGCGAACTTAGGCGTCGACCCGAACCGCATCGCGGTCGCGGGCGACAGCGCCGGCGGCAACCTCGCGGCCGTTGTTTCCTTGATGGCAAAGCAAAGCGGCGGCCCGCGTATCGTCTATCAGCTGCTCATTTATCCCGTCACACAATGGAAAGCCGACACCGGCTCGATGACCAGCTTTGCCGAAGGCTACTTCCTCGAAAAACAAACGATGCATTGGTTCTTCGATCAATACGCGCCGGACGCCGACCCAAACGACTGGCGCCTCTCGCCGCTCGCCGCGACAGACGTCTCGGGTCTACCGCGCGCCTACGTCGTGACCGCCGGCTTCGACCCCTTAAAAGACGAAGGCAAAGCCTACGCCGACAAGCTGAACCACGCAGGCGTCGCCGCTGTCTACATGGACTACCCCGGCATGGTGCACGGTTTCTTCAATATGTCCGGCGTCATCCCGGCCGCGCGCGAAGCGATCGCAGACGCGGCAAAAGCCGTGCGCCAAGCGTTCGGCCAGTAGCGCCTACTGCACCGTAATGTTGTAGACGAGCGCGATCGTCGCACCGGCAGCGATACTCGCCGTCCGGCCGTCCACAGTACTTGCGCTGAAGCTAGCGCCCACGGGGTCGCTTTCGTCGCCGCCGATGTTATTGTCGTCTTCGACGATGACGGCGTTCGCGCAGGTCGTGCCTGACCGGATCGACCCCGCGACGTAGAGTTCCGGCAGGTTGATCGTATCGGAGAGAACGATCGACGTGACCGTCCCTGCGCCCGTGTTCGTGATCAGCACGCAATACAGGATCGTAGCACCCGGTATCCGCTTCGGATTTGCGGTGCCGCTGAACGGATCGCTGACGACGGAGCTCGTCTTGGTGACGCCGATCGCGCCGCTGCCGAGAAGATACTCGTCGATGTTCCAGTAGTTGGCTTCCGTCTCTGGCGCGGAACCCGTTCCGGGCCCTCGGATGACGCCGTTGCGCGCACCGACCGTGCTGGTCGATGCGTCGCGGGCGTACGCGCGCAGCTGCCATGAGCCGTTGAGTGCACCGCCGGGCAGCACCATCCTATCCGCCGCGACGCTGCCGTTGTTGGTCCATATGGCGTCGCCGGCCACCGCGTCGCCGTGCGTGCCGTCGTTGAACAAGGGCACGGTTCGCGTGACGCTCCCGCCGGGATTGACAAGATCGACGGTCACCGGCGACGACCCAGCCGTCGGGTTGGCATCGACCTGTACCGATATCGAAAGCGGCGTGATTCCGGCGGTAGCCGCCGTGGGGGTCAAGAACACCACGCCGAAACCCTGCGGCGAACCCAACGTGCCGTTTACGATCGACCACTCGACGTCGTCGATGTGAAACCAAGAACGGAACTGGTTGATGTGTGTCGACTGGATGGTCAGCGTTACCGTCTGCCCCGCAAGCGACGCTAACGAAACGGTGCGCGTCCACCAAGGTTCGCCTTGCGCCGCGACGCTCATCCCTTGCGTATGGGCACCGGTCGACGTCATGTCGAAGTAATTGTACGCCCGGTAGCCCGGTTGGACGGCGCTCTGCGGCGCGTTCGTCACATTGCTCATGTTCGGGCTGTGCGGCGCCGTTGTGTAGTTGCCGTAAGCGGGGCCTACAACATTGATCGTCGTGCCGCCGGCGTTCAGTCGTATCGTCAGCGTGTCGTAGCCGGTCGAGTCCCAGCCCTCGACGCGCCACCGCACCGTGAAGTTGCCGGGATTTGTCGCTGGTACCGTAAACGTCCGCGTGATCGTACGCGAGTTGTCGCCGGTCTCGTTCTGGCCACGCGAACCGATCATGTAGGAGAACGCGCCCGTGCGCGGCGTGCCGTCGGTCGTCTTCGGCGTCGGGTACGCGTTCGTCCCGTTGGTCGTAACTGATGGCGTTTCCGACGGCCGCACCTGCGCGTCGAGGCTCGATGCGCCGGTTGGCGCGTTCCACGCCGCGGGCTGCGACGTGCCGATCGCCCCACGCTCGAAGTTGCCGTTGATCGGCGTCTGCGGGTTCGCGGCCTTTGCGCCGTTCTGCGTGATGTCGAAATAGACCTGATAGACGCTGGCGCCCGCGTCTTCGAGAATGAACCGGATTTCGCCGCGCCCGTTATTGCTCGCGTCCGTCGCACCGTTGTAGATCGTGTCGCTGAACTCTTGCCGTACGGCGAGCGATCCACCTGGCCGCACGATGCGCGGACTGTTCACGTCGAACGTCCCGCTGATCCCCATGGTCGAGAGCAGCGCGTTGAAATCGACGTCGACTTTGATCGTGGAGTTGACTGTCGCACCCGCTGGTACGTTCACCGGCACGCGGTAGTGCCAGTCGGGTGCCGACCCAACCGCGTTCTGATCGTACCACGTAGGGCTTGAGCGCAAATCGGCGCTCGCTGGCATCGCCAGCAGCACGAGCAGGATCGCGGCAAGGACCGAGCACGCGCGCGCAAAGGCTCTCGAGTGCGAGTGCAACATCAACCTCAGGTCTTGGCCCAGCCCGAACGCCCATGTTCAAGCCCGAAGCGTTACCTCTGAATGAATGTTGCTTCGTTTTCGTTAATCATTGTGCCAGGTTGGCGTCGAAACCATCCGCTCCGTATTCGCTTGAGGACAACGCTCGTGACGAACCGCCAAATCCACATCGTCGAACTGCCGAAAGACAAGCTTGGCCCCGAACATTTCCGCCTTGGCGAGAGCGCGATGCCGCAAGCGAAGGACGGCGATCTCCTTCTCAAAACGAAGTTGATCTCGCTCGACGCCGCGAACCGCGCGTGGATGCAAGGCGCCACTTATCGCGCGGCGATCGAAGCGGGGCAGGTGATGGCAGGCGGCGCCGTGGCCGAAGTGGTGGAAGCAAAAGCCCCGGGCTTTGCAAAGGGCGATCTCGTGTTCGCCGATACGGGCTGGCAAGAATATGCGGCGCTTCCCGCCAAGCACGCCCAAAAACTTCCGCGCATCGAACCGATCTCGCACTTGCTCAGCGTCTACGGCATCGCAGGTCTCACTGCGTACTTCGGTCTGCTCAACGTCGGCAAGCCCAAGGCGGGAGAAACCGTTGTCGTCTCGGCCGCAGCCGGTTCCGTCGGCGTCTTCGTCGGCCAGATTGCAAAGCTCAAAGGCTGCCGCGTCGTCGGCATCGCGGGCGGCGCGAAGAAATGCGAGTGGCTCGAACGCGACCTCGGCTTCGACGCGACCATCGACTACAAAGCCAAGGCGGTCGGCGGCGCACTGAAACAGGCCGCGCCGCAAGGTATCGACGTCTACTTCGACAACGTCGGCGGCGACATCCTGGAAGCATGCCTCTTCCGCATGAACAACCACGGCCGCGTGTCCTGCTGCGGCGCAGTCTCGCAGTATGACGGCGCCGCTCCGCGCACCGGCCCACGCGGCATCCCCGGCCTCATCGTAACGAAGCGCCTGACGATGCAAGGCTTCATCGTCATGGACTTCAACGCCGAACGCGACAAAGCGCTGAGCGATCTACAGTCCTGGGCGAAGTCCGGACAAATCAAAGTCCCCGAAGACATCATGGACGGCCTAGAGAACACCCCGAAAGCCCTCATCGGCCTCCTCGCCGGCGACAACTTCGGCAAGCGCATGGTGCGCGTGAGTTGAGAATGAAAGTCACAGGTCGAGGCACGTTGACGATCCGCCTCCCAAGGCGACTAGTCTACAGGCACGCCTCGCTGCATTCCAAATGTGAGACACGACGCGATCGTCGCGTACCTGTTCCAACTCGCTTTGAATCAGTGCTTCGATTGTAGCAGCGTTTACCGCCATGGGTGCGTTCTCAAATCACCATCTTCCCCGGGTTCATCACCCCCGCGGGATCCAACTCCCGCTTCACGGCCCTAAGCACGCCGATCCCCGTCGCACCCTTCTCCGCCTCAAGCCACGGTAAATGGTCCTCGCCCACGCCGTGGTGGTGCGTGATTGTGCCGCCAGCAGCCACGAGTGCATCCGACGCTGCGGCTTTGATCGCACGCCACTGGCTGATCGGATCGGCGAGGTCGCGCGGCCAGACATAGGTGAAATAGAGGCTCGCGCCGTCGTGGTAGGCGTGACTGATGTGGGCGAGCACGATACCGTGCCCGGTCTTCGACCGCATCGCAGCATCGAGCGCGCCGCGCACCGCCTTCCATAGCGCATCGATGTTCGACCACGTCGTCGCGGTCTCAAGCGTATCGACGCCGAGCCCCCGATCCATCATCGGATCGCGCGAGTAGGGTCCGTGGAACCGTCCCTGATACCAGCGGTTCGCCGGTGAACGCCCAACACCGATCCCGCCACACGCGCGAATGAGTTTTCGCGCAGCACTCACGCCGTAGTCGACGCGATCCTGGTCACCCTCGAACCCCAAGATCATTGCGCACGGCTTGTCCCCCATGCCGCGCGCGCTCAGATAGCGCGCCTGCAGCGTGTCCTTGAACGTCGGCGGACCACCCGCCTTGCCGAACGCCTGGAAGAAATAGGTCTCGTCCGCATCGGAAAGCCGCATCGTCGCGGTCGGCAGTTCCGCCTGCACCATCCGGCGAACAACCTCCGCGCCGCTCGCAAAATTGGGGAACAAGTAGGCAGCGTAGTCGCTCGCCTTCGGCACGGCGTGGATGCGCACGGTCGCCTCGGTGATCACGCCGAACGCGCCCTCGGAGCCCACGATCAGCGCGCGCAAATCGGGCCCGGCGGCAGAGGCGGGCAGGGCAGGGAGCCGCCACAACCCCTTTGCCGTCGCAACCGTCGCGCCCGCGAACCAATCGCCCGCGCGGCCATAGGCGTTCGACTGCTGCCCCGCGCCCGACGCCGCAATCCATCCGCCCAGCGTCGAAAACTCGAACGACTGCGGATGATGACCGTGCTTGAAGCCTTGGGCGTTCAGAGCAGCCTCGAAATCGACGCCGTATATGCCGGCTTCGGCCGTAGCGGTCAGCGATGTCTTGTCGATCGAGATGAACTTGTCCATCGAGGTCAAATCGAGCGCGATCGTCGCGTCGAATCCCTTCGCCGATCCGGTGAGGCCGCCGACCACGCTCGACCCGCCCGCAAACGGCACGACCGCGACGCGCTCGGCCGACGCCCAGGCCAGTACGCGCACGATCTCGTCGGCAGTCTTCGGATAGACAACCGCATCCGGCGCATCCGAAAGATCGCCCGCGCGCAGTTTCAAGAGGTCGAGATAGCTCTTCCCCCGTGTATGCGACGCGCGCTCGTACGTATCGTCGCGAACCTCCGCGATAGCAGCCAACGTCGCCCGCTTCGCACCCAACCGCGTCGCGCTGAGCGAAATCTCTTCAAGCTTTGTCGCCGGCGTATGCGGCAACGCCCCGGTCCCGAGCGCCTGCGCCATCCACGAAAACGCCGGCTCTCGCCCTTCGAGCGGATTGTGCGCCTTCACCCACCCCCACCCATTCCAACGCGTATCCTTGCGATCAATCGGCATGCACATAGCTCCAGCGCGCGCAGCGCGCATTTTGAATCAGCCTAACCACAAAGACACAAAGGCACAAAGCCACCAATGCCCCTTCGTGCCCTTGTGTCTTTGTGGTGAATCTGAATCAACGCCGCGCTATCGCGCAAGGATCACGCCCGAAACTTCAGCGCCTTCGGCAGCACCTCAAACATCGCGGGAAGGATCCCAGGCCCCTCGCCGTCGGCTTCGATGTAGACCGGCGCACCGGCTGTCGCCTCGACCGGCGTCGCGATCACCGACTTCGCGCGGAACACCTTGACGTTCGGGTTGTTCACGTGCGCACCCGTCTTGATGTCCGCGAGCGACTTCAGCGCATCGCGCATCGGCGCGTCTTGCATGATGATGACGTCGAGCAACCCGTCATCCGGCGCGGCGTCGGGTGCCACCCGCATGCCCCCGCCGAAGAATTGCCCGTTGCACACCGCGCACGTCGAAAGCAACACGACCTCGTCGAACACGTTGTCGACTTTCAGACGCACGGGCTTGGCGTTGTACCCGAACAGCGAGGTTAAGCTCACCCACGTGTAGACGAACCCGCCCAAAACGCGCTTCAGCTTCGACCGGTTCGCGCGCTCGACCACATGCCCGCTCAAACCGAAACTCGCGATGTTCGCAAAGTGGCGCGAGCCCGTCTTGCCCTCCGGCGTCACGAACGTGAAGCGCCCGACATCGATGCGCCGGACGCGCCCCTCCGCGATCCGCTCCAGCGACGCGTCGAGCCCCGCCTCGATATCGAACGTCTTACGGAAGTCGCCGCCGGTCCCGAGATTGAGCAGTGCGAACTCGGCTTCAGGATTGATCGCCTGGCCGTTGTGAAAGAAGCCGTTCACGACCTCGTTGATCGTACCGTCGCCGCCGACCGCAACCACGCGCTCGTACCCGTCGCGCAGCGCATGCGTCGTGATTCGCGTCGCGTCCATCGGCGCGTTGGTGAGCGCAACCGTAATCGGCCCCGCGACCTCGGCCAGCCGCTCGGCGATCGTTTGCGCGTCGCGTCCCGTCTTGCCGCCCGCCGAACGCGGGTTGATGACCGCCAACGTTTTCATGCGCGCCCCACAGCCTCATAGCGCCAGCCGATCGACGCGATCTGCCGCTGCGTCTCGTCCGCGCTCCAACCCAGCAACTGACCCATCATCGAAGCCACGCTCTCGACCGCCGATGGCTCGAGCGGCCCCAGCGTGCCCAGCCCCGTACGCCGGAACACAACGTCATCGAGCGTCATCGCCATTTCGGATCGTACGGCGAACGCGACTTGCGCGGCAATATCCGGCAGCCGCTGCGACACCACCTTGAGCAACGATTTGTCGGCGTTTCCAAGCGCCAAGACTTGGCCCGTCCGCGCGCCATAGTTGCGTGCAAGGTTTGCCGCGATAGTTTGCGAGGGCGTGGTGAGCTTCTCGACAAACGGCCTAAACCGCCCCGTCGACCCCGGCAGTGGCACGTCGCCGGTATCACAAGCGCGTCCCCCGCCCAGCTTCGCCGCGATCTTGTCGACGCATTTTTCCGCATTGTCGCGCGAGGTTGTCCACTTGCCCCCGATCGCCGAGATCAGGTTCGAAGGCCCGCCCTCCGCACCGTGATCGACAAGCTCCGCGCGCCGGCTGGCATTGTAGCTATCCTTCGAACCGCTATCGACCAACGGCCGCAACCCCGCATACGCATAGACCACATGCTCGGGCTCAAGCTTCAGCGTCGGCAACGCGCCGTTCACGTAAGCGAGATAATCCGCAACCTCCGCTTCCGTCACCTTCAACGCATCCGGCTTCTCGTTGAAGACGCTATCCGTCGTGCCGATGATCGTATGATCGCGCCACGGCAGCACGAAGATGTGCCCACCCTTGTGGCTCACCGCGAGTGCGCGCCCGTTGGTCAGCTTATGCGTGACGATGTGAATGCCCTTCGAACGCATCAGCTTGTGCGAAGCTTCGCCGCCCGAGATCAACTCCAACAACCGGTCCGCCCAGGGGCCCGCCGCGTTCACGAACAACCGCGCCTTAAGCGTCACCTCGTCGCCCGAGATCGCATCGCGCACGCGCACCGCCTCGACGCCGCCGTTCGCACGCTCGAACGCCACGGCCTCGGCATAGTTCGCAACCACCGCGCCATGCGCCACGGCGTCGATCAAACACTCAAGCCCCAGCCGCTCCGGCGAATACATCTGGCAATCGTAGTAGAGCAGGGCGCCCGCCAACCCCTCGCGCGCAATCGCCGGCTCCAACCGCACCGCCTCCGCCGCCGAAATCGCCCGATGCCCCGCCATATGCTGATCCGGATCGTCGAGCCGGTTCCGGTCGTAAGAAAGTAAGTCATAGACGGTGAGCCCCGCGCCCAAGAACCACGTCTCTCCCGCGCTCTTCACCGGAAGCATGAACTCAAGCGGATAGACCATATGCGGCGCGATTTTCTCCCACACCCGCCGCTCTTTCAGCGACTCGCGGATCAGCCCGAACTCGAACGTCTTCAGATATCGCAAACCCCCATGCACCAGCTTCGACGAACCCGCCGACGTGCCGCACGAAAAATCCCGCTTCTCGACCAGCGCCACCGAAAACCCGCGCCGCGCGGCGTCCCGCGCAATGCAAGCCCCGGTGATCCCACCCCCGATAATGGCGACGTCGAACGTAGCGTTAAGCGCGCGAAAATTGCGGTGCATGACCTGAAGGGAATGGCTGTTCAGCGCACTCTATATCCTCCCCCGCCAAAGCGGGGAAGTATAAGGTCGGTCAACCGCCATTCCACCATCCGGACCAACCCATGCCACGCCTAACCGCCAACAACATAGACATCACCTACGAACTCTCAGGCCCGCCCTCCGGTCCGCCGATCGTCATCATCCAGGGCTACACCTCGCAGATGACGTCCTGGCCGGACGAGTTCCACGAGGCGCTGGCCAGCGCCGGCCTACGTGTAATCCGCTTCGACAACCGCGACATCGGCCTCGGCCACAAGCATGACGGCATCATGCCCGACCTGCGCGCCGTCGCCGCCGCGATCAAAGAAGGTACAACGCCGCCCGTCCCCTACACGCTGAACGATATGGCGGATGACGTCGTGGCCATGCTCGACGCGCTGAACATCAAGAGCGCCCACATCGCCGGCGCCTCGATGGGCGGTATGATCGCCCAGCTCGTCGCGATCCGTCATCCGGAGAGGACGCGTAGCCTCATCTCGCTGATGTCCACGACAAGCGACCCCTCGCTCCCGCGCTCCGACACGGCCGCGCAAGAAGCGCTGACGCAGAAACCTCCGGCCGAAGACAAAGACAGCGTCGCCGACCACGCCGTGAAAACGCGCCTCGTGATAGCAAGCCCGGGCTACCCAGAAGACCAAGCAAAAGTCCGCGCCCGCTTCGCCCAAAACTACGACCGCAGCTATTACCCGCAAGGCGGCCTCCGCCAATGGGCAGCGATCATGGCAACGCCACCGCGCACGGAGCAGCTGAAGAAACTGAACGTCCGCACGCTTGTCTTGCACGGCGAAGCCGACATCCTGATCAAACCCGAAGCCGGCCGCCACACCGCCGAATGTATCAAGGGCGCCGAACTCAAACTCATCAAAGGCTGGGGCCACAACATGCCCATCGCCGCCGTCCCCGACATCACTGGCCCAATGATCGACTTCATCCAAAGAGTCGAAGCCGGCCGCACGCGCAGCGGCAGTGACTAGCCCAGCCCGCTCTTTCTGCCTTCGATAAGCCTAAATCCGTTGCAACAAACCAAACCAACCGCGCCGACAGGGCGGCACAAGGAAAAACAATGCGCCAAGTTTTCATCACCCTCACCGCCGTCCTCGCACTCGCCGCCTGCGGGCCAAGCCAAACAGACGGTTGGACGCAAACGAACACCGCCGCCGAAATTACCCTCGCCAAACAAGAAGCCGCGGATATGCAGCCCTTTCGCCTCGTCTGCGCGAAGGCGGGCCCCGCGCTCACGCTGACGGCCGGCGTCACACAAGTCGGAATGTCGAACATGGCGCCGCCGTTTGCCTTGGTGTTGTCCGGTGCGACGTTCCCCGCAACGCTGGTCCCCGGATCGGACCGCGCCGAGACGTTTTCCGCGACCGCGCCGTTGTCGGGCGACATGCTGGCCGCCGTGCGTGACGCGACCACGGTGCGCATCTCCGTCAACGACGGCTACGCGTTCGCGGAATCGGCGATCGACCAAGGCCAAGTGTTCGAAAAATTCGCAACCGATTGCGCGACCCTAACGGGCGTCGCAGCTAAACCTTGAAACCGCCTTGGGGGCCGTGAAAGGACAAAGACCATGCGCATGATCCCGATCGTATCGGCGTGCCTAACACTGTCGCTGGTGATCGCGCTCCCCGCCTGCGCCGAACCCGCCGCCGGCCTAAACGTCAGCGGCGGCATGACCCCAAACGCCGACGGCACCGCCTCGTTCGAGTTCCGCCTCGCCAACGACCGCGCAGACATCACCGTCAAAAGCTTCACGGTCACAGTCGTTTTCTACGACCGCACAGTCGCACCAACGAACAAACTCGCCGAATACCGCTGGTCGTTCGTGGGGCCAGTCCGGCCGAACACTCAAAGCCTCGAGTACGGAGTCCTCAACGCAAAAGCCGTAGCCGATCTCGTGAAACGGCACACCGCAACGAACCACACCGCAGCCGACCGACTCGCGAGCGCCATCTACACCTACGAAGCCAGAATCGACTCGCAGACGCACGACAAATAGCCGCCGCCTAACCTGCCCCCCGGCTCGAGTGCTTCACCAACGCGCCGAACATCGGGTCCCACTCTGTCACCGTCATGTCTTAGATCAGCCCGTGGATCGCGAACGGGTCTTTCGCGATCGTGGCCAAGAGTTCCTCGCGGTTCGCGGCCGGCATGATCAGCATCGCCGACTTCACGTTGGTCCCCACGAACGGCCCGGAGGCCAGCAGCGCGCCGGATTTGAGCAGGTCTTGCAACTAATGCACGTGCGCCAGAACGTGCGCGTTCCACCCGTCCTCGTCGGGATGCGTGTATGTGACAACATAAAGCGGCGTCGCAGGCTCCGTTTCTGGCGGCTTCGCGGGGTGTGACGGCGGCCCGCTTGCCAATTGGGCCGGTATGTCTTAGGCAACGCGCGCTTGATTATGAAATCAAGACTTTCCATCAAAGGCGCATTCTCGTGAAAACTGGTACCGTGAAATTCTACAACAGTCAGAAAGGCTTCGGCTTCATCCAACCGGACGACGGCAGCAAGGACGTCTTCGTCCATGCGACCGCGCTGGAGCGCGCGGGTCTGCGCGGCCTGAACGAAGGTCAAAAGGTCTCCTTCGACACGAAGGAAGATCGCGGCAAGACCGCGGTCAACAACCTCCAGGTCTCCTAAATCAAGAATCGTTCGAGCGCGGGATTTCCTCCCGCGCTCTGCGTCTCCGCCGCAGGCTCGCGCGGCGGAGCACGTTAGCGGCTTGCTTGGCTATGGCCTTAAAGCCTCTCCCAACGATTGCTGCTACGCCGCACCTCCGTTAGAACCGCCTCCAACGCTGCAGACCACATGCAGCATCGGAGGAAACACGCATGGCCGCGCCTGACGTCAGCCTTGGAAACTGGTTCCTGCAACGCGCGAAGCGCACGGGCCACCGCCGCGCGCTGACGTTCGAAGGCAAGAGCTGGACCTACGCCGAACTCCAGGCGCGCTTCGACAAGCTCGCCGGTGCACTGAAGGCCGCGGGCGTGTGCCGCGGCGACCGCGTGGCGTTCATCGGGCTGAACCAGCCCGCGTTCTTCGAAACGATGTTTGCGGCCGCTCGTCTGGGCGCGATTTTCGTGCCGCTGAACTTCCGCCTGACTGGCCCCGAACTCGACTACATCATCAACGACGCCGGCGTGCACACGATCGTCGCCGACAGCCCGCATCGCGGCGTGATTGACAGCATCCGCACCAAGCTGCCGTGCCACCACTACATCGCGGCGGACATCGATGCCGAAGGCTGGCCGTCGCTGACCGCCTTCGCGGCGAAAGCGGAACCGTACACCGGCACCGATCCGGTCGGCCCCGAAGAGATCGCGGTCATTATGTACACCTCCGGCACCACCGGCCGCCCGAAGGGCGCCATGCTGACCCACGGGAACCTGTGGTGGAACAACAGCATGGGCTTGCTGACCATCGACACCCAGGAAAACGACGTGACGCTGGTCTGCGCGCCGCTGTTCCACATCGGCGGTCTGAACGTGACGACGCTCGCCGCCTTGCAGAAAGGCGCCGAAGTCGTTCTGCATCGCGGCTTCGACCCCACGCGCTGGATCGAAGACGTGGTGAAGCACAAGGTGACGACCGCCTTCGCCGTGCCCGCCATGCTGCTGGTGATCAGTCAGCACCCGGCCTTCGCCGCGAGCGATCTCTCCAGCCTCAGGATGATCCTGTGCGGCGGCGCACCCGTGCCCGAACCGCTGCTGCACCTCTATGCCAAGCGCGGCGTGCCGGTGAATCAGGGCTATGGCCTCACCGAAACCGCGCCAATGGCGACGTTCCTGACCAGCGATTGGGGCGCCTCCAAAGTGGGCTCCGCTGGCCAACCGGGCTTCTTCGTGGACGTGGAACTGGTGGATGCGAACGGCAGGTTCATCCGCGAACCGATGGCGCGCGGCGAAGTCGTCATCCGCGGACCGAACGTGATGAAGGGCTACTGGAACAAGCCGGAAGCAACCGCCGCCGCGATCGACGAAGCGGGCTGGTTCCATTCGGGCGACGTCGGCTACTACGACGCCGACCGCTTCCTCTACATCTGCGACCGCGTGAAAGACATGGTCATCACCGGTGGCGAGAACGTCTATCCGGCGGAAGTCGAAGCCGTTCTCTACGCGCACCCCGCGATTGCCGAAGTCGCGGTGCTGGGCCAACCGGACGAGAAATGGGGCGAAGCCGTCGTCGCGGTCGCGGTGCTGAAACCCGGGCAAAAGCTGACGCTCGAAGAACTCCGCGCCTGGGGCACGGACCGCCTCGCCCGCTACAAACTCCCCTCGCGCCTCGAGATCATAGAAACCATGCCCCGCAACCCCGCCGGCAAAGTGCTCAAGTTCGAACTGCGCAAGCGCTTCGCCGGGAAATAGGCGGAACTCGCTCTAAATGGCGAGCCCCGGGTCGCCCTCGACGATTTCTTGGACAAGCTGAGGCCGCTCGCCGGGACGCCACAGTTGCACGCGGTGCCGCACGCGATAGACAAGCGGCCCGCCGTCGTCGTTGGCGCTGCGCTCGAGCGGCCGCGGGATGCACACGAACTCCGTCACAAGGTCCTCCGCCGATGCCCTGACCGTTGCGTAGCCGTGCCCGCCGAAGTCGACGAACTTCAGATGGGGCGAGACATCGCCGTTGCGTGCGGCCCGCGCACGCACAGGGTCGTGCGTTTCCGCAAGCGTCAGCGACGACTTCACGCCGTGCAGCAAAGTCATGCCGTATGTGCTCTCCATCGACCCGTCCGGCTTGTCGTGGATGTAGAGCGCGCGAAACGGATTGTCCTTCTTCATCGTCAGCTCTAGGACCTCGGCCGATCCCTGCGCGGTGATCGAGCCCGTCACGAACTCGACGCCGACCGGCTCGAACGCGCGCGGCGGCAGCGTGTTGCTGGGATACCCGGCCCAAAACGAGTGCTTGTCGCCGGCCACGATCGCAAACCCCGTGATGCCTTCTTTCTCCACCAGGCCGAAAATATCCGAGTGCTCGACGACATTGCCGCCGTTGAGAACGCCGTACCCGTTGCCCGGCCAATCCTTC
>JABFRX010000298.1 GCA_013140995.1 Alphaproteobacteria bacterium | reverse complement strand
TGCCAGAAGATCGCGGGCGACGGGCCGAACCCGGACTTGGTGTCGTTCGTGGGCTTCGAGTGGACGCAGGTAGGGCGTTTGCCGTCGGAGCACTACGGCCACAAGAACGTCATCTTCAAAGACCTTGACGATGAGAAGATTTCCGCGCGCGCGATCGGTGCGGGGGGCCTCGCGTCGACGACGCTGCGTACCGGCGGCGGTGTCCCACCGATCGTGCCGTTGCTCGATTTTGCGAACCGGCAGGTTTATTTCGACTTCAACAAGTTCCTGCGGCTGACGCAGGCGATACCGGATTGCGATCTAAAGACGCCGTCCGACCAGCTGTCGAAGGAGTGTTATGAGATCGCGACGACGCCGGGGGAGCTGACGAAGCGGCTGTTCGATCAGCAGAAGCTGAACCCGTTGATCATCCCGCATGGTTCCACTTGGGGCTTCTACACGCCGCCAAGCACGACGTGGGACAAGGCGCTGCTTGCGGCGGAGCGGCCGGATCGGTTTCGCCTGGTCGAGATCTACTCGGGCCACGGCAACTCGGAAGAATACCGTCCGTGGAAGGACATCAACCCGAACCCGGACGGCGTGAGCGCGACGTGTGCGCAACCGATGGGCAACTACACGCCAAGCTGCTGGCGGGCAGGTGAGATTATCCGGGATCGTTGCTTGAAGGCGGGCACCGCTGCGGCGGACTGCGAGAAGCGCGCGGTGCAGGCGCGCGACGACTACGCGAATATGGGTGTCGCCGGGCACTTGGCCGTCGGCGGGGAGACGCCGGAGGATTGGCTGGATGCGGGGCAGTGCACCGACTGCTTCATGCCACCGTTCAACCATCGCGCGGGCAACGCCGTGCAGGCGGGTCTTGCGGCGTCGAACTTCGACGATCCGTCGGGTAAGGCGACGCGCTTCCAGTGGGGCTTCATCGGGTCGTCCGACAATCACCGCGCGCGGCCGGGGACTGGCTATAAGGCCGTCGACCGGCGGAAAAATACGGAAGCCGGTGGCCCGATCAGCGAGTTCTGGGCGAAGCGCATGCGTCCCGATCCGGGCCAAGCGGAGCCGCAGTCGCGGCGCATAGGGCGGGAAGAGTTGACGACGATGGCGGGCTTTCAGCTGACAGAGTTCGAGCGGCAGTCGTCGTTCTGGCTGGCCGGCGGGTTGGCTGCCGTGCATGCGAGCGAACGGTCGCGCGATGCGATTTGGGATTCGCTGCAGCGGCGCGAGGTTTATGCGACGTCGGGGCCGCGCATTCTGCTGTGGTTCCATGCTGTCGATGCGCAGGGCAACAAGATTGCGATGGGCGGGCGTGCCGCGACGGACACGGCGCCGACGTTCGAAGTGCGCGCGGTCGGTGCGTTCAAGCAGAAGCCGGGGTGTCCCGACTTCGCGAAGGCCGGTCTCGACGAGAAGCGGATCAAAACGATCTGCTCGGGCGAGTGCTACAACCCGTCGGACGAGCGGCGGAAGATCACGCGGATCGAGGTCGTGAAAGTACGACCGCAGATGAAGGCGGGCGAAGCACTCTCCGACCTCATAGAGGATCGTTATTTGGTGCACACCTGCAAACCTGATGCGAATGGCGGGTGCACGTTCTCGTTCGTCGATCCCGAATACACGAAGGGGCGCCGCGACGCGCTCTATTACGTGAAAGCGATCCAAGAGGCCGAGCCCACGATCAATGCCGAGCCCGTAAAGTGCGAGCGCGACGGCAACGGCAAGTGCATCAAGGCGACGCTTTGCTACGGCGACTATCGCTCCGGCGAGGACGCGTGTACGTCGCCGTCGGAGCATCGTGCGTGGTCGTCGCCGATCTATTTGGACTATGGCGCTGCGGCGCCAGTGGCTCCGGCTCCGGTTGAGCCGGCGGCGACGCCGCCTGCCGGCCCGGGCACGAGCGGTGGCTGAGGCGTCGAACCGGCGGATCACCGACTACCTTCTGCCCTCGGCGGCGGCCCTTGGGCTTGGCGCCGCGATGTGGTCAGCGCTCGGTGTCAGCGACACTGTCGCGAAATACGACGATGCCATCGCGGTCGTGGACGGCGTGCCGATTGCGCGTTCGGTTTATGAGTCGGCAGTCGCGGGTTTGGCGTCGGCGAAGCGCAACCCGTTGACCGATGAAGAACGGCGCGAGGCGCTGGAGCGCATTGTCGACGAGGAATTGTTGCTCCGGCGGGCGATGAAGCTCGGACTGCCGGAGTCCGATCCGCCGTCGCGCAAAGCGCTCGTCAACGCGATGCTGCAGCTGTCGGTCGCGGATGCCGCGAAGTTGGAGCCGACAGATGAGGAGTTGCGCACGTTCTATGCGGAGCGGCCGAAGCTGATCGCGCCGCAGCCGCTTCTGACGGTGCGTGCGGCGTCATTCGACAATACGGATACCGCGCGCATTCAGCGGCTACAGGCGGCGCTGGCGTCGGGCCAAGCGTTCGAGGCGAGCGTGAAGGCCGCGGGCGGCGAGCCTGCTTTGTTGCCGCAAGGGCCGATCATTCCGGCGAAGGTCGCAGAATATGCAGGCGCGTCCGTCCGCGATACGGCGCTGGGGTTGGAACCGGGCAGGACGTCGGGTCCGGTCGAGATAGGGCGGCGCGTCGTGTTCGTACACCTGATCGCGCGCCTGGAAGCGCCGCCGCCGCCGCTCGAAGAGGTGAGGGCCGTCGTCATCGACGAATGGCGCAAGCGGGCCACGGAAAAGGCGTTTGAGGATTACCTCAGAGGCCTGCGTTCGACGGCGCGGATTACTTATGCGGATGGCGTGAAGTAATGCGCGTCGTCTTGGCGCTGTTGGCGTTGTTGCTTGCGGTGCCCGCGCATGCGCATACGCGCAGTCAGAGCTTTTCGACGTGGACTGTGGGCGACGACACGGTTGCGGGCGTGTTCCAAGTCGACGCCTATCGCGCCACGCAGCTTAGCGAGACGCCGCAGGATTTGGCGGCGTTGCTGAAGCGCGAGATCGAGGCGACGATTTCGGTCGCCCAAGATGGTGCTGCGTGCACGCGGACAGGATTACAGTCCATCCGCGCGCCGCGGGGCGAGCTTCGCGTCGAGGTCGCGTTCAAGTGTGCGAAGCCGTTCGCCGATGTGCCGGGCGAGCTCAAAGTCGGCGCCTTTTTCGGCGTTTCGATCAGCCATTCGCACTACATCCGCGTAACGAGCAAAAAAGGCGTGCGCGAAGGCGTGTTGACGCAGGGGAAGACGACGATTCCCGTGGGTGGCGATGAGGCTGCGCCCAGCTCGTTCGGCAGTTTCCTCTTTCTGGGTTTCGAGCATGTGCTGTCGGGCATCGACCATATCGCGTTCTTGATCGCGCTTGCGATGCTGGCCGGTGGGGTGTGGCGCATCCTCATTGCGATTACGGGGTTTACGCTTGGGCATTCACTGACGCTGGGGCTGGTGGCGCTCAATGTGCTGAAGCCCGATACGGTGGCGATCGAGGCGCTTATCGGGTTCACCGTCGCGTGGGCGGCGGGCGATGCGCTCCGGCGCGTGCGGGGCACGCCGCAGTGGTACGGTCTTGTTGGCGCTGGCGGCATAGTGTTGTTGCCGGTGCTTGCGTGGCTGTTCGGGTTGCCGGTGTTGGCTTGGAGCGTGTTGCTGGGCGCGGCGGTGTTTGCGGCGGCGATGTCCTACACGAAGGCCGATGCGCCTTATTTGGCGCCGGCGATTGCGACTGTGTTCGGGCTTGCGCACGGCGCCGGATTTGCGGGGCCGTTGCTTGAGATGGAGATAGCGCCTGCAAACCTGATTTGGACGTTGCTGGCCTTCAACATCGGGGTCGAGCTTGGGCAGTTGACTGCGTTGGCCGTGCTCGCCGCGTTGTTGTGGGCGGCGCGGCGTGTGTTCAAAGAAATACCGCCGCTCGCGTTCGACGCGGCGGCGGCGGTGCTGTTTGCGTTGGGCACGTTTTGGTTCGTGTCACGCGCTTTGGCGTGAGGCGCTGGTCGCCTTGAGTTCGCGGGCGACGAGATAGAACAGTGGGCCGAACGAGCCCACGACGAGCGTCATGATTACGAACGGCCAGGCGTTGACGCCACTGGTGCGGCTGTCGGCCAGCATCCAGACGATTCCGAGCACGCACATGATCACGAGATCGGCGAAGACTTGGCCGCCGCCCCAGGTTTGGAAGTGCGGCTCCAGGATGCCGAAATAGCCGACATCGAGCAGAGCCATGGCGGTTAGGGCGCCGAACGCGGCGATAACCAAGAGTAGTGCGATCAAACGGTTGGACATGGGTACCTCCTTGCGGTGAGGGCAGAAAGCGCCTGTCCGGTTATTGGTGCAATTACCTTGGAGGTCATTGAATGCACGCAGCGATGCCGCAATATGACGGTCAGCAGGAGATTGTCCCATGGCTCTTTCGACGATGGAACGCGCCGATGCGTTCCCGCACATTTTGAAGAACTGGCGTACGAAGCGGCGGATGTCGCAGCTCGATCTGGCTCTGGCGTCCGGTGTCTCGCAGAGGCATGTGAGCTTTCTGGAGTCGGGCCGCGCGAAGCCCAGCCGCACGATGATCCTGCAACTCAGCGAGACGTTGGAGGTGCCGTTGCGCGAGCGGAACGACTGGCTGACCGCCGGAGGCTTCGCGCCTGTGTTTCGCGCGCGGCCGCTCGACGATCCGCAGATGGCACTGGTGATGAATGCGGTGAAGGTGATGCTTGCGAATGCGGAGCCTTATCCGGCTGTTGCGATCGACCGGGCTTGGAACATCCGCTTGGCAAACGCGCCGTTCGAGATGATGGGGGCGATGCTGGGGAATGATTTGTGGGCGCGGATCGGCGGGGCTGAGCGCAATTTGATGCGCCTCTTTTTTCATCCGAACGGCATCAAGCCTTATGTGAAGAATTGGAGCCTGGTCGGGCCGTTGCTTTGGCACCGCGCGCAGCGCGAGACGGAGGCGCTTGGCGGGCATGAGATGAAGGCTGTGCTGGCGGAGTTGGCGCAGCATCAGGATGCGGAGACGCTGTGGGCGGCGGAGGATGCGGCGCTGGTGCCGGTGCTTCCGCTCGAGATGGAGAAGGACGGGCTGAAGATTTCGCTGTTCACCGTCATTGCAACGTTCGGCACGGCGCAGGACGTGACGGCTGACGAACTGCGGATCGAGAGTTTGTTTCCGGCTGATGCTGCGACCGAGCAACTGTTCCGATCGATGCCGAAGGGTTAGGCGCTCAGGCGCTCTGCGGGTGTTGCGACCAGGCGGCCGGCTGGTAGCGTGATCGTCACGGCTGTGCCTTTGCCGGTTTCGCTTTCGATTTCGAGGCGGCCACCGTGGAGTTCGACGAGTTCGCGGGCCAACGGTAGGCCCAGGCCTGCACCGTGGTGGCCTTTGGTGTCCGTCAGCGTGGCGGCGACCGGGGTTAGCGCCGGGGCCATGCCGATGCCGGTGTCTTCGACGACGATCGTGGGGTTGCCGTCGCCGGAGATCTTGAGGTGCACGGTCACGCGGCCGCCGGCTGGGGTGAATTTGACGGCGTTCGACAGCAGGTTTGCGATTGCGTGTTTCAGCTTCGGCGCGTCGCAACGGACGACGAGCGGGGCGTCCATGCCGTCGCGGCCGAGCGTCACTTGCGCGTTGAACGCGGCGGGCTGCGCATCGGCGCTGGTTTCGGCGATGAGTTTCGTCAGGTCGATGCTCGTTTCGTTTAGCGTCACGTGGCCGGCTTCGACTTCGGAGAGGTCGAAGAGGTCGTTGATGACCGATAACAACGAGGCGCCGGTGCTTGCGATTTCCTTGGCATAGGTCGAGCGGGTCTCGCCGGTTGCCGCTTCCAGTGCTTCGCGGTTGATGAGGTCGGAGAGGCGCACGATCGTGGAGAGTTGCTCGCTGAGCGCGTGGCTGAGGCTCGCGATGTGTTCGGACTTGGCTTTCAGCGCGGCTTCGGCGGTTTCTTTCGCGCGGCTTAGATCGCGTTCGCGGGCCCAGAGCTTGTCGCGCACGATCTTCATCTGGCGCAACACCTCGAACGCGCGGGCCATTGGTGCGAAGGCGTCGGTGGGTTTCGGCTTCGGGCCTTTGTAGAGCGCGTTGCCGCGGGCGAGCGCGTCCATGGCGTTGCCGAGGTCGACCAGCGGTGTCGTCCAGTGCCAGGCGAGTGCGAAGGCTGCGATCACTGCGATGCTGGCGACGATCAGGAACGTGCTCGTGAGGCTTGCCGTGGTTGCCAGGATCGCGGCGGCGGGTGTGACGCCGACGGCCGTCAAGCCAAGGTCTTGCGGCAACGCCTTCTTCTTCATGACGATGCCGGCCACGAAATAGCTGTCGCCTCGCCAGGTCATCGTGTTACCAGCGCGGCCGCTTTGCAGCGCGTCGAACAGCGTCGCATCTGTGCGCGAGGCGAATACGATATGGCCGTCGCGTTTCGTCAGGATGAGTGCGTTGCCGTCTGCGCTGAACGTGGTGGGGGTTACGACGGCTTTCAGGATGGCATTGAAGTTCAGCACGCCGGTCAGCGTGCCGATCACCGATTGGCCGTCGTGGCGGGCGATCAGCGGCACCGTGAAGGACAAGGTTTCCTTCGTTTCGCCTGCGCGCGCGGCCAACGGGCTTTGGTAGACGCGGCCGGAGGCGGCCGTGCGGAAGCCTTCGTCTGCTGCGATGCTGCTGCGTGCTTCGTTGGCCGACGAGGCGACGATGTTGCCTTGGCCGTCGGTTACAACGAGGTTTGCGAAATCTGGATACTGCACTGCAAAGCCCGCCAGCGTGCGCGCGAGTTCGCCGCCTTCGCCACCGATCAGAACGTCCTGCATGACCGAAAGTTTGCTCCACGCCGTCAGGTGGCGCAGGTTTAGGCCTGCGCGGTCTTCGATCGCGGCGGCGGCCGCTTCGGTCGCGGTGGCGATTTCGTGCGTGCCGGCCTCGCGCATCGTTGTCTGCGCGCCGAACCAGATCGCGCCGAAGCCGAGTGCGAGCGGTGCGCCAATGCAGATCGCCAACGCGGTGTTGATCTTACCCCTTAGCCACATAGGCGGGCTCCTTCGGCATGGCAGCGCCGCGGCGCGGGGACGCGCTCGACGGCAATGATGGTCCAGTCGCCCGCTTGGCGGTGGGCGACGCGATAGCGGTTTTCGCCGCCCACGATTTCGCCGTGACCTTTGGGGGCGGCTCTGCGGATGGCTGCCAGTGTCAGCTTCGCGACGATGGCGGTGCCGCCTGTGGCGCCGCGGCTGTCAGCGAGAATGACGCCGGTTGGATCGGTTAGCACTGTGAAGCGGTCAGGGCTCAGGCCGTGCGCCAGCGCGGTGTGGTAGCTCGACAAGTCTTGGCGGGCGTCGATGACGAATTCGCTTTGCTCGCGAATGACGACGGGGGCGATGACGTGAAGCTTGAGGCCGTCTTGGCGTGTCGATGCGCGGTGCGGCGCGGCGGCGAGGCCTGCAAACATCAGCGGGTCGGCCGCGGGGTCGAGGCTTGCGACCGTGCGGTCATAGTTGCCGGTGCGGGCGAGTAAGGCGCCGGCGCGGTCGGCGACCGAGACTTCGCGGATGCCATAGCGGCCGATCAGCGTGGCCAGCAGCGCCTTGATGCGGGGCTGCAGGCGGGCTGCTTCGCCGAGCGATGCGGTGTTGAGGTAGGCTTGGAATAGACGGTCGCCCGCGGCCAGTGCCACTTGGCGTTCGGTGCCAAGTGGCACTGGC
>JABFRX010000147.1 GCA_013140995.1 Alphaproteobacteria bacterium | reverse complement strand
ACCGCGCACCTCCGGCAGCGCGACACCAGCCCAAGCGGCCAGCCGCCGCGCCGATTGCGTGCGGAAGTCCACGTCGCCCGCGACCTCGCTTTTGCCTGCATCGATCGCGCCATCGAACGTCGCGTTCAAGACCTCGCCATCGACTTTGGATTTCACCTCACTCTTACCGCCGGTGGACAGCGCCCGCGGATTGGCGATCGTCGTATCGACGGTGATCGCCTCCTGGTTCCACGTCAGCCCGCCCTTCACCGTCATCGGCTCGTCGAGGCTCGGCAACTTCACCGAAGCGTCGATACCGTCGATCCGCTGCGCCGTCTCCGTACGCGCGTCGCTATAGGTCAGCGTGCCGCCCTTGATCTCGACATCGCGAAAACTGAAACTGCCGCCGCCAGCCGGCTTCGCTTGACCCTCGGCCGGTGCCGCACCCGCCTCGAACAACCAGTTACCGCGTCCCTGTTTGTCGATTTCGAGGTTGATCGTCGGATTGACGAAGCGGATCTGAGTCACATTCAGCGTGCCGGAAATGAGCGGCATCAACTCCGCGCCGACCACCATCGAATCCATCGTCACCATCTGTGGCGTGGCGGCTCCAGTCGCGTTCGCGAAGCTGACCTTGCCGACTTCGACGCCGAACGCCGGCCAGAACGAAAGCTTCAAATCGCCGTCGATCTTGAGATCGCGTCCCGTGGCCTGGCGCGTCTGCGCGATGATCTGCTCCTTGTAGACGCTAGTCGGCACCAAGAACGGCAGCGCCAAGAGCGCGCCAACGACAAGCACCAGCGCCAAGATCACCCAACGAAAAATGCGCCACATAGATAAGGACTCCCGTCGCCGCCATTTCCTGTTAACCTATGCCTCGATCCAGGCGGAATCACGGCCTCATCCCGCTTCAAACAGCCGCGTTAAGATCTCAACAGCATCCTGTTTGGTGCTTGTACCAGCAGCCTGTGCACATGGCGGTTGTGCGGCGAAGTGCTATAAGCCCGCGCGTACGCTGCCGGACCGCTCATGTCATCCACGCTAAAGACCAACGCGCTTGAAGCCGTCTGGCTTCCCTTCACCGCCAACCGCCAATTCAAGTCCGAACCGCGCCTGATCGCGCGCGGGGCAGGTATGTTTTACTACGACCCACAAGGGCGCGAGCTGCTCGACGGCCTCGCAGGCCTCTGGTGTTCGCTCGCCGGTCACGGCCGCAAAGAGATCACCGCCGCCGTCACCGCGCAGCTGCAGGAACTCGACTTCGCGCCGACGTTCCAGTTCGCACACCCGAAGGTGATCGAACTCTCCGGCCGCCTCACCGCGTTGGCACCCACCGGCCTCGACCACGTCTTCTTCTGCAACTCCGGCTCCGAAGCCGCCGACACCGCGCTTAAAGTTGCGCTCGCATACTGGCGCGCGAAGGGCCAAGCGCAGCGCACCCGTCTCGTCGGCCGTATCCGCGGCTACCACGGCACGAACTTCGGCGGCATGTCGGTCGGCGGCATCGCGAACAACCGCAAGGCGTTCGGCACGATGCTGAGCGCCGTCGATCACCTGCCCACGACCTACGACCGCGCCAGCCAGGCGTTCTCGAAAGGCGACCCGGACCACGGTGCGCACTTTGCCGACGCGCTCGAAGAACTGGTCATGCTCCACGGCGACACGATCGCGGCCGTGATCGTCGAGCCGATGGCGGGCTCGACCGGCGTGTTGCCGCCACCGAAAGGCTACCTCCAGCGCCTGCGCCAAATCTGCGACAAGCACGGGCTGCTGCTGATCTTCGACGAAGTGATCACGATGTTCGGCCGAATGGGCGCAGCCACCGCAGCCGAACGTTACGGCGTCACCCCCGACATGATCACGTTCGCAAAGGGCGTCACCAACGGCGCAATCCCGATGGGCGGCGTCATCGTCTCGAAGGCGATCTATGACGCGTTCGCGCAAAAGGATGACTGGCAGGTCGAATTCTTCCACGGCTACACTTATTCTGGACATCCCGTTGCGGCGGCGGCCGCGCTCGCGACCCTCGATATCTACCGCGACGAAAGCCTGTTCGAGCGTGGCAAGCTGATCGAAGGCTGGCTCCAGGATGCAGTGCACAAACTGAAGGGCGCGCCGTTTGTCGCCGACATCCGCAATTCCGGCGCTGCCGCGGCCATCGACATCGAACCGGCGCCAGGCGCACCCGGCAAACGCGGGCACGAAGCGATACGCCGCGCGTTTTTCGACGAAAATATAGTGCTACGCGTGGGCGGCGACACGATTGCCTTAGGCCCCGCTCTCATAGCAGAACAGAGCCACATCGAACGGCTGGTCGCGGGCGTCGAACGCGTGTTGCGCCGCCTCACATAAAAAAGGGAAGGGGCCTCAATGCTCGTCGGCGTTCCGAAGGAAGTCAAAGTCCACGAATACCGCGTCGGCCTCACGCCGGCGAGCGTGCGCGAACTGATCACGCACGGCCACAAGGTGATCGTGCAATCGAACGCCGGCAACGGCATCGGTCTGACGGATGAGATGTACAAGGCCGCCGGCGCCGACATCGTCGCGACCGCCGCCGACGTGTTCGCGAAGGCCGACATGGTCGTGAAGGTGAAGGAGCCGCAACCGCCCGAAATCAAAATGCTC
Organism: Alphaproteobacteria bacterium; assembly: GCA_013140995.1. GTDB lineage: Bacteria > Pseudomonadota > Alphaproteobacteria > Micropepsales > Micropepsaceae > SZUA-430. The sequence goes on along the minus strand of JABFRX010000147.1, from coordinate 5,029 downwards.
CGCCCCGGCCAAGTCCTCTTCACCTACCTCCATCTCGCGCCCGATCCCGAACAGACCGAAGGCTTGCTGAAATCCGACTGCATCGGCATCGCCTATGAAACCGTCACCGACGCGCGCGGCGGTCTCCCGCTGCTGGCCCCCATGTCCGAAGTGGCAGGGCGAATGTCGATCCAAGCCGGCGCGCATTGCCTGGAGATGGAGCAGGGCGGCCGCGGCATGTTGCTGGGCGGCGTGCCCGGCGTTCCCGCCGCGAAAGTCGTCATAATCGGCGGCGGCGTCGTCGGTGCGAACGCCGCGCGCATGGCGATGGGCCTCGAAGCGCATGTCACGATCATCGACAAAAGCCTGCCGCGCCTCGCCGAACTCGACTATCAATTCGGCGCGATGCTGAACACGGTCTACTCGACGGTCGATGCCATCGAGGAAAACGTACTGCAGGCAGATCTCGTCGTCGGCGCGGTTCTTCTGCCAGGCGCCGCCGCCCCGAAATTGATCACCGAAGCGATGGTCAAGAAAATGAAGAAGGGCTCCGTTCTCGTCGACGTCGCGATCGACCAAGGCGGCTGCGCCGAAACGTCCAAGCCGACGACGCACGCCCAACCCACCTACCGCGTCCACGACGTGGTTCACTACTGCGTTGCAAACATGCCGGGCGCCGTAGCCCGCACGTCCACATTCGCACTCAACAACGCAACGCTCCCCTTCACGTTGGCGTTGGCCGACAAAGGCTACGTCAAAGCCTGCCGCGACAACCCACACTTGCTCGCAGGCCTAAACATCCACCGCGGCGCACTCACGTATCAGGCAGTCGCCGACTTCCAAAAACGCGAATACACCCCACCCGAACGCGCGCTCAGCCGCTAAGCGGCTTCACAGTTTCGTGCGCTGCGTCAAAACGGCAGCGCGCGTTGCTGCTCGCATCGCATCAACCGGCACAAACGCGTCGCGCGCCGCAGATCCGCCTGCGCGCTGCCGCAATGTTGCCTGCACTGTGAATCGCAGATGAAGCGCATGTTCAAACGGCACTCATCCCGCGGCCCTTATTCCTGTGTGCGTTCCCGGCGCGAATGGTTCGCGTGAGAACCGGTACAAAGCAACTTCAGGAGTCACGCCTATGAAACGCATTCTTCTCGCAACCGTCGCCGTCGCCATGTTCGCAGGGCTCGGCACCGCAAACGCCGGCAACAAAGTCGTCGTCGACCAATGGGGCACGAACAACGGCGCCGCCGCCGTTCAGCAGGGCTACCACAACAAGATCGTCGTGAAGCAACGGGGCCGCGACAACTTCGGCCGCGGTTGGCAGACCGGCTACCGCAACAAAGTCCTCATCGAGCAGGCCGGCGCGCGCAACAGCGCGATGACCGAACAGCGCGGCGACGATAACCTAGCCGTAACCGGCCAGCAGGGCCGGAACCTGACTGCAAACACGTACCAGTCGGGCTACGGCAACATCGCAGGCACCGCGCAGATCGGCAACGGCTCGCGCGCGACCACCGATCAAGTGGGCGTGAACAACACGTCGGGCATCATTCAGGTCGGCAACGGTCAGGACGCCCATGTCGTGCAGAGCGGCAACGGCAACATCTCCGTCGTCATCCAGGGCGGGTTCTAACGAATGCGCGAACGGCGGGAGCGGCAGCACCGCTCCCGCCTAAGCGCCAAAGGAGACTCCCATGTTGAAACTCATCGGAACTGTCGCAGGTGCCACGATCCTCATCGGCTGCGCGACCGCCTCGTTCGCAGACGGCAATGCAAGCGCCCCCACGATCACCCACACGAGCGCGAAAGCGCAAAGCCCGCTCGCCTGCACGATCCAAGCGACAAAGATCCGCGGCGGCGTACGCCTCGAAGCGCTGGTCGCAACTCAGCACAAGGCCGCGGGCACGTATCAGCTACAGCTCACGAAGGCGGGCCCCGCAGGCTCCTCCGACATCTCGCAAGGTGGCGAGTTCGCCGTGATGTCCGGAACGGCCTCGGTCTTGAGCGGTTCCGAAATCAGCCTGGAGCGCGGCGCGAAACTGATGGCAAAGCTCACGCTAACGACGCCGGACGGCTACATCGCCTGCGAAGCGGCGTTCGAGGCTTGAACGTCCGGCGCGCGCGCAACGCCCCTCGGGGAAAACGCGCGCGCCCGGCAATCCGTCACTGTATCGGTGACGCAGGATAGATAAGGTGCGCGCCGGATACGGGAAGGCGCACGTGCAACTTACCAGACGAACCTTGCTGATCGGCGCAGCCTTAGCGCTCGCGCCCCTCTCGCGCGCGGCCGACCGCTTAGGCGCGATCGCGCAGGACGTGGCAAACCTCGGCGCGCCCGACACCGCGCTCGAAGCAAAGATCGCCGCCCTCGCCACCGAAGTGGGCCTGAAGAAAATCGGCTTCGCCGCAGTCGACATGGACAAGGGCCGCACCGCCTTCGTGCGCGGCGGCGAACTGTTCCCGATGGAGGGCTTGAACAAACTCCCGATCGCGGTCGCTTACCTGAAGCTCGTGCAGGACGGCGCCGCCCGCCTCGACGCACGCATCTATCTGAAGGCCTCCGACATCGTGCCCGGCCGCTCGCCGATCGCCGACCGCCTGCGCAAACGCCGCACGCGCTTCACCGCGCGCCAGCTGATCGAACACATGCTGCTCAATGGCGACACCACCGCAACCGATGCGCTCATCAAACAAGCAGGCGGCATCCCCGGCATCCAAGCCGCACTGAAACGCCTGAACCTCGAAGGCGTGCGCATCGACCGTACCGAGCGCCAACTGGCACGCGACACCGCAAAGCTAACGCTCGACCGTTACCTCGCCGACGCCCGCGACAGCACGAGCGCGCGCGCCATGGCGGCGCTGATCGTGCGCCTCGCCGCGGGCAATTTGGTGCAGCCGCGCCTCACGAAGTTCGTGCTCGACCTGATGCAGCGAACGAAATCCGGCGACGACCGCTTGAAAGCGGGCATGTCAAAGGGCTGGACGTTCGCGCACCGCGCGGGGCTCCTGCGCGTCGTCGAAGGTGTCGTCCCCGCGTTCCACGACGCAGGCCTCGCGACCTCGAAGACGAACGCGCGCGTGGCACTCGCGCTCTGCGTCGAACGCGCAACGCTCTCTCCCGCCGAACTCGTGCAATTCCACCGTGCCGTTGCGCGCGCCGTGCTGGAAGCGTGGACATGACAAGACGCATCGTCCGCACCTGGCACATGGACAGCCGCCATTGGGACGCCTATCGCCCGCGCCCCGGCGACGTCGTGATCGGAACCTATCCGAAATGCGGCACGACCTGGACGCAACGCATTGTCAGCCTACTGATCTTCCAGTCGCCCGAACCGAAGCCGATGACGCTCTCCCCCTGGATCGACGAGCGCTTCATCGGCGTGCCGGCCGAAACGCAAGCGCGAATTGAAGCGCAAACGCATCGGCGTTATCTCAAAAGCCACCTGCCGTTCGACGCACTGCCGCACTACGCGCAGGTCAAATACATCCACACCGCCCGCGACGGTCTCGACGCGATGATGTCGTGGCACAATCATCAAACGAAGTACAAACGCATGGAGCTGCTCGACCGCGCTGGCCTCGCCGACGAAACGATCGCCCGCGCCTACCCGCGGCCGTCGGAGAACCCGCGCGACTTCTTCCACGATTGGATGGGCCTAAACGGCGAGGGCAGGGAGAGCGACGTCTCGGCTAGATCGTTCTTCGACACCGAACGTACCTATTGGGCCGCACGCCGCGAACCGAACATGCTACTCGTCCACTACAACGACCTCAGCGCAAACCTCGACGCCGAAATGCGCCGCATCGCAAAGATTCTTGAGATCGAGACGCCGCCCGCGCTCTGGCCAGAGCTCGTACACGCCGCCACGTTCGACCAAATGCAACGCGACGGCGAAGCGCTGATGCCCTTGGCGAAATTCGCGTGGGACGGCGGCGCCGAGACTTTTATTTACTCAGGGCGGAACCAACGCTGGCGCGACGCGTTATGCGATGACGATGTGGCATCCTACCGTCGCCGCGCGGCAGAAGCTCTGAGCCCCGGATTGCACCGCTGGTTGAGCGAAGGCCGTCTCGGCACCGGAGAGGCCGCAACGTCACCGGAGTGACCCAATGCGCCAGCGAACCAAGGCTCTTCTCTTCTCCCTGGCGCTCGCCGTGTGTGCGCCGGCGAGCGTCGCCGCGGCATCCGACGACGAATGGAACATGACGATCGAAGCCGAACGCTGGTCTCATCTCATCGGCATAGCAATTGTTGCCGCGGGTGGCTCGCCGCCCCGTGAAGCGAACACGCCGGAGTCGGCACCCGACCTTGCGCGCATTGCCCAAGGCATCGGCGAAGCGTCCGCTCGGCTCGTGACGCTACACCACCTCACCTGCCGCCTGCGGCCGATCGCCAAGCCTGCCGACTGCGCCGTCTTCGCCCCGCCTCGTTGGGCAACTGCCACAATGCAAGCGTCCAAAGACGAACTGCGAGCCCGTTTGCAATGGCTGGCATCGACCGCCCACAAGTTCGTCCAGCCCGCCTGCGCCATCGCAATCAAGCGCACGGGCGATGAGCGCTTCTGCACGACCGAGTGACGGTTCAACGTACCTTCACGGGCGCATATTCAAGAGACACGGTGCCGGTCTTTGCATAGACGCGGTGTTTGACGAGCGCGAGCTTGTGTCGGCCTCCCGCGGGCAACAAAGGCACACCCTCCCCGAGGGCCACCGGCACGACCGCAACCTCGACGCTATCCACGAGTCCGAGATCCAGCAGACCGCGGAACAATCCACCGCCCCCGAACAGCCACAGATCCTTGCCGGGCTTTGACTTCAGTTCGGCGATCGTCTCTGCAGGGTCGCTCGACACCGTGACGCCCGCGCAATCCTCCGCCCTCAGCGTCCGGGAAAAAACGATCGCGCTCATCCCAGGCATACCGCCGCCCTTGTGGCCGCGCGACGCCTCATAAGTTTTGCGCCCCATCAGCACCGCGTCGAACGCACCCATCAGCGCGCGGAAGTCGATCTCGGGATCCATTACGATCCAATCGTGCTCCCCGTTCGGGCC
>JABFRX010000172.1 GCA_013140995.1 Alphaproteobacteria bacterium | reverse complement strand
TCATCCTCGACGTCGCCGTCCCATCTGGTGGCGACGTCGAGGATGACGCTCTTGCCGGGTTCCAAGTGCTGCCCGCCTTGGGCCAGGGTTTCTGCAAAGCACACGGCTTCGAACATCCCCGAAGCATCCGAGAAGCCGATATGGGCCATGCGCTTGTCGTCTTTCGTACGGCGTTCTTGGCGGCGAATGACGCTACCCGCAAGCGTGACCGCGCGGTCTTCATGACGCTTGTCGGCCGCGAGTTCCGCGTACGGTACCACACGCAGCCGAGCGAGCGTTTGCGCGAACTCGTCCAGCGGATGCGCCGACATGTAGAACCCGATCGCGCCGAACTCGCGCGATAGCCGGTCGGGCATCGCCCATTGATTGACCTCCGGCAATGCGCGATCTCGCGTCGTCTCGACCTCACCGAAGAGGTTCACTTGCGCGCTTTCGCGTTCGCGGCTGGTGATCGAGGCTTCGCCCAGCATCATGTCGATGGCGGCGTACGCCTGCGCGCGGTTCGAATTCAGGCTGTCGAACGCGCCTGCCGCGACGAGGTTTTCTAGGATGCGTTTGTTGACGAACTTCGCATCCACGCGGCGCGCGAAATCGAACAGGCTTGCGAACTTGCCACCCGTGTTGCGCACGTCGATCACGTGGTCCATCGCCGCGCGGCCGACGTTCCGGATGGCGGCAAGCGCGTAGTGCACCACATCGCTACCGTCGGCGCGCTTGGCTGCCGTGAACAACGCGCCGGAAGCATTGATGTCCGGTGACACCACGGTGATCCCCATGCGTTCTGCCTCCTGGCGGAAGATCGAGAGGCGCTCGGGTGAACCGATATCGAGCGTCATCGACGCACAAAAGAACTCGACGGCGTAGTTCGCTTTCAGCCATGCCGTTTGGTAAGCGATCTGTGCGTAGGCCGCCGCGTGCGCTTTGTTGAAGCCGTAGCCCGCGAACTTTTCCGCCTGGACAAAGATCTGCTCGGCAATGTCGGCCGGGATGTTCTTCTGCTTCGCCGCGCCTTCGATGAACTTCACGCGATGCTTGGCCATCTCCTCTTTGATCTTCTTGCCCATCGCGCGGCGCAGTTCGTCAGCTTGGCCCAACGAATAGCCTGCGAGTTCGCGCGCGATGAGCATGACGTCTTCCTGATACGTCATCACGCCGTGCGTGTCGGACAGGATCGGCTCCAACGCGGGGTGCAGGTAGAACGGCTTCTCACGACCGTGCTTGACGGAGATATAAACCGGAATCTGATCCATCGGGCCCGGGCGATAGAGCGCGACGAGCGCGATCAGGTCTTCAACACGGTCGGGTTTCATCTTGCGCAGCAGGTCGCGCATGCCGGTCGATTCCAACTGGAAGATGCCAGTCGAGGCACCCTTGCTCAACGCTTCGTAGGCCTTCTTGTCGTCGAACGCGACCTCTTCGGCCTTGACCCGCACGTTGTGGCGCGCGGCAATCATCTTCTCGGTCTCGGCGATGACGGTCAGCGTCTTGAGCCCCAAGAAGTCGAACTTCACGAGACCAGCTTTCTCGTCTTGTTCATAATCGAGCTGCGTCACCGGCATGTCGGAACTTGGATCGCGGTAGAGCGGAACGAGCTCGTCGAGCGGGCGGTCCCCGATAACGACGCCGGCGGCATGCGTGGAGGCATGCCGGTAGAGACCTTCGAGCTGGCCCGCGATCTGGAACAGTCGCGCGACGTTGTCCTCCTCGTTCTCCATCTGCTGCAGGCGCGGTTCTTGATCGATCGCTTGGCGCAGCGTGATCGATTGGCCGGGTTGCACTTTGATCATCTTCGCGATGCGGTCGACCTGGCCTTGCGGCAATTGCAGTACGCGGCCGACGTCGCGGAGCGCGGCGCGCGCTTGCAGCGTTCCAAGTGTGATGATTTGCGCCACACGGTCGTGGCCGTACTTGTCTTGCACGTAGCGGATGACTTCGCCGCGCCGGTCTTGGCAAAAGTCGATGTCGAAGTCCGGCATCGAGATGCGTTCGGGATTCAGAAACCGCTCGAACACAAGTCCGAACCGAAGCGGGTCTAGGGCCGTGATCTCCAAACTCCAGGCGACGACTGAGGCTGCGCCGGAGCCGCGCACGCCGACGGGAATTCCTTGCGCGCGTGTCCATTTCATGAAGTCGGAGACGATCAGGAAGTAGCCTGGAAACTTCATCCGGATGATGACGTCGAGTTCGAACTTCAAGCGGTCCCAATACGCTTGCTCGGGCGCAAAAAGGCCATTCGCCGCGAGGCGCGCTTTCAACCCCGCTTCGGCTTGGGCTCTTAGTTCGTCTTCGGGCGTCAGCCCAGAAGCCGGCACGAACTCGGGCAGAATAGGGGCGCGCTTCTTCGGGATGAACGCGCAGCGTTTTGCGATTTCGATCGTGTTCGCGATGGCCTCCGGCGCGTCGGCGAACAGCGCCGTCATTTCCTCCGCGGATTTGAAATAGTGCTGGCGGCTTTCTTTGCGCCGGTCGTCTTGGCTGACATAGGCGCCGTCGGCGATACAAAGCAGCGCGTCGTGCGCGTCGAACAAGTCCTTCTTTCCGAAGAACGGTTCGTTGGTAGCGACGAGCGGTAAGTCGAGCGCGTAGGCGAACTGCACCAGATGCGGTTCGGCGATCGCTTCGGCGGTGACGCCATGACGTTGAAGCTCCACGTAGAGTCGGCCTTCGAACACTTTGGCCAGACGTGCGGTCCACGCCTTTGCGGCGTCAAGTTGACCGTCCACGGCGAGCTTGTTGATCAACCCTTTTGGGCCGCCGGTCAGGAGGATCAGGTCTTCGTTGTACTGCTCCAGCATGGCCCACGTGATGTGTGCCGGTTCGCCGACCTTCACGTCGAGGTGGGCTTTGCTCGCAAGCTTCATCAGGTTCGCGTAACCCTTCTCCGACTGTACGAGCAGCGCAACGATGCCATCTTGGCCCGTGCGCGCCTGCGCGCCGTTGCGTTTCGTTCCGTCGCCATCGACATGCAGCGAAAGTTGACAGCCGACGATAGGCTGCACACCCACTTTCGTCATCGCTTCCATGATGTCGTAGAGGCCGAACAGGTTATTCGTATCCGTCACCGCGACGGCGGGCATCCGGTGCTTCTCGCACAGCTTAGCAATCTCGCCCGGCTGCATCGCGCCTTCGAGCAGCGAAAACGCGGAATGAACGCGCAAGTGAACGAAGTTCGCGTGACCAGACATTTCTCAACCAACTAGTTTGAAGGCGGCAGACTACTCGATCTCTGTTTGATTCACGCGGAGGCGCGGAGACGCGGAGGGGGATAAGTTGTTGAAGATGCGGTGCAACCCCGCCTTCATCCTAGGTGCCCCGAAGTTGACCAGCAGGCCGACGGGCAGTCTCAGAAGCTTCAGGTAAGTCAAAACTTGCTTCGGATGAACTGGCAGCAACCGTTCTACGGATTTGAGCTCTACGACAACCAATGACTCGACGAGAATGTCTGCGCGAAGCTTCGCCCGCGCCATTTCTTCTTCGCGCCTCCGCGGCTCCGCGTGAAAAAACTCAAGGCTTCAGCTTGCCGGCGTCGATGAGCTTGCCGTCGTGGAGGAGCCAGGTACGGTCCATCTTGACCGCCATTTGGAGGTTGTGGGTTGCGATCAGCGCGGACACGCCGCGAGCGCGGCAGATGTCGACCAGAATGCCGAACACCATGTCGGCGGTGCGCGGGTCGAGGTTGCCGGTGGGCTCATCCGCGAGGATGAGGCGCGGTTGGTTTGCGAGCGCGCGGGCGATAGCGATGCGTTGCTGTTCGCCGCCCGACAGCTTGCCGGGGCGATGTGTCAGGCGGTGCTGCAAGCCCACCATCGTGAGCAGGCGCGTTGCGACGGTTTCAGCGTCGCGGCTGCGGCGGCCGCCGATGAGTTGCGGCATGGCGACGTTTTCGACCGCGTTGAACTCCGGCAGCAGATGGTGGAACTGGTACACGAAACCGAGCTGCGTGCGGCGGATTGCGGTACGTTCTTCATCGCCCAGTTTCGAGCAGTCGCGGCCGTTGATGATGACGACGCCGGTCGTGGGCGGCTCCAGCAGTCCTGCGATGTGCAACAGCGACGACTTACCGGAACCCGAGGGACCGACGAGCGCCACGATCTCGCCCGGCACGATTTGTCCGGTGAGGTTGCGGAAGATTTCGATGCGCTCCTCGCCCTCGCCGAACGTGCGCGTGACGCCGTGAAGCGCGAGCGACGGCATGGTCTGGGCTGCGGTGCGCGTCATCGTGGGTTCGGCGTATTGCTCATTCATAGCGCAGCGCATCCACCGGATCGAGTTTCGCCGCACGCCAGGCGGGGTAAACGGTCGCCAAGATCGAGAGCGTGAGCGCGGTCAGCAAGACCATGGTCACCTGACCGGTATCCATCTTCGCCGGAAGCTTGCTGAGGAAGTAGAGTTCGCTTGGGAACAAATTGAAACCCGTCAACCACATCGCGAACTGACGTATTTCTTCGATGTAGGTGCAGAATAGGACGCCAAGCAAGAAACCCATGAGCGTGCCCACGATGCCGATCGCAGAGCCCGACATCAGGAACACGCGCAGGATTGTACCCGAAGTGGCACCCATCGTTCGCAGGATCGCGATGTCGCGCGTCTTATCCTTCACCATCATGATCATGCCGGAGACGATATTGAATCCGGCAACGACGACAATCAGCGACAGAATGAAGAACATCACGCCGCTCTCAACCTGAAGAGCGTCGAAAAACGTCTTGTTCAGTTGTGTCCAATCGACCAGGCGTCCGGTCTCACCCACAGTCGATAGGATGCGCGGACGCAGTTCGCTGACACGATCGGGATCGTCGATCATCACTTCGATGCCGGTTACGCCATTGCCGCGATTGAAATACGTCTGCGCTTCGGCGAGTGGCATGAAAATGACGGACAGGTCGTACTCCGACATGCCGACCTTGAACGTGCCGGCGACGGTGTACTGCTTCGAGCGCGGCGTCACGCCGAACGGAGTCACGTTACCGCGCGGCGAGAGCAGCGTGATGTTCATGCCGGGCATCAGGCCCATTTGATCGGCCAAACGTTCCCCGATGAGCACGCTGGAGTCGTTCGAATGATACCGCCGCATCGCGCCCTCGCTGAGCGAGTCCGCGACCAGTTTCATGTTCATGATGTCGTCGGGGCGAACGCCGCGCACGAGGACGCCGGGTGAGGCGCCCGCGGCGGTCGCGAGCGCTTGACCTTCGACGAGCGGGGTCACGCGAACGACGCCCGGCACACGGCGCAAGCGGTTTGCCAGGTTGTCCCAGTTCTGCACCGTGGGGCCCAAACCTTGGACCACGAAGTGGCCGTTGAAGCCGAGGATTTTTCCCATCAGCTCTTCGCGGAACCCGTTCATCACCGACATCACGATGATCAGCGTCGCGACGCCAAGTGCGATGCCGGCGAGCGAGAAGCTGGCGATGACCGAGATCCAGCCTTCCTTGCGGCGTGCACGCAGATAGCGGCCGGCCAGCATCCACTCGAAGCGGGAGAACGGCGCGGTTCCGCTGCGCTGCCGCGGCTGGCGGGCGGCGCGCGCTTGCTGTGGCTCACGAACGTCGACGACGCGGTCCATCAAGTCCTTCGTGTGAACAAATCCAAAGCAGCCTCAGGCGCAAGGTTTTGGCGTTCGCCGGTCTTGCGGTTCTTGATTTCGACCTGGTTGTTCGTAAGGCCCCGCGGGCCCACGATGATCTGCCACGGCAGGCCGATCAGGTCGAACGTCGAGAACTTCGCCCCTGCCCGTTCGTCGGTGTCATCATATAGGACTTCGACTCCGGCTGCGCCCAGTTTTTGGTAAAGATCCTCGCAAACCTGCCGGGTTTTCGGGTCGTCCATCTTAAGACTTATGAGGCCCACACGATACGGTGCGACGCTTTCGGGCCAGATGATGCCCGCGTCGTCATGGCTCGCCTCGATGATGGCGCCCATCAAACGCGAAACGCCGATGCCGTAGGAGCCCATTTCGACGAGCACGTCTTCGCCGTTTTGAGCGGTCACCTTTGCGTTCATCGGCTTCGAGTATTGCGTGCCGAAATAGAAGATGTGGCCGACTTCGATGCCGCGCGCGGTGAGCTGTTTGTCCGCGGGGATTTTTGCGAACGCTTCGGCGTCGTGTTTTTCGTCGGTCGCCGCGTAAAGCGATGTGCGTTCCTTAATGTAGGGCTCAAGGTCGCCGTCGAAGTTCACGTTCTCCGGCACGGCCATGTCCACTAAGTCTTTGTGGCAATAGACTTGGCTTTCGCCGGTGTCGGCGAGGACTATGAATTCGTGCGAGAGGTCGCCGCCGATCGGGCCGGAGTCGGCTTTCATCGGTACAGCCTTGAGGCCCATGCGCGCGAACGTGCGCAGGTAGGCCACGAACATCTTGTTATAGGAATGCCTGGCGCCTGCGGCGTCGAGGTCGAACGAGTACGCGTCCTTCATCAGGAACTCGCGCCCGCGCATCACGCCGAAGCGCGGGCGGATCTCGTCGCGGAACTTCCATTGGATGTGATAGAGAATGCGCGGCATGTCCTTGTAGGAGCGCACGGCCGAACGGAAGATTTCGGTGATCATCTCCTCGTTCGTAGGCCCATAGAGCAGGTCGCGCTCGTGGCGGTCTTTGATGCGCAGCATTTCTTTGCCGTAAGCGTCGTAGCGGCCGCTCTCACGCCACAGGTCGGCGGCTTGAAGCGTTGGCATCAGAAGTTCGATCGCCCCTGCTCTGTCCTGCTCCTCGCGCACGATCTGCTCGATTTTGCGCAACACGCGGTGGCCGAGCGGCAGCCACGAATAGATACCCGCCGCCTGTTGTCGGACGAGCCCCGCGCGCAGCATGTAGCGGTGAGAGACGATCTGGGCCTCGGCCGGCGTCTCGCGCAGCACAGGCATGAAAAAACGGGATACGCGCATCGGTGTTGGTGATTCTCAAACGTGAGTTGAGCGACAGTCTTATCGGTGCGCCGGAACACGGGCAAACGAGCGGACGAAAAGCCCGCATTGCACGAATTCAACGCTATTTCTGCCGCTACGCCGCTACATTGGCTCTATTCTGCGATTTTTGGCGCTACACGGATGCTACTTCGCCGCTACTTGTAGCGGGCCTCCTTCATTCCAGGTAGCGGCGGACCGGGTTGCCAAAACCGCGGGCCACATGAGAACAATAATAGAACATTCTCCGCGCTTTTGCAAGGCGAAATACGGCTATTGCAGTGTCGCGCTGTCCAGATTGAGTTTGTCGACTGGGATGCGGACGACGTCGGGCCGCTTTTTCTTCAGGGCGTTGAAGAAGACCGTGCCGTCGCCAACCACCACCAGGGAGGCTTTCTTCGGATCGTAGAGTTTGGCCGCCACTGCTTTGGCGGTCGCCGGTGTTACCGCTGAGACGTCTGCGACGTATGTCGTGAGCTTCTCGAGCGGGATGCCGAACGCTGCGAGCGTCGCCAGTTGACCCGCGAGGCCCGAGGCGGTTTCGACGTCGCGGCCGAAGGAGCCGATCAGGTTCGCCTGGCGCGCACCGAGTTCGACCGCCGGCACTTCGGCGTTTATGATCTTGACGAACTCTTGGTTCATGAGATCGACCACCTGAACCGCCGACTCGTTTTTCGTTTGCGCGAGCGCAATGATTGGGCCCGGCGCTTGGCGCGCCGCGAAGCCGGAGCTGACGCCGTAGGACAGGCCGCGCTTGATGCGGATTTCCTGGTTCAAGCG
>JABFRX010000045.1 GCA_013140995.1 Alphaproteobacteria bacterium | reverse complement strand
GCGATCGAGGGGGTAGGGGGCTTCATCGGGAAAGAACAAACGTAGAACAATTGAGCGGATAAGTCGAGCGGATTTCTTCGGTCAGGCGAATTTGGTGCGTCCTGGCGCAGACAGATCGGTGATCTGCTAAGAGCAACGACGATTCATGGCGTTGCGACGATTCCAGGGATTTCGGGTGAAGCTGACTGACTACCACGCCAAGTACTTCGCCTATGAGCTGACGCGCCGGTATCCGCCGGATGACGTGGGCAAGCTCGTGGGGGCGGTAGCGAGCGCTCAGGTCGATCTGAATCCGCATCAGGTCGATGCGGCTTTGTTTGCATTCTCTTCGCCGCTCTCGAAGGGCGCGCTGCTTGCCGATGAAGTCGGGCTCGGCAAGACAATCGAGGCGGGATTGGTGATCTCGCAACGATGGGCAGAGCGTAAGCGCCGAATTCTTGTGATCACGCCATCCAATTTGCGGAAACAGTGGCATCAGGAACTCGCGGAGAAATTCTTCCTCCCGAGTTTCATTCTGGAGTCGAAGCCTTACAACGCCGCCATCCGCAGCGGAAATTTTCGCCCCTTCGAGCGCGCGAATGAAGTCGTCATCTGTTCCTACCAGTTCGCGCGCGGAAAAGCGGCCGACGTGCGCAACGTCCCGTGGGACCTTGTGGTGATCGACGAAGCGCATCGCCTGCGCAACGTCTATAAGCCCACGAATGTCGTCGCCAATACGCTGAAGATGGCGTTGGCGCCGTTCCATAAGTTGCTGCTGACGGCGACCCCTCTGCAGAATTCGTTGCTCGAATTGTTCGGTCTCGTCAGCATCATTGACGAGCACGCATTTGGCGACCTCAAGAGTTTTCGCGAACGCTTCACCAAGCTCGACCAGGATCAGGTGTTCGCCGAACTCAAGGAGCGGCTGAAGCCCGTCTGCCACCGCACACTGCGCCGCCAGGTCACGGCGTATGTGTCCTACACAAAGCGCTTCCCCATCGTTGAGGAGTTTTTGCCGGTCGAGGGAGAAGACGAACTCTACAATCTCGTCTCGGAGTATCTGCGCCGCCCCAATATGCAGGCGCTGCCGCCCGGTCAGCGCACGTTAATGACACTGGTGTTGAGAAAGCTGCTCGCGTCGTCCACGTTTGCGATCGCGGGCGCGTTGCGCTCGATGAGCGACCGGCTGAAGCGGCAACTCAATCGAAATGCACCTAAAGAGACGTTGGAAGAGACGTTGAATGAAGACTACGAAGCGCTCGACGAAACGGCGGATGAATGGGAAGAGGATGAGCCGCCTGCGCCGCTGAGCGACGCGGATCGCAAAGCTCTTGAACTTGAAATTGCCGATCTTGATCGCTTTGCAAGTCTCGCAACATCTATCCACCACAACGCCAAGGGGGAGGCGTTGCTTAAGGCGCTCAAGGTCGCCTTCGCCAAGGCCCGGTCATTGGGCGCGCTGGAGAAGGCGATTATCTTCACCGAGTCGCGCAAGACGCAGGACTATCTGCTTCGCCTTCTGTCTGACAGCGATTTTGCCGAAGGCATCGTCCTCTTCAACGGATCGAACACCGACGATCGATCGAAGCAGATTTACGCCGCATGGCTTGAACGCCACGACGGCAGCGACCGGATCACCGGCTCACGCACGGCCGATATGCGTTCGGCGCTGGTAGACTATTTCCGCGATGAAGGCCGCATCATGATTGCGACCGAGGCGGGGGCCGAAGGTATCAACCTTCAATTCTGCTCCCTTGTCGTGAACTACGATCTGCCGTGGAATCCTCAGCGAATCGAACAACGCATAGGGCGATGCCACCGCTACGGCCAGAAGCACGACGTTGTCGTTGTTAATTTCCTGAACAAGAAGAACGAAGCCGATCAGCGTGTCTTTCAGTTGTTGTCGGAGAAGTTCAAGCTCTTTGACGGCGTGTTCGGCGCGAGCGACGAAGTCTTGGGTGCGGTCGAGTCCGGCGTCGATTTCGAAAAACGCATCGGCGACATCTATCAAAGCTGCCGCCAGCCGGAGGAGATAAGCAAAGCCTTCGATAAGCTTCAGCTTGAACTCAGCTTCGAAATCGACCAGCAGATGACGCAGACGCGCCGCAAGTTGTTGGAACATTTCGACGACGAAGTGCGCGAGAAGCTAAAGGTGCGCAAGGCGAGTACGGAGGACAATCTCGACCGGTTCGAGAAGGTGCTGATGCAACTGACGCGCCACGAACTCAAAGACCACGCCGCGTTCACCGACGACGGAACATTCCGATTGGACTCGCTGCCGGATGGCGTCGATCCCGCAATCGCGCCCCTTGGCGTCTACCAACTGCCGCGCCGGTCGACAGAAGCGCACCTCTATCGCGTCAATCACCCTCTGGCGGAGTGGTTGCTCGCTCGCGCCAAGGCGCGCGAGCTTCCCAGCGTTGAAGTCACGCTCGACTATACGGGACACGTGGGCCGGGTTTCGTTGCTCGACCCGTTGCGCGGGAAAGCCGGATGGCTCGCCGTTTCGCTGCTGACGTCGCAGGCCCAGGACCAGGGCGAGGATCATCTTGTCGCCTGCGGTATCGACGACGACGGCTACGAACTCGACGCCGAACAGACCTCCCGCATTCTGACGATTTCGGCGCAGATCAGCGGTGAGGCCGTTATGCCCGAGCGAATGGTGGCTGCGTTGGCGGCACTGCGCGAACGGCGAGCGGCGGCGACCGCCAAGGACATCGGCGAGCGCAACGGCCGCTTCTTCGAAGCCGAGGCCGACAAGCTCGACGGTTGGGCCGACGATTTGAAAGTGGGTTTGGAGCGCGAGATCAAAGAGATCGATCGTCAAATCAAAGAGGCGCGGCGCGCAGCGACGGCTGCGGTCTCACTTGAGGATAAGCTTGCGGCGCAGAAAAAAACGAAGGCGCTGGAGGCGGATCGCAATCGCAAACGTCGCAGCCTCTTTGAGGCGCAAGACGAAATCGATCGCCAGCGCGCAAAACTGATCGAGGAAGTTGAGCAGAAACTGGCGCAAACGATCTCGACGGTGACGTTGTTCGAAATCCGCTGGAAAATGGTCTGAGGAGTTCTTGGCGACGTGGTAAAGCAGAAACTTGAACTGACTTGGGTGGGTAAAGAGAACAAGCCGCGGCTAGAGCCGCGAATTTTCCTAGAGGATGCCGAAAAATCGTATCACGCCAAACAGCGCTTTGGCGATGACGACATCTTCGACAACAGACTTGTCTTTGGCGACAACCTTCTCGCGCTGAAAGCGCTGGAACAAGAGTTCGCGGGCAAGGTGAAGTGCGTTTTCATCGACCCGCCGTACAACACAGGCAGTGCGTTTGAGCACTATGACGATGGGCTTGAACATTCGTTGTGGTTGACACTTGTCCGAGCGCGCTTAGAGATTCTCTGGCGCCTACTGTGCGATCAAGGGTCCATATGGATCACAATCGACGATACCGAATGTCACTATCTAAAGGTACTGTGCGACGAGATTTTTGGGCGTCGAAATTTTGTATCCTCGATTGCGTGGGAAAAGGACAAAGGGCGCCGAGGTGACACCGACATATCCTCCTCGCACGATCACATTTTGCTTTACGCCAAAAACAGAGATATCTGGCGGAAGACACGCAAGTTGCTCCCGAGGACGCCAGAGCAAGAGGCACGCTATCGCAATCCTGACAATGACCCGAGAGGTCCATGGCTGCAGGGCGATAACGGTACTGCGAAGAGCGGTTCGGAAGCTGCGCGCTTCCCGATCACAACACCATCTGGGCGCGTAGTCACACCACCGATCGGAAACTATTGGCGCTTCTCCAAAGAGAATTTTGAACGAGCGAGGGCAGAGGGTCGCGCGTACTTCGGCGCGAGGGGAGACGGGATGCCCTTGATCAAGCGGTATCTTACTGACGTGCAGGACGGGGTCGTACCGAGAACATGGTGGCCCGCCGAAGAGGCGGGGACAAATCAAGACGCAAAGCGCGATCATTTGCGAAAATTGCTACCCGACATCGAGCCATTTGCGACGCCAAAGCCGGAACAACTTCTTCATCGAATTCTCGCCATATCCACCGATCGGGGCGACCTCGTTCTCGATTCTTTTGCAGGCTCTGGAACGACTGGTGCCGTTGCTCAGAAAATGGGTCGACGCTGGGTGATGATAGAATTGGGCTCACACTGCACAACGCACATTGTTCCCCGACTGCAGAAAGTCATTGATGGCGATGACGAAGGTGGCGTTACAGACGTAACTGGTTGGAAGGGCGGCGGCGGGTTTCGATACCTCAAGCTTGCGCCGTCATTGATCGAGGCTGACAGATGGGGCCGTGAAGTCATCGCGCCAACTTACAACGCTGCAATGCTGGCCGAAGCGTTATGTAAGCTGGAAGGGTTTGCATACGCCCCGTCGGACAGTGTTTACTGGCAGCAAGGCCGTTCGACCGAGCGCGACTTCATCTATGTCACAACGCAAGCGCTCGGCGCGGAACAATTGGAACAGCTAAGCGAAGACGTTGGTCTTGAACGCTCGTTGCTTGTTCTTTGTTCGGCGTTTCGCGGCAAAGTGGATCGGTGGCCGAACCTTACGGTCCGAAAGATTCCGAATCACATTCGCAACCGGTGTGAGTGGGGACATGACGACTACAGCCTCAAAGTCGAGAACCTTCAGAAGGCGCCGCCGATCCCAGAGACATCGAAATCCCCAGCGAAGCGCAGTGGCACCAAACAGGACGATCTGTTCGCTGCAGAAAACGGGGGTAGCAAATGAATCGTCACGTGAACGCCATCGCTGGCCGCCTCAGCCTTCGTCCGCCGCAGCGGCGCTCGCTTGAGATTTTGGATCGCATTACCGAGATCGTGCCGCCGAAGAAGGGGGCGGACCTGAACACCGCCCTTGCCGCGATCAGCGCTGAGTTTCCCACGGTGTCGGATTTCGAGCGCGAGTTTCCCTCGCTGTGCTTCGCGCTCGCCACTGGCGTTGGCAAAACGCGGTTGATGGGTGCATTCGTCAGTTATCTGCACTTGGCGCATGGTTTGAATAACTTCTTCGTGCTGGCCCCCAACCTGACCATTTACAAAAAGCTGATCGCCGACTTCACGCCCAACACGGCCAAGTACGTTTTCACCGGTATCTCCGAATTCGCGGTTTCGCCGCCCGTGTTGACCACCGGCGAAAATTATGAGCGCCAGCTTTCCGGCGGCGGACAATTGTTTCCCACCACGATCAACATCTTCAATATTTCAAAGATCAATTCGGAAGTGCGCGGCGGCCGCAACCCGCGCATCCGCAGTTTCCGCGAAGAGATCGGCGAGAGCTATTTCGACTATCTGGCGTCGCTCGACGACCTCGTGCTCATCATGGACGAGTCGCACCGCTACCGCGCGTCGGCCGGTATTCGCGCGATCAATGAACTGAAGCCCGTGCTGGGACTGGAGTTGACCGCGACGCCGTTTGTGGAGGCGGGCAAAAGCGCGCCGATCCCGTTCAAGAATGTGATCTTCGACTATCCGTTGGGCCGCGCAATGGAAGACGGGTTCGTGAAGGAGCCCGCCGTCGTCACGCGCAAAAACTTCAACCCGGCCGGAATGGCGCAGGAAAAGCTCGAACAACTGAAGCTCGAAGACGGTGTTCGTCTGCACGAGAACCTGAAGGTCGAGCTTGAAACCTACGCACGCGAAACCGGCAACAAGATCGTAAAGCCGTTTGTGCTCGTGATCGCCCGCGACACGACCCATGCCGGCGAGCTGATGGCGCTGATCAAATCCGACGCGTTCTTCGAAGGCCGCTATGCGCCCAAAGTGATCCAGGTCGATTCCAGCAAGACGGGCGCCGAAGAAGACGAAATGGTCGAACGGCTGTTGAAAGTGGAACACACCGACGAGCCGACCGAGATCGTCATCCACGTCAACATGTTGAAGGAAGGGTGGGACGTCACCAACCTTTACACGATCGTGCCGCTGCGCGCGGCGAACGCCCGCACTTTGATCGAGCAGTCAATAGGGCGGGGTTTGCGCCTTCCCTATGGCAAGCGCACCGGGGTTCTCGCGGTGGATACCTTGAATATTGTCGCCCACGACAGGTTTCAGGAGATCGTCGACGAAGCGAAGCGGCCGGACTCCACCATTCGCATGCGCCAAATCGTGCTGGCGCCGGAGGATTTGCAGGCGAAAGCCGTCACCGTTGTCTCCGAGACCAAGCTGACCGCGAAACTTGGATTGCCGGCAGGTGGGGCGCCGCCCATTACGCCGGCGGCTGTCGCTGCTGCGGCAGAGCGCTCTGAATTCAAAACCCCCGAAGAAGCGCGCATCGCACAAATCGCTTACGGCATCATCCGCAAACTCGAAAACGAGCCTGGCCGGGTGCCCAGTATCACGTACCTCGAAAAGGAAGAAGTGCGCGAACAAGTACTTCGTGAGGTCGCGGCCGAGTATAAGCCCGGCCAACTCGAACTCGAAGGTGTCGCCAACGCGCCGGACGTCGGCGCGGTCGTCGCGCGAACGCTGGCGCTCGTCCAACAGCAGACCACCGACATTCCGCGTATTCTCATCGTGCCTAAGAGCGAGATCGTGTCCGGGTTCAAGCCGTTTACACTCGACGTGAAAGCGCTGAACTATCAGGCGCCGGACGACGAGCTTTGGCTGCAGTATCTGCGCACCAATGAGTTTGTGGCTATCGGTCTGAGCGACGAGGGTATCAAGGAAAGCCGCCTAGAAGATTACATCGTCAGCGGCCTCGTCGACTTCGACGATATCGCCTACGACAGCCACGCCGAATTGCTCTACGACCTTGCGGGCCAAGTGGTTTCGCATCTCAAGAAGCACCTGAAGGACGACGAGGTGCGCAAGGTGCTGCGCTTGCATCAAAAGACGATCGCACATTTCGTCCATGCGCAGATGCAAAAGCACTATTGGGAAAGCGAGGTCGAATACGAAGTGAAGATCAGCCGCGGATTTACGGAGTTGAAATCCAGCGCTTACACCGCCGCGGCAGGCGAGGCCGCGCTCGATTTTCGCGCCTCACCAACCGACAAATCCAACATGGCGCGATACTTGTTCGCCGGATTTGAACGCTGCCTTTACGACACACAGAAGTTCGACTCGGAAGCGGAGCGCCTGCTCGCCGTTATTTTGGATCGCGAAACGCTCAAGTGGTTTCGCCCTGCCAAGAGCCAGTTCCAGATTTTCTACAAATCAGGCGCCGACCACCACGAGTACCAGCCTGATTTCGTAGCCGAGACCGCCGATAAGATCGTCATGCTCGAAGCCAAGATGGCGGCCCAAATGAATGACGCCGAGGTGCTAGCAAAACGCGACGCCGCCGTTCGATGGTGCAAGAACGCGAGCGATCACGCGAAGACCTACGGCGGCAAACCGTGGCAGTACGCGCTGATCCCGCACAACGCGATTGCTGGGAATATGACGCTTGCAGCGTTGTCGGCGCAGTTCGGGCAGCGATAGTCCTCCCACATTATTCCAACTCCCTGCAGCGGCGCATGTGGCGAACCACATTGGTCAGGTCGCTTGAACCGGCGGCCTCGTCGCCACTGCCAGAAACTGCAGCGCCGTCTCGATGTCGCCGTCGCCGTAGATCTTCATCGCGAAGTATGACGGCGGGCGTTCGCTTTGGACGGGCAGGCCCGCGCGCAGAAGGGCGTATTCGTCCGATCGCACCACGAGTTTGACCGCGCCGGCGTGGAACGGGGCGGAGCTGCGCGCGCCG
>JABFRX010000276.1 GCA_013140995.1 Alphaproteobacteria bacterium | reverse complement strand
TCTTCAAAGACCGCGGCGTCGACGTCGACGTGAAACCCGGCCTCTCGAAAGAGGAGTTGAAGACGATCATCGGTCGCTATGACGGCCTCGCGATCCGCTCCGCGACGAAGGTCACTGCCGATCTGCTGTCCGCCGCGACGCACTTGAAGGTGATCGGCCGCGCCGGCATCGGCGTCGATAACGTCGACATCCCCGCCGCGACGGCCCGCGGCGTCATCGTCATGAACACGCCGCACGGCAACTCGATCACGACGGCAGAGCACGCGATCGCGCTGATGTTCGCGCTCGCCCGCGAAATCCCCGCCGCAAACGCCTCCACCCACGCTGGCAAGTGGGAAAAGAACCGCTTCATGGGCGTCGAACTCACGGGCAAGACGCTGGGCATCATCGGCTGCGGCAACATCGGTTCGATCGTCGCCGAACGCGCGAAAGGCCTGCGGATGAAGGTCGCCGCCTTCGACCCGTATTTGAGCCCTGACCGCGCCGCCGAACTCGGCGTGGACAAAGTCGAGCTCGACGAACTTTTGCACCGCGCCGATTTCATTACGCTGCACACGCCGCTGACGGACAAGACGCGCAACATCCTCGACGCCAAGTCCCTCGCCAAAACGAAAAAGGGTGTCCGCATCATCAACTGCGCCCGCGGCGGCCTGATCGACGAGAAGGCGTTGAACGACGCGCTCGCCAGCGGTCACGTCGCCGGCGCAGCGCTCGACGTGTTCGAAACCGAACCCGCGAAGGAAAACCTGCTGTTCGGCTCCGACAAAGTTGTGGTGACGCCCCACCTCGGAGCGTCCACCTCCGAGGCGCAGGAAAACGTCGCGCTGCAAGTCGCCGAACAAATGTCGGACTACCTGCTCACCGGCGCGATCACGAACGCAATCAACATGCCCTCGATCACGGCCGATCAAGCAACGACGATGAAGCCGTGGATCACGCTCGCCGAACGCCTCGGCGCGTTCGCGGGCCAACTCACCGAAACAGCGATCAAGTCGGTCGAACTCGTGTTCGAAGGCCACGCCGCAGACCTGAACACCCGCGCGCTCACGCAAGCCGCACTGAGCGGTCTGCTCAAACCCGCGCTCAGCGACGTCAACATGGTCAACGCCCCGATCGTAGCCAAAGAGCGCGGCATCCAGGTGAGCGAAGTGCGCCGCACGCAGCATGGCGCCTACGAAGGATATATGATGATCAAAGTCATGACCGAACGCCAAACCCGCGACGTCGCCGGCACCGTCTTCTCGAACGGCGTGCCGCGCCTCATCCAGGTGAAGGGCATCGACATGGAATCGCACTTCACGCCCCACATGCTCTACGTCACGAACGAAGATAAGCCGGGCTTCATCGGCAAGCTGGGCACGCTGCTCGGCGACGCGAAGGTCAACATCGCAAGCTTCAACCTCGGCCGAACGGCCGCCGGCGGCGACGCCATCGCTCTCATTGAAGTGGACGATGCGGTGCCCGAAACCGTACTCGCCGAACTGCGCAAAATCCCGGTCGTCAAACAAGCAAAAGCCCTGGTGTTCTGATGGCAGGCGTTGCGGTGATCGGCGCCCAATGGGGCGACGAAGGCAAAGGCAAGATCGTCGACTGGCTCTGCGAGCGCGCCGACATCGTGGTGCGCTTCCAAGGCGGCCACAACGCGGGCCACACGCTCGTCATCGACGGCAAGACGTACAAGTTCTCGCTGCTGCCGTCGGGCATCGCGCGCGCGAACAAGCGCTCGATCATCGGCAACGGCGTCGTCGTCGACCCGTGGGCGCTGATCGCCGAAATCGAGCGCATGCGGAGCCAAGGCCTCACCATCGACAAGACGAACTTGCTTGTCGCCGAAAACGCGCCGCTGATCCTGCCGCTCCACGGCGAACTCGACACGATCCGCGAGACCTCGAATTCCGGCACGAAGATCGGTACCACCAAGCGCGGCATCGGCCCCGCCTACGAAGACAAGGTCGGCCGTCGCGCGCTGCGTGCGATCGACCTCGCCGACCCGGGAACACTGAAGGCAAAAGTCGAGAACCTGCTCACGCACCACAACGCACTCCGTAGAGGCCTCGGAACCAGCGAAGTCGACGCGAACGAACTCGTCGCCAAACTGAAGGAGATCGCACCTAAGATCGTGCCGTTCCTCGGGCCGGTCTGGAAGCATCTGCACGAGTCCCGCATCCGCGGCGACCGCATCCTGTTCGAAGGCGCGCAAGGCGCACTGCTCGACGTCGACCACGGCACGTATCCGTACGTCACCTCCTCGAACACGGTAGCGGGCCAAGCCGCCGCCGGCTGCGGCATCGGTCCCCGCGCAATCAGCTATGTGCTGGGCATCGCCAAGGCCTACACGACCCGCGTCGGCGAAGGCCCCTTCCCCGCCGAGTTGACCGACGAGATCGGCGCAAGACTCGGCGAGCGCGGCCACGAGTTCGGCACGGTCACCGGCCGAAAGCGCCGCTGCGGCTGGTTCGACGCCGTGCTCGTGCGCCAAACCGTTATCACCGGCGGCATCGACGGCATCGCCTTCACAAAGCTCGACGTCCTCGACGGCCTGAAGGAGATCAAAGTCGCCGTTGCCTACGATCTCGACGGCAAGCGCATCGACCACCTGCCCGCCGCTGCGAACGCCCAAGCCCGCTGCAAACCCATCTACGAAACGATGGAGGGCTGGAGCGACTCCACCGCCGGCGCCAGAAGCTGGGCCCAACTTCCAGCGGCCGCGATCAAATACGTCCGCCGCGTCGAAGAGCTGATCGGCGCCCCGGTCGCGGTCCTCTCAACCAGCCCCGAACGCGAAGACACGATCCTGGTCAAAGACCCGTTCGCCGCCTGAGCTAACGCGCGGGCAGCGCCGCCATCTTCTCCGCCGGTCCGCCGCCGGTGCGTTTGGCCTTAGCCGCCTCGCGGATCGCGCGTTGCAGCTTGTCGAACGCGCGCACCTCGATCTGGCGCACCCGCTCGCGCGAGATGTCGTATTCCTTGGACAAGTCCTCAAGCGTCGCCGGCTCTTCTTTCAAGCGCCGCTCCGTCAAGATATGCCGCTCACGCTCGTTCAACGCCTTCATGCCTTCCGCAAGCAGCTCGCTGCGGTCGTCTTTCTCTTCCTGGTTGGCAAGGATTGTCTCCTGGCTCGGCGTCTCGTCCACGAGAAAATCCTGCCACTCGCCTTCCGAGTCCGCGCGCAACGGCGCGTTCAGCGAATGGTCGGCCGCCGCCAACCGTCGGTTCATCGAAATCACTTCTTCTTCCGTGACGCCAAGCTTCGTCGCGATCAGCTTCACATTCTCAGGCCGCAGATCGCCATCCTCGATCGCCTTGATCGAGTTCTTCGCCTTGCGCAGATTGAAGAACAACTTCTTCTGCGCCGCCGTCGTCCCGATTTTGACCAAGCTCCAAGAACGCAGGATGTACTCCTGGATCGACGCCCGGATCCACCACATCGCGTACGTCGCCAAGCGGAAGCCCTTGTCCGGCTCGAACCGCTTCACGGCCTGCATGAGGCCCACATTGCCTTCCGACACGATCTCGTTCACCGGCAAGCCGTAACCGCGATAACCCATCGCGATCTTCGCGACCAGGCGCAAATGACTCGTCACCAGCTTGTGCGCGGCCTCAGAGTCCTCATGCTCGCGCCAGCGCTTGGCGAGCATGTATTCCTGTTCCGGCTCGAGCATCGGAAAATTCCGAATCTCGGACAAATAACGTGACAGCCCGCCTTCCGGCGAAAGCATCAGATAGCCAGCGGCCATATCCAACCCCTTGTGCGTAAGGTCCGGCCCCGTGCGAAGCGCCCCGAAACCGATCCCCGTCCACTGCCCGCCAACAGCCCGGGCAAGAGCGGCACTATGTATGTATCGATGAGGGCCATTTTAAGACCCCCGAGCCTTCGCGCCTAACCCTTTGAACGCAAGATAAGTTTCGGTGAAATCTTCCGGCAACACACTCTCGAAACGCACAGGCTTATGCGTCGCCGGATGCTGAAACCCTAACACCGCCGCGTGCAGCGCCTGTCGGCTCAACCGTAACGTCAACCCCGGCACGGACCGCGGCCGCCCATAAACCGGATCGCCGATCAGCGGATGCCCGATATGCGCCATGTGCACACGCACCTGATGCGTGCGCCCCGTCTCCAGTCGGCATTCGACCAGCGCCGCCGTCTGCCCGAACGTCTCGATCACCTTGTAGTGCGTACGCGCCGGTTTCCCACCGACCCGCAGCACGGCCATCTTCTGACGGTTCAACGGCGAGCGGCCGACCGCACCATCGATCACGCCGGCCCGCTCGCGCGGCACACCCCAAACGAGCGCCTTGTAAACCCGCTCGATCGCATGCGCTGCGAACTGCTTGCCGAGCGACGTGTGCGCCTTCTCGGTCTTCGCCGCGACCATGAGACCTGTCGTATCCTTATCGATTCGATGCACGATGCCGGGACGAAGCTCGCCGCCGATCCCGCGCAAACTGTCGCCGCAATGCGCGATCAGCGCGTTGACGAGCGTCCCGTCGCGGTTGCCCGCCGCCGGATGCACGACGAGCCCCGCCTGCTTGTCGATCACGATCAGATGCTCATCCTCGAACACGATGTTGAGCGGGATCGCTTGCCCCTCCGGCTCCGCCTTAACCGCAGCCGGAACGAGAAGCGTCACCGAAGCCCCCGCCTTCACCTTCGCCGAAGCATCGTCGAGCTTGGTGGAGCCGCCGGTCACCGCGCCCGCCTCGATTAACTGTTTCAACCGCGAGCGCGACAAATCGGGCCACGCAGCAGCCAGCACGCGGTCCAGCCGTTGGCCCGCTTGGCTGGCGTCAATCGTCAGTGTACGACGGTCGCCCTCAGAGGAAGTGCCCATGGCCGATGTCGTACCCGAAGCACCGCCGCCCGCCAATCGCGGCTTATGGATGCTGGTGATCGGCCTCGGCATCTCGATCCTGCTCGTCGTCGCCGCCATGATCGGCATGGCCATCAAGCGCGGATACGCGCCCGAACCGGCACAAACCACCACCGTCGCCGTCAAACCCGGCGAAGTCCCCGAACTGAACCTGGACTTGGCCGCGGGCCAAATCATCGCCGACACCCGCATCGAGGACGGCCTCCTGATCGTACGCGTAACGGGCACCGCCGCCGACGAAATCCTGGTCATCGACCCCGCTAAGTCGAAAGTGCTGAGCCGCGTCCGCTTCAACAAACCACCTGCGCCATAACGCACATCCCTCGAAACACGCAAAAAACGAATCCGTCTGATCCGTCTGCACGGCTGATTCCCGCCGAAACAGCCGTCTGGAATCCGTCTGCAAAGCGTCTGCGACATGTCTGCAAAGCGAAACACCCAAAATCGAATCCGTTAGATGCGTTAGCACGGCGGATTCCCGCGGCTTTTGCCGTTAGATATCCGTTAGCAATGCGTTTGCTCAGCGTTAGCAAACCCGGAGTCGCCAAAAACGAATCCGTAGCAAGCGTGATTTTCGCAGTCTCAAGCCATTCCATGCGTTGCACATCCGTGGCAGAGGCGTGGCACCCCGTGGCGCCACTACCGAAATGCACCAAAGCCAATCGTCCCGGCAATGTACTCCAGCGCATGTAAAAATCAATATGACTTATTGTCTGCGTCAGATCGCGCAGTGCCTTCGCAACGAGCGAAGCCTGGGACCGCGGGCGGCCTCGCCCGCTCTTTTCTGTTGCCGAAGCAACCGCAAGAGAGGGCTTGAAGCCCGCCAACTTCGAGGCAAGAGTGTTCGCTTAGATGACACGACGTTGGGCCAGTACCCAGGTGACGTAAGCCAATGGTGGGTTGAACGGATTCTCGCCTAATGACTGACGTGCACCCTCAGGCGAAGCATGCAGTCGATCGCGAAAATACTGAACGGAATTCTCCGGTCGCATACGCCCGAAGAACGAAAGCGATGGCATGGCATGTCTGGGGTTCGAATGCAGGAAAGGATGAAAAGCGCACGCTGTTACCATGCCCTCCCCAAGGGACAGCATCACATCCCACAAAACCACAACCGCGTTGAACCTTTGAGACCCGCGAAAGAATCTAGCAGCGCCTACAGTCGTAGCATGCATCATCGCTTGTTGATTTTTAGGCCATGACGGCGGCAAGAATACGTACAAGATGGCTGGCGCATCCTGCGGCACTTGGGTGCGCTTCGATTTTAGCGTGCTGTAAAACGTGTCCTCGGATGGGATTTCTGTATCCTTTGCTGTGACTTCGACGTTGATGATCACTCCATCGCGCTTTGCCACAAAGTCGAAGTCGCTCCCACGCTTGCCACGCTCTTCGAGAATCTGAACGTTGAAACCGTCTTCGACAAAGTCAGATGCAACCTCCGCCTCGTAGAAGCATGATTTGGCGTCGCGCTGCTGGAACCGATTAGTAAGAACTTCGAAACCAGCACACCCCATTAGCCGGAACAGTGCATCGGCGAGACGCGTGACTCGCTCCATGTGTACGAATCGATTGTCACTCAGCTCATCGAACTCGTTGAGCATGAAGCGACTTGGTTGAGAATGTAGTCGGACATTCGCGTTGGTCCAAGCGTCTCCAAGAAAGTGCTGGATGATTCGAAAGCCCATGGCGTACGCCAGTCCGTGCAGGTCGGAGCCCCAACGTCCAAACGCGTCATGGAGGCTGTCGGCGAGCGCTTCAGGAAGATGCGGTGACATGAACCAACCTCACTTCACACAATGCCACTTAAAGCGTCTCTTTCACGGCACGCTCCTACGCGACCAACTCCACCTCATAGAGGAATACGGCTGCACGACAAAAGTTTCCCGACCTCTCGAAAGCCGCTGCCCCTACTCTGCCGCGACGCGAATCTGCGCGGCGCGACTGCGCGGGCGCGGCTTCACGACGATCTTTACGTCTTGATCAAGCGCTTTGAGGAACTGCATCAGGCGTTCGGTCGAGAACGCGGTCAGCCGCCCGTTCAACAGCGCCGACACTTTCGGTTGGTCGACCTTCAGCAAGGCCGCGACCTGAGCCTGCGTCAACCCGCGCTGTTTGATCAACTTTCCTGCTTGCCGCGCCAAGTCCGCCTTCGCCAACATCTCGTCGGCGTTCGCGAATCCGAGGTCGCGAAAGACGTTACCGCTACTTTTTTCGAACTTCGTCATGGCGTCTCTCCTGCTCGATGCGCGGCTTGAAGAACCTTCAGCCGCTTTCGAATCAAATCCATGTTCGCCTGCGGGGTCGCGATTCCCGATTTCGACTTCTTCTGGAAGGCGTGCAAAACGTAAATCGCACCGGCGAACTTCACCGTATAGACCGCGCGATAAGTCGACCTGTCATGATCCTCCACGATCTCAACCAGCGGCAGACCTTTCATCGGCTTCGCCTTCGCGTGCGTGTCGCCCAACTGCGCACCATACAGCGCAAACCCGATCTCCGAGCGCACCGGTTTCGGAAAAGCGCCCAAGTCCTTCCGCGCGGACCCAAGAAAGACGAGAGGCTTCATCGGAGCAGTATGCCAAAATTAGCATAGAACCGCAAGCGATTCCGTTGGCAGCCGGGCAACAAAACTTGCGCCAGGGTTTAAAGCCACGGCAGGTAATCCTGTCTAACTGGCCCCAAGACACAGACTGTCATCTGCGCCGCACCACTTCACACACGCAGAAAACTCAGCGTATAGAACGGTGATGCGCCAATTCGAGCACACCTTCACCGCCAGCGCCGCCGACATCGACGAACTGGGCCACGTCAACAACGCGGTGTGGGTG
>JABFRX010000280.1 GCA_013140995.1 Alphaproteobacteria bacterium | reverse complement strand
CTCTCGGCCGGTGCGCGGCGCGTCTATCTGATCGAGGAGCCGATGGCGGCGGCGATCGGTGCCGACTTGCCGGTGACGGAGGCCACGGGTTCGATGGTCGTCGACATCGGCGGCGGCACGACGGAAGTTGCCGTGCTTTCGCTTGGCGGCATCGTCTATGCGCGGTCGGTGCGCGTGGGCGGCGACAAGATGGACGAGGCGATCATTTCCTACATCCGTCGTCACCATAACCTGCTTGTCGGTGAAGCGTCGGCCGAGCGGATCAAGAAAGAAGTCGGCTGCGCGCGCGCGCCGGAGAAGGCGCAAGAGATCCGGATCGAGGTCAAGGGCCGCGATCTTCTGAACGGCGTGCCGAAGGAAATCACGCTGAGCCAAGCGCAAATCGCCGACGCGCTGCAGGAGCCTGTCAGCCAGATCATCGAGGCGGTGAAAGTGGCACTCGAAGCGACGCCGCCGGAGCTTGCAGCCGATATCGTGGACAAGGGCATCGTGTTGACCGGCGGCGGCGCGCTGCTCACCAACCTCGACCAAGTGTTGCGTGACGAAACGGGACTGCCCGTCTCGATTGCAGACGAGCCGCTGTCTTGCGTGGCTTTGGGCACGGGCAAGGTGCTGGAACACATCAATACGCACAAGCAGGTGCTTTCTTCGGTCTACTACTGATCTAATGTGATGGGAGGCTACGGATTCGTGGGATCGTTCGTGGCCTGAATGAAGCGAAGGGTTCAAAGTTAGCGCATGGCGTGGGATCGCAAGCGCCGTAGAGGTTTCGACACGGGGCCCATTGGGTTCGTTTCCCGGAATCTTTTGCTCGCGTTCTTGACGGTGGTCGCGTTTGGCGCGCTTGTCGTGTCGCGCGCGCAAGACGGCATCTTCGACGGCGTGCGCGAAGCGGTGACGGATGCAGGCGCGCCGCTGATGGAAGCCGTGGCGGCGCCGGCGGCGGAGTTCAAACGCTGGAACGAAGGCTTCAGTTCCTTCTTCTCAGTCTATGAAGAAAACCAGCGCCTTCGCGAAGAGAACGTGCGGCTGCGCACCAACCTCACCGAACTTGCCGAGCTCCAGCGCAAGACGCAGCGCTACGAGGAGCTGCTCAAGGTTCGACCGGACGAGAAAATCACGTTCGTCGCAGCGCGCGTGATCGCGGATGCGACCGGGCCGTTTGTGCGCACCGTGCTCGTCAACGCCGGCCGCGAGCAGGGGCTCGCAAAGGGCCAGGCAGTCATCGACGAGCGCGGTCTTTTGGGCCGCGTGATCACGACGGGCAATCGTTCGGCTCGCGTGTTGCTGCTGACCGATCTGAACAGCCGCGTTCCGGTGCTGATCGAAGGGTCGAACCTGAAGGCGATTATGGTGGGCGACAATTCGGGCAAGCCGGTGCTCGAGTATCTGCCGCTGGGATCGCGCATCAAGGCGGGTGCGCGGATCGTAACGACGCCGGACGGTGGTGTGTTTCCGCCGGGCGTTGCGGTGGGGATCGTTTCAACCTCGAAGACGCCGCGCGTGGACCTTTTCACAGGCGAAGCGCGCGCGGACTTCGTGCGCGTTCTGAAATACACGCCGTCGGTTGATGTCGATAACGCGGGGCCGGAGCCGCTGCCCGGCGCCACGCCATCGAAGGAGGGCGGCGCGCCCGCAACGCCTGGCACGCCGGGACAACCTGCGGCGAACGCGCCGAAGCCGCCGAAGACGACGCCGGTCGCGGCCGGGATGAGAGTTCGCCCCGATGCTTGAGGTCGTGCAGATCGGGATCTATTGGGCAGCGCGGCAGGTTTTTTATGCGCTGCCGCTCTTGCTCACGCTGACCGCGCTTTTGATCGCGATGGCGCCGCTCAACCTGTTTCAAGGTTACGCGCCGGCGCCCGACATCGTGCTTGCGTCCGTGTTCTTCTGGGCGATTTTTGGGCCGCAGTTTTTGCCGGCGTGGGCGGTGTTCACGCTGGGCTTAACGCAAGACTTTGCGACCGGCGGGCCGATCGGATTTTGGGCACTGATCTATCTCTTGGCTTACGGATTCTCTTTGTCGCAACGCGTGTTCTTTTTTGGGCGCACGGTGCGCGGTGTATGGCTGGGGTTTGCCATCGTTGCACTCGTGACGGCGGTCGTCACATGGATCGCGGGCTCGACGTATTTTATGCGCTGGCTACCGATCGGGCCGATCTTGGCTCAGGCGGGCGTGTCCATTCTCGCGTTCCCGTTGGTCGCCAAGGCGTTTCTCTTCATGCGCGGGTATCTGACCACCGCGCGCGAGGCGTTGTGAGGCGCCATGAGTGACGGCCGGGAAAGCGTACGCTACCGCTCGTTCTCCCGCCGCACGGCGCTTCTGTCGGCGGGGACGCTGGGTCTCTTCACGCTTCTGACGGGGCGCATGTTTCAGCTTTCGGTGCTGCAGCGCGAGCAGTTCGCGATGCTGGCCGAAGACAACCGCATCAATCTGCAGCTGATCGCGCCGCATCGCGGCCGCGTCTACGACCGCACGGGCGTCGAGCTTGCGAAGACGACACAGAATTTTCGCGTGCTGCTCGTGCCGGAGCAGGCGAAGGATCTGCGCGCGGTGCTGGCGCAGCTGGCACAGCTTATCCCCCTGTCGCCGCAGCGGATGGAGCGCATCTTACGCGATGCGCTGCACAGCAAGGCTTTCAACCCGGTGCTGGTCGCCGAAGGGCTCGGCTGGGACGACTTCGCGAAGGTCAACATCAACGCGCCGGATTTGCCGGGCGTCGAAACGGACGTCGGCGAGCTTCGCTCCTATCCGTTCGGGCCGTGGCTGAGCCACGTGCTGGGCTATGTCGCCGGCGTCACGGATAAGGACATCGAGAAGGAGCCTGAGCTGCTCTCGTTGCCCGGCTTCCGCATCGGCCGGTCGGGCGTCGAGAAGGCGGCGGACGTTGCGCTGCGAGGCAAGCCCGGCGCGGCGCAGGTCGAGGTCAACGCGCACGGCCGCGTGATCCGCGAACTTGGGCGTCGCGAGGGCACGGCGGGGCAAGACGTCGTGCTCGCCATCGACATGGAAGTGCAGAAGGTCGCGCAGGAGAAACTCGCAGGCCAAAGCGGGTCCATCGTGGTGATGGACGTGAACACGGGTGAGATCATCTCGATCGTGTCGGCGCCAGGCTTCGATCCGAACGCGTTCACGGGCACGGTATCGCCCACGATCTGGAAACAGCTCAATACGGACGAAAAAAAGCCGCTGCTGAACAAGGCGATCACGGGTATCTATCCACCGGGTTCGACGTACAAGCCGATCGTGGCGCTGGCGGCACTAGCGTCGGGTGCAATGAGCCCGCGCGATCGCGTGCATTGTTCCGGCGCGCGCGCACTGGGCAATCACGTGTTCCACTGCTGGAAGCGCGGCGGGCATGGGTCGATGGACATGCACCAGGCGATCAAGCAGTCGTGCGACATTTACTTCTACGAATGTGCGCGGCGCACCGGGATCGAGGCGATCGCCGCGATGTCGCGCAAGTTCGGGCTCGGACAGACCTACGGGCTTGAGATTCCGGGCGAGAAGGCGGGCCTGATGCCCGATCCGGATTGGAAGCGCCGCGCGCGCAACGACGGCTGGCGCGACGGCGACACGTTCAACGTGGGGATCGGGCAGGGCGCGGTGCTGACCACGCCGCTGCAGCTGTGCGTGATGGCCGCGCGCCTTGCGAACGGCGGCAAGGCGATCATCCCCCATGTGATCCGCTCGTTTGGCGGCGTCAACCGCGAGCTGGCGCCGCTTGAGGACATGGGGCTTGACCCTGCGCATGTCGCGATCGTGCACAGCGGCATGGACGCGGTGACGAACCAAGGCGGCACAGGCGCACGCTCGCGCATCGACATCGAAGGCTTCGACATGGCGGGTAAGACGGGGACGGCGCAGGTGCGCAAGCTCACCGCCGCGCTGCGCGGCCGGAACTCGGATTCGATCCCGTGGAAGTTCCGCGACCACGGCCTCTTCGTCGCGTTCGCGCCGGTGAAAGAGCCGCGCTATGCAATCTCCGTCGTCGTGGAACACGGCGGCGGCGGATCGAAGGCGGCGGCGCCGATCGCGAAAGAAGTTATGACGGTGGTGGCGCAGCGCGATCCCGCGCGGCAGAAGCTGTTCGTGCCGCCGGGCCGCGAGACGGCGTCCGTGCCGTCCACCAAAGCTTAAGCGCGATGCCGCTGAACGATACCTACGGCCCGACAGGACGCGAGCGAAGCCTGCTCGGCCGGCTGCGCGGGCTGAACTGGACCCTGGTCGCGTTGATCACGGCCGTTTGCTGCATCGGGTTCGCACTGCTCTATTCGGTCGCGGGCATGAGCTTCGACCCGTGGGCGGAGCGGCAGATCGTGCGCTTCGGCATCGGCCTCGTACTCATGATCGCGATCGCGCTCATCGACATTCGCTGGTGGTTTCAGCTTGCTTATCCGATTTACGGCATCTCGCTGGCGCTCTTGGTCGCGGTCGAGTTCATGGGGCGCAAGGGCGGCGGCGCGGAACGCTGGATCGATATCGGCCCGTTGCAGTTGCAGCCGTCGGAGCTGATGAAGATCGCGCTGATCCTGGCACTGTCGCGGTTCTTGCATGGGCTCTTGGTCGACGACGTGTCGCGGCCGACGCGGCTGCTGGCGGCGTTGCTGTTGATCGGCGTGCCCGCAGGCCTCGTGCTCATTCAGCCGAACCTCGGCACGGCGATGATATTGATCGTGGGTGGATGCGGCCTCATCTTCCTCGCGGGCTTAAGTTGGAAGATCATTCTACCCGTGGTCGCGCTGATCGCGGCGGCCGTGCCTGTCGGCTGGGAGTTCGCGCTCAAGGATTATCAGAAACAGCGCGTCTATACGTTCCTCGATCCGGATAGCGATCCCTTGGGCGCGGGTTACAACATCACACAGTCGAAGATCGCGCTGGGCTCCGGCGGATTGTTCGGCAAAGGCTTCGGCGAGGGTACGCAGAGCCGGTTGAACTTCCTGCCCGAGAAGCAGACGGACTTCATCTTCACGGTGCTGGGCGAAGAATTCGGGCTGTTCGGGTTGTTGATCCTGATGGGGCTCTATACCGCTATCCTCTGGAACGGCGTGCAGATCGCGCTCGACACGCGAAGTCAGTTCGGACGGCTCGTCGCCATGGGGGTGTGCCTCAACTTCCTGCTCTACATTCTCATCAACACGTCGATGTCGATGGGCCTGATCCCGGTCGTGGGCATCCCGCTGCCACTCGTCAGCTACGGCGGCACGGCGCTGCTTACCGTGCTGTTCGGCTTCGGGTTGATCTTGAGCGTACAAGTCCACCGCGCCATCGACATCCCACGGTCCGCTGCGGCGTTGATTTAGCCTTTGCACCCGTGTGTGTGGTTGAGGCTGTAACGAGCAACACGAAGATCTCGAAGGGCCACGAAGATCACGACGATGCTTTTGGCGTGGCCGCATGGTGTCCCGGCGCGAAGCGCCATATTGCGCGCGTACCGCGCGCGGGTGCGTGTTCTTAGGCACGAGACTCTTGGTGATCTTCGTGACCCTTCGAGATCTTCGTGTTGCTCTTGCAGACTCATTACCGCACCGGCGCCTAGCCCCCGCGGACGACGCGGCGCCAGAGCCAGCGGAAGCCGAAGAAGCCGAGCAGGAATACCGGAATCCACGGCAGGATTCCGACCATCAGGGCCAGTACGGCCGCGGCGCTTCCCCCCAGTACACGCAGTGAGTTTTGCCAGACGTCGCGCACCGGCTGTAGCGCGTCGCTTGCGGTCGATTGCGCTTCGAAAGCGATCGAGACGTTTTCCTTCGCGATGCGTTCGGCGAGGTCGCGGCGTTGCCCTTCGATGCCTTCGATCTCCGCTTGCGTGCGGGAGATTTCGCCTTCGATCTTAATCAGGTCGTCGGTCTTCGCAGCCCCGCGTTTGGAGAGTTCCATCATACGGTCGCGGTAGTTCGTCAGCTGCGCCAGGCGGCTCTCGATGTCCTTCACTTGGTTCGTCACGTTTTGCGCGCCGGTCACACGCGCTTTGATGAGCACGTCGTCCTTGGTCTCGTTCGGCAGCGGCTCCATCAGCGCTTGTTCGAACGGGGCGACGCTTTCGTGCGGCATCGCGACGCTTAGGTTCGCGACGGGAAGCGGCGCGTCCGGTTCGCCGATCAAGCGGAACGAGGCCGACATGATCTTGCACTTCAGCGCGGGGTCGTTCTGGCACTTGTCGCGCGCGCGCTCGAAGCGGGCGCGGATGAAGTCGCTCGCCATCGAAACGGTGAGGTTGTGGTCGTAGACGTAGGATTCGCCGGATTGAGCTCGCTGAAAGTTGCCGCGCTTGTCTTGGGAACCGTCGAAGCCTGCGGAGGACCCTCCGGCCATAGGTGGCTCGCCTGGCGCCACGGCATCCATCGCAGGTGCTGCGGCGTAGTTCTCGGTTTGCGTTGCTTGTTGGTCGTTCTCGCCGCAGGCGGCGAGCGCTGTGGTGCACAGAAGGAGTGTCAGTGAAACGCGTGGCATGAAGTCCTCCGGTCAAGTCGTTGCCTGCACTCTAAAGCGGCGATTGTGGCGGCGGCTGGACGATTCAATGGCGCGCGGCCAAGCGTGGCGCCGTGCCGCGCAGGGCAGCCGGGGCGTTTCTGGACATCGCCCGGGCCCCTTGCTATACGCACGCCCTCTTCGCGCCGGGGTGGCGGTTAACGCCGCCCGAATGCACGGCCGGGTGATTAGCTCAGATGGTAGAGCAGCTGACTCTTAATCAGCGGGTCGCAGGTTCGATTCCTGCATCACCCACCACCCTTCGCCTTCGGCTTCGGGTGGCTTACGCCAGTAAGACATGCGAAGGCGATTAGGCGAAGGAGTGCCGCGCCGAAGCCCTCTTGGGCGAAGGCGGGCGTGGCCATCGTTAGTTAGCCACCGGCGGACGCCAATATTCGAACACATTGCGCGGGCACATGGCCTTCGCTGATGACCCTTTGCGAGAGATGTTTGTCATGAGTCAGTTTTTCGAGCGCGTTGGCACGGAGATGCCGCCGTCGGTCTATCCGGGCGGGCATTTTTTGCATCCGGAGTTGCGCGAGACCCAAGGCTTCACGGCGCAGAAATATGCGTTGAGCGACGGCATGTATTGGGGCGCGCCGGGGACGTCGGATGCGCTGGAGCCTGCGTTTTATACCGTGCATCTCTGCCGCAATCGCGGCGTGCTGCTCGCCAAGACGAAGACGGTGAGCGACGAGTTGCTGCGTCTGCCCGATCCGGTGTGCGATATGCTGCTCGCCGAGTTCATTACGTTTTGGGACAGCGTGCCGCGGCTGGTCGCGCGCGGGCTGCTCGCCAAGCGCGGACTGTTGCTGTGGGGACCGCCGGGCTCCGGCAAGACGTCGGCGCTCAACATCATGGCCGCGCACATGATCAAGGAACTTCACGGCGTCGCTATTCTGGTCGGCGAACCGGGGATCACGGTTGCGGGGTTGCAGCTCTTCCGCAAGGTGGAGCCAGACCGCCCGGTGATTTTGATCTACGAGGACATCGACGCGCTGACGCAGCAGTTCGGCGAGGCGCCGTTCCTGGCCATGCTCGACGGCGAAATGCAGATCAGCGGCGTCGTCAACGTGGCGACGACGAATTACCCCGAACGCCTCGACCCGCGCTTCGTCGACCGGCCGGGCCGGTTCGACCGCATCACGGAATGCCCGATGCCCGGCGCCGACGCGCGCGCCGCCTATCTCGCGGCGAAAGCGCCGGAGGCCGACGCTGCCAGGCGCGCAAGATGGGTGAAGGCGACGGAGGGTTTATCG
>JABFRX010000053.1 GCA_013140995.1 Alphaproteobacteria bacterium | reverse complement strand
CCGCCGGACGCTGCGACGTCTTCGGCGAAGGTCATGACCTTGATGCCGCGTTCCTTTGCGAGCGCGCGGATGCGGTCGTGGATCAGAGCCGCCTGCACGGGCGAGCCGCCGGGCGAGTTGATGACGATGGCCGCCGCCACGACCGACTTGTCGCCGAATAGTTTTGCGATGGGGAGAGCAACCGTCGAAAGTGCGAGGCCCTTGCGCAGGCCGGTGCTCATGCCGATCGCGCCGTTCAGGCGCAGCACCTTCACTACCGGCGGCGCTGCGCCGACGATCCGAAACCACAGACGTCTTATCCGATCGAACATGCGCGCTATGTAATCAGAGCTTGCACGTGCCGCAAGACGGCTTCGGCTTCCGTCGTAGGCTTTCCGGCGGTTGTGTTCAGAACGAGCCCCGCGTGCAGTAGCAGCGACGCCTTAGCGTTCATCTGTATACGGATGATGGTGCGCTTCGCCGGCGCGCCTGGTTTCGGCCAGAGCGGGATGATTTCCAGGCCCTTCCCTTCCGGTGCCAGCGCTTCAAGTGCCAACGAGATTTGTTCCGGCGGCAGGATCGCCGTCACGGTCCCCTTTGGCCGCGTCAGCGCGCGCGCGAAGCGGAGCCAGGCGACAAGGTCGTGCGCGTAGGCCGACGTCGCGCGGGCTTTCGCGGCTTCGGGTGCTCGTGTGCCGCGGCCGATGTCGTGAAACGGCGGGTTCGTCATGACGTGATGGAAACTTTGCCGGGCAAGCGTGCGCGGACGCTTCAACACGTCGGCAATCACGACATCAATGGATGCGTTGTTGCGGGTCGCATTGGCTTGCGCCAGTCCAGCCAGATCCTCATCGATTTCAACGGCAGTGATGTGCACGTCGCGCACGCGCGCGGCGAGGCAGAGTGCGGCGACGCCGACGCCTGCACCGAGTTCGCAGATATGTTCCTTTGCGCGCGCCGGAACCGCTGCCGCCAGTGTCACCGAATCGAGGCCCGCGCGGAAACCTTGCGCCGGCTGCCAGGCTTGAACGCGACCACCCAAAAAAGCGTCGCTGGTGAGTTCCATACCTTGTGCGGCCTTTGGACGCTGATCAGGTCTTGAGGGCGTGGCCAACGCCTGCGTCCTTCAGCAGCTGGCGCGCCGCGCGTTCATCTTCGTCGTCAACCATCAGGCGGCGCTGCACCATCGCCATACTGCCGTCCATGATGCTGGCGTGCTGGTCGAGTTCGACAACCACGATGCTTTCGGCCTCTAACAAACCGCGAACAAAGCTGATCAAGACCGCGTCGTTCGTCCGCAAAAGTTCAACCATTCGAACGCACCTTCCCTGGAGCGGCACCCTATACCCTTGACCTGGCTTTAGGGTGGTTCCTATTTTCAACCCAGGACGCGGCTCAAGCGCAATCAAATCCGGGGCATCGACGTGAGAGCTTTTCAACGATTGACCAAGGGTGCGGGCGAGACGGCCGGCGCGGTGGATCGGCTTTACCGCCTGGTCGAGGCCGATCTGAGCCATGTTAACGCTCTTATCCTGGAGCGGATGCGCTCGGACGTGCCGCTGATCCCGGAGCTTGCGGGACACCTTGTGAATTCGGGCGGCAAGCGGGTTCGGCCGATGCTTACGCTGGCCGCCGCGCAGCTGTGCGGCTATCAGGGGTTGGCACACATCCGGCTTGCGACCGCGGTCGAGTTCATTCACACAGCGACGCTGTTGCATGACGACGTGGTAGACGAGAGCGAGCTTCGGCGCGGCAAGGCCGCCGCGCACGTGATCTGGGGCAATGCGCCCAGCGTTCTCGTCGGGGACTTCCTGTTTTCGCGCTCATTCCAGTTGATGGTCGAGACGGGTTCTCTTCGCGTGCTCGGCATTCTTTCGAACGCCTCGGCCGTCATCGCCGAGGGCGAGGTGATGCAGCTCAATACGCAAGGCAATATCGGCGTCGCGGAAGAAACGTATCTCAAGATCATCGCGGCGAAGACGGCGGCATTATTTGCGGCGGCGGCCGAGTCGGGTGCAGTAATCGCGCAGACCGACGGCTTGCGCGAGGCGGCGTTGAAGTCATACGGACATAATTTGGGCATCGCGTTCCAGCTCGTCGACGACGCGCTCGACTACTCGGGGCGCGAGGCGATGATGGGCAAAGCGGTCGGCGATGATTTTCGCGACGGCAAGTTGACCTTGCCGGTGATTATTGCGCTTGGTCATGCGAACACGGACGAAGTCGAGTTCTGGCGGCGCACGATGGCGCAGCGCCAGCAGACGGACGCGGACCTGACGCATGCTATCCACCTGATCGAGAAGCACCACGCGATAGCCGCGACGGTCTCGAAGGCACGCTCGTTCACCGACGAAGCCTGCCGCGCGCTCAACGTGTTTCCCGACAGCCCGATGCGGCGCGCACTCACCGACCTCGCCGAGTTCTGTATCAGCCGGGCGTATTGACTACGCCGCCGCGTAGCTTGCTGCGGCCTTAACCCACCAACCGGGATGCGCTATTGCGATCGCCCGCGCTGCAGCTTCGGCGGCGGCGGCCGTTTCGTAAAGGCCGAAGCACGTGGCGCCGCTGCCGGACATGCGGGCGGTTAGGCAGCCGTCGGTGGCGGCGAGCGCGTTTTCGACGTGCATGATGATGGGGGCGATCGCTTTTGCAGGGGCTGCAAGGTCGTTCATCGTGCGGTCGAGATACATCGCCAAGTCGCGGGCGCTCGCGAAGGCGGGGCGCGGCGGGGCGATGGCGCCGGAGCGCACCGTGAGTGCTTTGAAAACTTGCGCGGTCGGGACTTCGACGCGCGGGTTTGCCAATACGAGAGCGAACGGCGGCAGGTTGTCGACGGGCTCGAGCACCTCGCCGACGCCGGAGACGAGCGTCGCTGCGACACGGAGGCATACGGGGACGTCTGCGCCGAGTTGCAGGCCTAAGGCTTCAAGTTCGTCCACGGCAATCGGTAAGCCCCAATAGGCCGAGAGCATCAACAATGTGGCCGCCGCGTCGCTTGAGCCGCCGCCCATGCCGGAGGCTATCGGCAAGTTCTTTTCGAGCGTGAGTTCGACGGCCTTTGTTTTGTGACCGTGTTTGTCCGCCCATGCTTGCAGCGCGGAAACTGCTTTCACGACAAGATTGTCGCCGGACGGGCCGATGTCCGGGAAGGCGCCCCTGACTATTAGCGACAAGCGATCGGACGGCGCTAGGCTCAGCCGGTCGCCAACATTCGCGAAGACGACCAAGCTCAAGAGATCGTGGTAGCCGCCGCCGGCGCGCTTGTCGCCGACGTGCAGGAACAGATTGACCTTCGCTGGCGCGAGGCGGCTCTTCACTGGCCGGTCGGTTGCGGGGTGCCGGCTTGCGCCGGCGCCTTGGGCAGGTCTTCCAAGCCCGCTTCGATCTTGCGGCGAATGGCAGGTTCTTCCTTGGCTTCCGGCTTCAAGTTCAGCGCATGCTGCCATTGAAAGCGCGCTTCGAGTTTGCGGCCGACGCGCCAGTACGCGTCACCCAGATGATCGTTGACGGTCGGCTCGCCCGGTTCCAGGAGGATCGCCTGCTCCAGATATTTGATCGCGCTCTTGTAGTCGCCGAGGCGGTAGTGGGCCCAGCCAAGGCTGTCGATGATGAAGCCGTCTTCGGGGCGCAATTCGACCGCGCGCTTCAGCATCGCCAGTGCTTCGGTGGTGTTCACGCCCTGCTCGACCCAACTGTAGGCTAGATAGTTCATCACTAGCGGCTGTTCGGGTTTCAGCTTTAGCGCGACCTTCAGATCGCGCTCTCCCTCAGCCCAACGCTTCGAACGTTCGTAGGAAATGCCGCGCGTGTAGTAGAGAACCCAATTGCGCTCTTGCGGGGTGCCGATGAGCGCGATTGCCTTGGAGTACGCTTCGGCCGCTTCGGTGTACTTCTCCTGGCCGCGCAGAACGTCGCCAATCGAAGCGTACGTGTCGATGTCTTCGGCGCCGCCGCTCAGCGTTTCGGTTAGAATCTTTCCGGCTTCGTCCCACTTCTTTTGACGCTGAAGATTCTGCGCGATTTGTTGGCGCGCGTTCGCGTAGAGCGGCGAGGCCGGCTGGACGCGGCCGTAGATCTCAATCGCGTCGTCGTATCGTTCTGCCGTTTCCATGCGGTCGCCGAGCAGCGTGAGCGACAAGTCGTGCTGCGGCTCGAGTGCGAGGCCGAGCTGGAGATAGAAGACCGGGATTTCGACCGAGCGCTCATCGCTTAGACTTGCGGCGAGGCCATACATCGTTTCGGCGAGACCTTGTTTGCTACCAGAAATCACGCGATCGGGAATCTGTCCCGCCTCAAGACGCGCGAGTGCGCGCGCCACGACAGGGTTCGACGGAGCTTTCTTCAAGAATTCGCGGTAGACGCCTTTCGCTTTGTCCATCTGACCGTTGCGAGCGAGATGCACGGCGTAGGCCTGCAAGATGCGCAGCGAGTCGCCTTCCGAAAGGCGGTTCGCTTCTTCGAAGTGCGGTAGCGCCTGCGTTGCGTTACCTGACAGGTCTTCGAGGACAGCTTGGTGATAGAGCGCGAAGGCGCGAACGCTGCCGAGGTCGACCAGCTTGCCAATGACGGCGATCGCTTCTTTCGTGTTGCCCTCGGAGAAATGCGCGTAGGCGAGGCCTAGCCGCGCGGCGATTTCGGCGGCGGCGTTGCCAGACACTTGGTCGAACTCCGCGCGGGCTTTCGCATAACCGCCGTCGCGCATGGCGCGCACGCCAATGACGAGGCGCGCAATGCGGGCCGTGGGTGTACCTTTGATCAGGTCTTCGGCGTGGTCGGCGGCGGCGTCGAGATCGCCCTCAGCCACTTCGCTCATCAACGCGCGTTCCAGCAACTCGGGATTACCCGGGTCGAACTTCAGCGCCTTGTCGAAATAGTGCGCGGCGGCCGAAGAGTCGCGCTCGCTTGCCGCGTATCTGCCTGCGAGATAGCTGCCGTATTTGTTGGAGCCCGGCGCTTGCGCAGCATCTCGCTGTTGCTCGATGGCCGAGCATTGCGTGAGGCCAACCGTCAATGCCGCGGCCAATGCCGCTGCCACCAGGCCGCCTTTGATGAGCGATGTCATACGCACCAGTTCCACTCACATATTCGCATAGTTCGGGCCGCCGCCGCCTTCCGGCGTCACCCAGTTTATGTTCTGCGCTGGGTCTTTGATATCGCAAGTTTTGCAGTGAACGCAGTTTTGGGCGTTGATGACAAAGCGCGGATTTCCGCCAGATGTGTCTCTAACCACCTCATAAACCCCCGCTGGACAATAGCGTTGAGCGGGCTCGTCGTATTCGGGGAGATTCTTCGCGATGGGAATCGACGGGTCTTTCAGCGTCAGGTGAATCGGCTGGTCTTCCTCGTGGTTCGTGTTCGACAGGAACACGGAGGAGAGTTTGTCGAAGCTCACCACGCCGTCCGGTTTTGGATAGGCGATCGGCTTATACTTCGCGGCGGGTTCGAGCGAGGCGGCGTCCGTCTTGCCGTGCTTCAGCGTGAAGGGGCTGGTGCCGAAGATCTGGTTCAGCCACATATCCGCGGCGCCGAAACCGACACCCAGAATGGTGCCGAAGCGGCTCCAGAACGGCTTCACGTTGCGGACGCGTTTTAGGTCTTTGTAGACGTGGCTTTCTTCGTAGGCGTTCGTGTAGGCGGTGAGTTCGTCGTGGCCGCGGCCGCAAGTGACGGCGTCGAAGGCGGCTTCTGCGGCCATCATGCCGGACTTCATTGCGTTGTGGCTACCCTTGATGCGCGGCACGTTCACGAAGCCTGCAGAGCAGCCGATGAGAGCGCCGCCCGGGAACGTTAGCTTCGGCACCGATTGGAAGCCGCCTTCCGTGATCGCGCGTGCGCCGTAGCCGATGCGCTTGCCGCCTTCGAAGTAGGGTCTAATCGCGGGATGCGTCTTGAAGCGCTGGAACTCGTCGAACGGCGAGATGTAGGGGTTCTTGTAGTTCAGGTGGACGACGAAGCCGACAGACACCAGGTCTTCGCCCCAGTGGTACATGAACGAACCGCCGCCGGTGCTGTTCGACAGCGGCCAACCCATCGTGTGCACGACGAGGCCGCGCTGGTGCTTGTCCTTCGGCAGTTGCCACAATTCTTTCAGGCCGATGCCGAATTTTTGCGGCTCCCTGCCCTCCTCTAACTTGAAGCGCGCGATGAGTTGCTTGGCGAGCGAGCCGCGAACGCCTTCGCCGATCAGCGTGTACTTCCCGTGCAGTTCCATGCCGCGGGTGAAGCCGGATTTGTGCTTGCCGTCGCGGCCGATGCCCATATCACCCGTCGCGACGCCTTTCACCGCGCCTTTGTCGTCGTAGAGCACTTCGGCGGCGGCGAAGCCCGGGTAGATTTCGACGCCGAGTTCTTCGGCTTGTTTGGCGAGCCAGCGGCAGATGTTG
Organism: Alphaproteobacteria bacterium; assembly: GCA_013140995.1. Taxonomy (GTDB): domain Bacteria; phylum Pseudomonadota; class Alphaproteobacteria; order Micropepsales; family Micropepsaceae; genus SZUA-430. Next base: position 1,371 of record JABFRX010000053.1, on the reverse strand, counting down.
CCGAGGCTTGCGATATAGTTGCCGTGGTTCCACATCAACGGCGGCATCAGGAAGTTCGGCACGCGGATCGAACCTGATGGGCCCAGATAGAGGAAACGATCGTCGGTGACGGGCGTGTCGAGCGGCGCGCCCTTTTCTTTCCAGTTTGGGATCAGTTCGTTCATCGAGATCGGATCGATCACGGCGCCGGAGAGGATGTGTGCGCCGACCTCCGAGCCTTTTTCGAGGACGCAGACGCTGATTTCTTTGCCCGTTTCGGCGGCGCGTTGTTTCAGGCGGATCGCGGCGCTCAGGCCCGCGGGTCCAGCGCCCACGATCACGACGTCATATTCCATAGCTTCGCGCGGCGCGTCGGTCATTTGGTGGTTCGTATCCCGGTGAAATGCGGTATCAGGGGGCAAGTTAGGGGCCGGGATGGGCCACGGTCAACGCGGGTAACTACACTTGAATCAGACGGTCGATCCCGCGGAAGCGCGTGCGCTGCTCAAGTGGCTGGTTGAGGCCGGGGCGGACGAAGCGCTGGGCGATGCGCCTATCGACCGCTTTGCCGTAGCGGCGGAACCGGCGCGGGTGGAAACCGCAGCGCCTGTGCCGCGTGCGCGAACGCCCGAACCGCTGCCGCAGCGTAAGTCTGAGCCATTGCCGCAGCGGGCGCCGGCGTCGTTTGCGGTGCCGGCGCGCGCTGGTGGCTCGGCCGAGATAGCGGCGCGCTGCACGACGCTTGGCGAACTGAGGTCCGCTGTAGAAGCGTTCGACGGGTGTGCACTCAAAGTCACCGCAAAGACCACGGTGTTCGCTGACGGTCATCCCGACGCTTCGGTGATGCTGATCGGCGAAGCGCCGGGGCGCGACGAAGACCTGCAGGGCTTGCCGTTCGTCGGACGCAGCGGACAGTTGCTCGATCGCATGTTGAATTCGATCGGGCTCGATCGCGCTTCGAGCGCTTACATCACGAACGTCATCTTCTGGCGGCCGCCGGGGAACCGGCCACCGACGCCGGAAGAGGCTGCGATCTGCGCACCCTTTCTGCTACGTCACATCGAACTCAAACAACCCAAGGTTTTGTTACTGCTCGGCGGCACGCCGGTGAAACACGTGCTGAACGTCGAGGAAGGTATTACGAAAATTCGGGGACGGTGGGGCCGCATTGTCGTGAGCGGCGTGGAAATCCCTGCGCTTCCGACGTTTCACCCGGCCTATCTGTTGCGCCAGCCAGGCGCGAAGCGGCAGGCGTGGCAGGATTTGTTGAGTTTGAAGCTCAAGCTGCGCGAGCTTGTTTGAGAGGCGGGTCACCCGTAAGAGTCGCGCAGTTCTCGTTTCCTAAGCGGAGTACGGCATGATCGCTCGCGTGTTGCGCGTCTTTGTCATTGC
>JABFRX010000261.1 GCA_013140995.1 Alphaproteobacteria bacterium | reverse complement strand
GTGAAGCGGCGATGCTTCCGGCGATGCTTCGTCAACGCGTGGCACGCCAGCGGGCTCGACGAAATTATTTTCATGCGGCGCGCCTGTCGGCGCCAGCGGCTTTTCCGTCAGCGGTGCTTCACGCGTCTCCTGAACCTGCAGGGCGCCGAAGTGTGCGTTCTGCAGGTGCAATCTGGCGTCGCCCGTCGAAGGTTGCGCGCTGGGGCTGGATGCGCCGCCGGCGGGCGTGTCGATGCGATCTTGTTCCGCGTGCTCGACCGCAAAATCTTCCGGCCCTTCCGATGACGCGGATGGGTTTTTGGCTTTGTCGAGGGAAGTCATGGACGGCGCACCCCTATCGTATTCTTATGTGAGTGAGCCGACGCCCATCATCGTCATGAGCGGTGTTGGAACCTCTAAACGTTGCTGCAAATGATCCTTGATTTGATTTTTACGTTACCGATCTCGATACGAAATGGGGTCAGGTTCGATTAAAATTGTAACGACGAACTTCGTGTTTCGTTTAGCGTTCCGTAAGTCCTGCGCCGTCAAATGACGTGAGCTATAGGGTGGAGCGGCTTGCTCCATGCGGGACCATGAACTCTGACGATAGTACGAAAGCGTTGCATCGTATTTGGATGCGGTCCGATGTGATGGCGGCGTCTCTTGCGATCAACATTCTCGGTCTCGCGCTGCCGATCGCCATTTTGCAAACCTACGATCGCGTGATGCGGCATCACGCTCTCAGCACGCTGATCGTGCTGGCGCTTGCGGTGGTGGCTTCGTTCGCGCTTGAGTTTGCGTTGCGCGTCTTGCGTGCGCGCATCATGTCGGCGGAAGGGGCTAGGTACGATCATCGCGAGAGCCGGCGCGCGTTGTCGCGGTTGCTCGCGACCGATGTCGAGAGCTTTCGTAAGTCGACGCCAGGCGCGCATGCGGAGCGTTTCAACGCTATCCAAGCGGTGCGCACGTTTTATTGCCAGGCCGGCGCGTTAATGGCCGATTTGCCGTTCGTGTTTTTGTTCGTTGCGACCATCGCTTTAATTGCCGGTTGGATGGCGCTGGTGCCGCTGGTTCTGTTCGCGGGGTTTGTGGCGATCGGCGTCACGATTGGGCGGCAGTTGACGGCGGAGTCCGGGCGGCGCGAGCAGAGCGACGTCAAGCGCCACAATTTTTTGGTCGAGAGTATCGGTGGCATTGGGACGGTGAAGTCTCTTGGCCTCGAAGCGTTGATGCAGCGGCGCCACGAGCGGTTGCAGGAAGATTCGGCCGACGCTTTCGGCGCCATTACGCGCATGAATCTCCACGCCCAGTCGGTTGCTGGCGAACTTGCGCAAGTTGCCGCCGTGATCACTGTGACGGTCGGCGCGATAGCGGTTGTCAACGGCGGGCTCACGATCGGCGGGCTCGCGGCGACGACGCTTTTGACGGGGCGGTTTTTGCAGCCGGTGCTAAAGGGTCTTGGGCTTTGGGCGCGATATCCGTTCATCCGTTTGGCGGAGGCGAAGTTGCGCGGGCTGAATGAGCTGACGCCGCAGTTTGCGGGCGAGCGGCCGTTGCCGATTGCCGAGGCTTCGCTGACGGTCGAAAATGTGTCGTTCCGTTATGAAGGCGCGAAGCGCAACGTGGTTGACCGGGTGACGCTTGAAGTCCCCCCTGGCGCATACATCGGGATTGCGGGTCCGATTTCGTCGGGCCGTAGCACGTTGCTGAAGATTTTGAACGGGTTGTTGACGCCGTCGGAGGGGAGCATCCGCTATGACGGTGTGCCGTTGCGCCTCTATGCGCCGCAGGAGTTGCGGCGGCAGGTTGCGCTGATGCCGACGTCGCCCACGATTTATGCCGGCACATTGCTTGAGAACCTCACATTGTTCGAGGACGGGCCGGTGAAGCGGCGGGCGTTAGCGCTGTGCCGGATCTTGGGGCTTGAAGAATATGTCGCGCGGTTGAGCCGCGGTTTGGATACGCCGCTTTCGGGTGGGGCGGACATGCCGCTGGGTATCGCGCAGCGCATCTCCATCGTGCGCGTTCTGGCGCACGATCCGCGCATCGCTTTGTTCGACATGGCGAACGCGGCGCTGGACCACGAAGCCGACAAGTTGCTGTTGTCGTTTTTCGAGCACCACAAGGGTAAGCGGGCGGCGGTGTTTGTAACCGACCGGCCCTCGTATTTGCGGCTTTGCGATCGGGTGTACGACATGGCGGATGGACGCTTGACGTTGCGGCGCGACGCGCCTGCGAAGGCGGTTGGAGGTGCAGCATGAACGCGCAGGTTTTCATCGCGCGCTTCGTGCCGCAGTCTTGGGTCGCGCGCGCGCATGACGTTGTCGCGGTTTTGGAGGCTTATTGGCTGACGCTGGTCACGTTCGATCCGTCGGCGGTTACACCGTCGGCGTCGCGGCGGTTGCGAACTGTTGCGACCGCGCAGTGTTTGGCGCCGTTCTTGAAGGCGCTTTCGTATCGCGGCGGCGATGCCGGTATCGCGGAGGCCACGCCGCATTTTCAGGATGCGATGGATATCGGCGATCTGCGCACTGCGCTGGTCAATCTGGGTTACACGACTGAAGCCCGGGATATGCGGATCTACGAGATCGATGCGCGGCTGATGCCGTGCCTGCATGAGGACCCCGAAAACGGCGCCGTGATCATGGTGGTGGGCACGGTTGACGGCGTCACGTTTGGGCATGCGAACGGTCACTATCGTGTGCTGAACGACGATGAGCTTGCGCGCGAGGGTGTGGCGTATTTCGCGACGCCCATGGCTGCGCAGAACACGCGGCCGGGGTCGTGGTCGGCGGCGCTGATGCGGCGGTTCAAGCCGTTCATCGTGCGGTTGCTTGCTATTTCGGCGGTGTCGAATGTTTTGTCGATTGCGATTCCTCTGTTCGTTATGGCGGTCTATGACCGCGTGATTGCGCTGCATGCGCTCGACGTGTTGCCGATGCTGCTTCTTGGTATCGGCATCGCGGTTGCGGGCGACCTTTATTTGCAGTCGTTGCGGGCGCAGCTTTTGGGGACGATGGCGGCGCGGATCGACTATCTGATCGGCACCGCGACGTTCGCGAAGTTGTTGCGGCTGCCGTTGAGCTACACCGACGGGCCGCCGATTGCGGCGCAGATCGGGCGGTTGCGTGAGTTCCAGGCGCTGCGCGATCTGTTTGCGGGACCGGCGGCGAGTGCAATTGTCGACTTTCCGTTTACGCTGATCGCGCTTGGCGTGATTGCGCTGTTGGCGGGGTGGCTGGTCTTCGTTCCGATCGTGGCGTGCTTTGTGTTTGCGGTTGCGGGCTTTTTGAGCGCGCGGTGGCTGCAAACCTTTGAGCAGGCGCATGGCAAGGCGGCGGCGCAGCTGTCGCACCACGTCACCGAAACCACGATGCACCACGAGGCCCTGAAGCGCGAGGGTGCGGAGGAGGTTTGGGCGCACCGGTTCCGCCTCGCTTCAGCTGTGGCGGCGACCCGTGCGGGCGATTTGCACGACCGGACTGCCGCTGTGGAGGCGATGAGCCAATTTTTGAACAGTGCCGCGGCGCTGGCTGTTCTCGTCGCGGGCACGCTCATGGTTCTCGACGAGGCGATCAGCGTTGGGGCGCTGATTGCGACGATGGCGTTAACGTGGCGCATCCTCGGGCCCGCGCAACAGTTGTTCCAGACGTTGGGGCGGCTTAGCCGGTTGCGTTCTTCAATCGAGTCCATGGACCAGCTTTTGCGGCTGACTGACGAGCATGAGGCGGCCGCGCCCAATCTCGCGCGCGCGCCGCGGCAGGGCCGGGTGACGCTGAACCGGGTGAGCCTTAGGTACGGCAAGGATGCTGAGGCGGCGCTGGTCAATGTGAGTCTCAATGTGCCTCCGGGTAAGATGGTGGCGATTGCGGGGCCTAACGGGTCCGGTAAGTCGAGTATCCTTCGGGTTGTGCTGGGGCTTTATCAGCCGCAGGCTGGTGTTGTGGCGCTGGACGGCGCCGATATACGGCAGTTGCCGCCGCGGTTGTTGCGCCGGTCGATTGCGTGTGCGCCGCAGCGGACGGATGTGTTTTACGGGACGATCGCGCAGAACCTCCGTCTGGGGGACACGTTGGCGACCGACGACGCGCTGAAGGCTGCTGCGGATGCAGCGGGGTTGCTGCCCGCGATCTTGAGCCTGCCGGATGGGTTCAACGCGCGGATCGGCGATGCGGCGACGCAGAACGTGGCGCCCGGATTCTTGCGCCAGCTCATCATCGCGCGCGCGCTGGTGCGACCTTCGCCGGTGCTGCTCATGGATGAGCCGGAGGCGACGCTGGACGAGGCGGGTGCGACCGCGGTCCAGCACCTGCTTGAGCGGTTAAAGGGCACGCGTACGGTTCTCTTCACAAGTCATCGTCCGAGTTACATCAGGATTGCGGATTTCGGCGTCGTGATACGTGCGGGCAACGTCGAGTTTGGCGGCCAAGCCGACGAGGCGGTCGCGCGGCTGCTGGGCACAACAAAAAACAACGGAATAGCGGCATGAGCGAACATGTTATGAAGGCCCTGCAAACGGCGAAGGGGAAAGTGCGGCTGCTGCTGGATCCCGGCGTGGTGCCGTTGAACCAGGCGATCGAGCTTGAAGAGCGCGCGCCGGCGCAGAGTTCGACGCAGCTTGTGTATGCGATTTTCGGGCTCGTTATTTTGGGGCTTCTCTGGTCCGTGCTGACGCGCGTCGACGTGGTGACGAACGCGCCGGGCCGCGTGCAGCCGGTGGGCGATGTGGTTGCGATCCAGCATTTGGAAGGCGGCGTGATCGCGCAGATTTTGGTCAGCGAGGGCGAGCGCGTTGCCAAGGGCCAGTCGCTGCTGCGGCTCGCCGCGCTGGACACGGCCGGGCGGCTCGAGCAGCTGCAGGCCAAGCGCGCGACGCATCTGATTGCGATCGAGGGCGAGCGGGCGGTGGTCGAAAACCGCGCGCCGGCGTTCGACGCCATCGTGCCGGGGTTCCTTAGGGCGAAGGCGGAGCAGCTTGGCCTTTACAACGCGCGCAAACAGACGATCGAGGCGGAGCGCACGGTGCTCGCCGCGCAGAAGGCGCAGCGCGAGGCGGAAGTGGCGCGGCTTTCCTCGCAACTCGTGGTGCTGCGCCGCGACGAGCAGATTTCGGCTGAGGAGCTTGCCGTGCGCAAGGATCTCATGGACCGCAAACTCACCACGCGCGACCGTTTCTATGGCGCCGAGCGCGATGCGGCGGACCGCCAGAAGCAGCGGATGAATGCGCGCGACCAGCTGAGCGGTGCGAAGAGCGAGCTTGCCGAATATGAGCGCAAGCTCAACGAGCTCGACACGCGCACGCGGGCGGAGGCGCAGGAAGCGATCGCCAAACACACGGCCGAGCTTGCGGACGTGAACGCGGCTCTCGGCAACGAGCAGGCGCGCGTGAAGCGGCTGAACCTGACCGCGCCGGTCGCCGGCATCGTGACCGGCCTTGCCGTCAAAGCCGTGAACGCGGTGGTGAAGCCCGGCGAGACGCTGATGGAGGTCGTGCCGACGGCCGAGCCCATGGTCGTGATCGCGGAGGTGAAGCCGCAAGACATCGGCCAAGTGGCGCTCGGCCAGCGTGCGGACGTGCGCGTGTCGGCGTTCGACTATGCGACGTTTGGCACGCTCACGGGCAAAGTGGACCGCATTTCGGCGACGACGTTTGCGGACCAGAACGGGCGGCAGTTCTATAAGGTGCGCGTGCGGCTCGCCCGCGATTATTTCGGCGCCGACAAGGTGAAGGGCCGCGTGATCCCCGGCATGGACGTCGAGGTGGACGTGAAGACGGGCGCGCGGTCGATCCTCGCCTACCTGCTCAAACCCGTGACGCGGACGTGGGATTCGGCGCTGAAGGAGCCGTGAGACCCGACGCAATCACGCGCCAGCGAAAGCGAAAGCCCTGGAGATAGCCTTGCTCTTTGTGCTGGCGCCGAGCTTTTGTTTCGCAGCCGGGCCTGCCGCAGGTGTTGTGGGATGGGGCATTGCAAGCCTTACCAGGCCTTTTGAAATTTCATGATCGGCGTCAGCGACCAGATTTCGCCGGTCTTGTTTTCCAGGGTCGAGATGGCGACCGTCGCTTGACCTTCGAGACTGAGTGTGAGGCCGCCCGCGAAATTGTAGGCGGGGATGATCCGCAGGCTTAGCGTTGCGTCCTGCCGGTCGGCCGGGAAGTTGATGTAGTCGGCGAGTTCGAGCTTCGGCGCGAGGGTCAGCGTGATGCCGCTGTCGAGGCGTTGGACCAATTCGATCTCGAATTCCGCGAAGTTCCGGGCGCCGAAGCGCGGTGTCGCCGCGGTGTAGCCGGCGGCGAACGTGGCTTGGAATAGGCCGGCCGGTGCGCCGGCAAATAAGCTTGCGGCGAAGCGTTTCCTGATACGCAGGTCGTAGGTCTCGAGATCGGCGACGAACGCGTCGTAGCCGGGCTCGAAGATTTCGCGGATCTTGTATTCGAGTAGGTACGACCACGTGCCGGAGTTGATGCCGAGCTGAGCGTCGCCGCGCAACGCATTCACGTCCGTGCTGTCGAAATGAGCGAAATGGTCTGCCCAGGCACCGATTTCGATTTTGGCTTCGAGCAAGCCTTCGAGAATGCGGAGCGAGGCGCGCAGTTCCGGGGTCGTCGTCGCGTCCCACGCCTTCGGGCGGTTGCCGCGAAAGGCGATTTCGGTCCAGCCAAGGCGGAGGCGCGCGGAGGTTTCGAAGAGAACGCCATCAGTCGATTTGGGCGCGACGGCCGCCACGTCTTCGGCGAGCGCACCCGGCGTAGACGCAACGCAAACCGCGGCGGCCAAACACGCCGCCCGCCACCACCGCCCAGACATGTACTGCGTCCCCCAAACCCAGTGGCGGCCGCAAGCGCGACGCCGCCAGGTTGTGAGGTAACACGACGGTTCGTTCGGGAAGAGTGCGCAAGCGCGACACTTCAGTGTTTATCTGGCGAAATCGTCGATACCGGCGCAACCGCGGCGGGCGCGACGTGCCGGCGGCGCAGTGTGGCGTTGGTGGACAAGGCGGCGGAAACGCGAGAGCCTTTCGCCAGAGAAACCGGATGCGCCGATGCGATTCACCAATGTCGTCGCCGTTTTCGCAGCGGCACTTGCGTTAAACGCGTGCGCGGCGACGCGAATTCACCAGTCCGGGGATTCATCCATCGCGCGAACGCCGGCGGAAGCCTACGCCGCCTGCGAGACGTTGGTACATCGCACCCCGGCGCCCGATAAAGAAGCGGCGCTCAGCTGTGCGCATCGCTTGGATCTGTGGCCGTGACACGGTCGATCCGGTTGTCCTTTAACCATGGCAGGCCGCGTCAGCTTTCGCTAAGGCGCGCGTAAGCGGCGCGGATGCGGTCGCGGATCGGTTGCGGTTGTTCGTCCACGGCGTGGGCGAGCGTGCGCAGTTCGCCGCGCAAGCCGTGGATTTGGTCGAGCAGCGAGAGCACGAGCGGCACGGTGTCGTCGTCGAAGTCGAGCGCGTGTTCGAGTTCGACGAGCAAGCGCACGCGGGCGACGTCCACCTCCTGAAAGAAGGCGGCCCCTTCGCGCCGTTCGGGCTTGACCCAGCCCAGGCGGATCCATTTGTGCAAGCGCGGGAGCGAGAGGTCGCGGATTTCGATGACGAGATCCTGTTCGCTGACGATCATGGCTGTGGGCTCCGCGGATCGTAGGCGTGTTTTTCACGCCAGGTTTGCATGAACGACGCAAGCTCGTCGTCGATCGTCTTCGGCATGACGATCTTGAGGCGGATCAAGTGGTCGCCGGCGCCGCCGCCTTTGCCTTTGATCCCTTTGCCTTTGAGGCGG